>JADFVX010000081.1 GCA_015222755.1 Pseudomonadota bacterium | reverse complement strand
GTACTGCAAACTGATGGAAATCCTTCCCAGGATCTACCCCAACAACTACCTTCCCCCTTATATCTCTCTTCTTCTCCTCATACCTTTTAGTCTGCATCGCTACCCTCCTATATATTGTTTACGGAGGTAAAGTCTACTGCATATATTTGATACCCTTTAATTTTGTGCTATAGTTCCCCTTATCGTTAATATGCAGTATAGATATCGTTATGTGTAATAAGTTTCAAGGAGATATTGGATAATGCCAGTAGGGATGTGGCTAGGGACTTTCGCTGCTTTTTGTGGCTTTGGAGGTTTTGTCTTAGAGATTTTCGGTTTACTTGGTTTTATCCAAGTCGATTACTCTAAAAGCCAAATCGCCCCAGGAATTGATTTAATTGCCAAGTTACCATTAATTATTCTATTGGTTGTTTCTGTTTATGGTTTTTTCAAAAGAGCTAAGTGGTCCAGAGTGAGTGCCCTAATTTTCTGGCCATTTATAGGTTCTTATTCCCTTTTTAAAGAGGGGTGGGCAAATGAGCTCACTCTGGCTACGATAATCGGGATAGTGATATACAGTGCTACTCTAACTGTTTTGGCATGGTACTATTTCTACAAGAAAAACGATGTAGTAACGTACTTTTCGAGCCGGAACACATAACCAATAAGGGTTATAGATAATGACTATTGATACTAAACTTTCTGGCCGTTCAGTAAAAAAAACAATATTTTTTTGGTTGCTAATATTTATACCTATTGTTTTTGCGGTTTATTTCTTTTTTGATGGAGAAGGAGTTACCCCATTGATGAGAGCTGCTCGCTCTGGGCAAATTCAGAACCTAAGTTCACTAATTAAAAAGGGGGCCGATCTAGATAAAAAAAGCAAATATGACTGGACAGCACTAATGTTTGCATCAAGTGAAGGTCATGAAAAAGCCGTAATTTTACTTCTTGATGCTGGAGCCAACCCCAATAACAGATCACAAGAGGTAGACTCCTCTTTTGAAACAACGGCGGGGTATCCACCTTCAACAGCACTAGCGGTAGCAATTCGAGAGTCTCATTTGTCTATTGCCAATATTCTCATTGATCGAGGTACATTTATAGATTCAGATTCTGTTGCTTTGGCAGGAAGGAGTGGAGATATTGCACTGTTAAAAAAGATGATAAAAAAAGGCGCTGATATTAATAAACCCAGTACTAGTGCTTATGTTGAATCGCCTCTTTGTGGTGCCTCAGAAGGAGGCAATCTTGAGATTGTAAAGTGGCTCATTGCAAATGGTGCAGACCCAAACTTGCTAGCAAATGGACATACCGCACTGGAAGAAGCGATAAGAAAAGACAATTCTGAAATTGTGTTATACCTTTTAAAGCATGGGGCCGACCCCAATATTGTATTCGGCAGCACTAAAGATACAGCATTGATTGTTGCTGTCACAAAACATACATGGAGTGGAAAATATGATGAAAATTTAGCAATTATTAAAATGCTTTTATCATATGGTGCAGACAAGTCGCATAAAGCATTTAATGGTCAACATACGGCACTAGGGTTTAAAATAATACAACGGAAGAATGGATTAAAATATATTAAACCCAAAATGGATCCAGAAATGCGCAAAATACATACTGACTCTTTAGCCCATGATGATGCTGTAATAGAATTACTAGAAAATCACAAAATGCTAACAACAAGCTCAAGCCGACCGCAAGAAGCTATGTAGTTTGGACATGCTAATCGACATTAATAATGTTTATACAAGTTCCACCGCTTTCTGAGCGGCGGCTTAGCAAAACGTTAATTCTTAATAAAGGGAGCATAACCTATGAAGTGTCTAATTATATTATTGATCTGCATCTCGCCATTCTGTAGCTTCCAGTCAGCGTTTGCAGAAATACTTTATAGCAATAATGATCAGGAAAGAGTCGAAGGTCTCAAAAGGCTACAAAAAACTGTTGAATTATTCAAAGAGAAAAAAGGGTATTATCCATTTTCTAATGCACGCCGAGCAGATCTACAGTTTATTAATGTACATATCACTGACCAAAAGCTTGAAGGGGATGATTTATATCTTCCATCGGGAATCACAGGGCCACAGCTGGGGATGGAGATGTTGCTTAAAGAATATAAAAGACAGGGATTAGAAGAGCAGGCACAGTTTACGCATGATAAAAGACCACTAAACTCCGAAGATCGTTGTCAAAAGTATTTTATATACAATTGGCAGGGAGGTAATAAACAATGCTACAGTATCTCAATCAACCTTGAAAACGATATAAAAAATACAGGCTATCGGATAGCAAAGAATTGCTATCCATATGTCCTATCCAGCTGCGAAGTTAGTAAACCTCCCTACAGGTTCATTCGGAAAAAGAACTAAAATGGGATCCTACATTTGGGTGATTATAACGCTAGTCGTGATGCAAGTCCTGTATGTATTACACGAAAATTAGTAATTAGAGTATGGATGGCTGAAGGTCTAAAAAAACTGTTTGCAATTAACGCCGCATTGCAACGGACAAGCTGCTGAATGCGGCGTTATACCGCGAAGCTACCCACGAAAAGTAGACACACTCACTAATTAGGTTAAAATCTAAGGAGAGGTGTCAAAATGGGGAAAAGAAAAACAAAGGCGTATTCAGAATCATATCGAAGGGAAACTGTAGCTCCTGCCTTATTTGGAAAGCTGCCGTCAGTCTTCTAATAGGCGGTTTTTTGTTTTGCCCATATACTTATCCAGGGTTCCCTCTTTGGCCTTTATGAGGCTCCAGTCGCGCAGCTGATTTCTATCACCTTTATATTCAAAGAAGGGCACGCCGTAGCCGCAGGATGTCATAACACTTTTAATGTTCAGGACGATGATCTGTCTCACTATATCCAGTTCCTTCTCTTTAAAGAGCGAAATGAGCTCGCTAAAGCGCTCACCTTCAGGGCTTACGGCCTCACCCTCCCCGTATAGTCTGAGGATAAGCGGTTTTTTGTCAAAGCTGCAAAACATCATGCTGAGTCTTCCGTCAGATTTCGTATGTCTTGCAGTCTCATTGCCGCTGCCGGGATAGTCGAGGTAGCATACTGTTGACTCATCTATAATGGCCAGGCTTTCATATCCCTTCGGGGACAGGTTTACATTTTCGCCCTCTGTAGAACTGGCTACAAAGAAAATCTTCTGCTCAGTGATGAATTGCATCAGGGGTCCGTTGAGGGTGTCATAATGCTTTGCCATGATAAAAGGGTCTCCTTATTTTTGAGTATTACCTGTCATGTTTAACTGATTATAGGGTAAAGGTTTCAAGCAATATAGATTAAAAAAGTTGTTCTTAAATAAAAAGCCGTCTATACTTTAACAAAAACAAGGAGGTATGTATGAGATATTTAAAGATAGTATTGGTTTTACTGTTAGCGGCGCAACTTAACGGATGCGTCCTGACAAGGCTTGTTACAATGCCTATGCGTGTAGTTGGAGGGGTTCTAACTATAATACCTGTTGCCGGTGACGTAGCTCATAAATCAATTGATAGGGCAGCTGACGTAGTAGACAAAATCCCTATATGAAGGACTTTTCTATATCTAAATAAAAAGAGGCGGACAATATTGTCCGCCTCTTTCACATCATAAAACAAATCAGCTTAGATCAGTACCTGTAATGCTCCGGCTTGTAAGGGCCGTCTACAGGAATATCTATATAGTCAGACTGTTCTTTTGTTAGGGTGGTCAGATTAATGCCTATCTTCTTGAGATGAAGACGGGCTACCTTTTCGTCCAGCACCTTGGGCAGGACATAGACCTTATTGCCGTAATCATCGCCCCTGACGAAAAACTCGATCTGTGCCAGTACCTGGTTGGTGAATGAGGCGGACATGACAAAGCTAGGGTGGCCAGTGGCACAACCAAGATTTACAAGACGCCCCTCGGCAAGGATGGTTATCCTCTTGCCGTCGGGAAATATCACGTGATCCACCTGTGGCTTGACGTTCTCCCATTTATACTTGCGCAGTGAGGCGATATTGATCTCGGAATCAAAGTGGCCGATGTTGCAGACGATGGCCTCGTTCTTCATTGCAGCCATATGGTCGTGGTCTATAACGTCTACGTTACCGGTGGTGGTGACGAATATATCACCGAGCTTGCAGGCCTCCTCCATTGTCACAACGCGATAGCCTTCCATAGCCGCCTGGAGCGCGCATATAGGGTCTATCTCTGTGACCAGTGTAGTTGCCCCCATTCCTCTGAACGCCTGTGCACAACCCTTACCTACGTCACCGTAACCAAGAACGACTGCAATCTTCCCGGCAATCATTACATCGGTGGCACGCTTGATACCGTCAAGTAGCGACTCGCGGCAGCCGTAGAGGTTGTCAAACTTGGATTTGGTAACGGAATCGTTCACGTTCATGGCGGGGAAGAGCAGACTTCCGTCTTTTTCCATGTGATAGAGACGGTGAACGCCTGTTGTTGTCTCCTCGGTAACACCCTGGATCTCCGCGGCCATATCGGTCCACTTGGAGGAATTCTCCGGCAGGTTGCGGCGAAGCACGTCAAGGATGGCTACCCACTCCTCGTTGTCACCCTCTTTTGCGTCGGGCACTGCGCCGGCCTTCTCGAACTCTACCCCTTTATGGAGGAGCAGTGTGGCATCACCACCGTCATCAAGGATCATGTTGGGGCCCTTTTCACCGGGCCAGTTGAAGGCCTTCTCGGTACACCACCAGTATTCCTCTATAGTCTCACCCTTCCATGCATAAACGGGGACACCGGAGGCAGCTATCGCTGCAGCCGCATGGTCTTGTGTGGAGAAAATATTGCAGGAGACCCAGCGCACATCGGCGCCGAGCGCTACGAGCGTCTCTATAAGAACGGCAGTCTGAATAGTCATATGCAGGGAGCCAAGTATACGGGCACCCTTGAGAGGTTTTGAGTTACCAAATTCCTCACGTAGCGCCATAAGTCCCGGCATCTCTGTTTCGGCTATCGAGATCTCCTTACGACCCCAATCGGCAAGGGAGATATCGGCTATTTTGTAGTCTTGTACACTCATATCTATATCCCCGCTGCCTTTTTAAGTGTTTCCGCCATATCTGTCCTTTCCCAGTAAAGATCCTTTTCAGTCCTGCCGAAGTGGCCGTAGGCGGCCGTCTGCCTGTATATGGGACGAAGCAGATCCAGTTTCTTCACTATGCCCTTCGGGCTGAGATCAAAGTTTTCATTGACGATTCTTGCTATATCGTCGCTAGGTATCTTGCCGCTACCGAATGTATCTATCATTACCGAGACAGGCTTGGCCACACCGATGGCATAGGCAAGCTGAACCTCACACTCGTCGGCAAGACCTGCGGCAACGATGTTCTTTGCGACGTACCTGGCCATGTAGGAAGCAGAGCGGTCAACCTTGGACGGGTCCTTACCGGAGAAGGCGCCACCGCCGTGGCTACCATGACCACCATAGGTGTCGACAATAATCTTCCTTCCCGTCAGACCGCAGTCACCCTTTGGCCCGCCTACTACGAACCTGCCAGTAGGATTTATATGGTACTTTGTATCTCCATCCAGAAGTTCGGCAGGGATCACATTATTTATGACCTTTTCGATGACATCTTTTCGGATGGTTTCATTTTCGACATCTGCCGTATGCTGTGTCGAGATAACTACGGAATCGACCCTTACAGGCTTGTTGTCCACATACTGAACGGAGACCTGACTCTTGGAGTCTGGCCTCAGGTAATCAAGAGTCCCGTCCTTCCTGAGTTCCGCAAGCCTTCTAACAAGCTTATGGGCAAAGAGAATAGACATGGGCATCATCTCGGGAGTCTGGTTACATGCATAGCCGAACATAAGCCCCTGGTCGCCCGCGCCCTGTTCATGGTCTTCAAATTCGTTAACACCCTGGGCTATGTCGGGCGACTGCTTGTCCAAGGTCACCAACACGGCGCAGTTTTCATGATCAAAACCTATATGAGGATCGGTATAGCCGATCTCCTTGATTGTCTGCCTGACGACATCCTGGTAGTCAATAACTGCCGTCGTGGTGATCTCACCGGCCAGCAGTACCATGCCCGTAGTCACCAGCGTCTCACATGCAACCCTCGACTTTGGATCCTGCGCAAGAAGTGCGTCCAGTATAGCGTCAGAGATCTGGTCAGAGACCTTGTCCGGGTGTCCCTCAGACACGGATTCCGAGGTAAAAAGATAATCTGTCATTCCCATTAATCAATCCTCCATTTTTTCTTACAAGCAACGCTAGATATTAACATAATCAGCTGCCAAGTCAAGTATCTAATCTTGCCAGCAAGCGGATAGGAATAGTAATAGACAGCAATTTTCAGGGGGGAAAGAGATGATCAAGGTACAGGTCAAACACCCTTTTTACAACACAGCTAACAAGACCTCTTACAGCAGAATATGGCGGGCCCTTTAAGCTTTGCTTCAGTCAAGATAAGATCAATTTCACTTGCCCCTGGAATTTTAACAATATAGAATAATCGGCTTAAGCACTCCCAAAATAAATCTCCCCAGAGGAAAAACAATGAATAGAGGCAGGTTAAAAATAGCAATTCTAGGTGCCGGACATGGCGGCAGCGCCCTGCTGGACATATTCCATCAGAGCGATGCAGTCGATATCGTGGGGATCGTAGACCAAAACGGTGATGCCCCCGGATTAAAGAAGGCCGAGGCATTGGGGATCCCCACCTCCATGAATATAAAGCACCTGGGCAAAATGTCTCCAAAGGTCGTGCTCAACGTAACAGGACATGCAGAAACTGCGGATATCATAAGAGATGCATGCAGTTCCAGAGTTGAGATCCTGGAAGGTTCAGGGGCCTTGATCCTCTGGCAACTCATTGATGAACGGGAAAAAAGCCTTCGCTATCTCCAGTGTGTTCTTGATGATTCCCAGGACATGATCATAACAACTGACAAAGATAAAAATATTGTCAAGTTCTCCAAGGGAGGAGAGCGCATCCTGGGCTATAAAAAAGATGAACTCATTGGCAAAAAGGTATCCGCACTTTATAAGGACGCAGATGAAAGGTCACGTATTGGACAGATGCTAGAAAAAAGAGGCGCTGTATACAACTATGAAACGGTTTTACAAAAAAAAGACGCCTCCTTTGCCGACATAAGCCTCACTCTATCAAATCTCAGCGACAATGAAGGTAATTTCATAGGAACAGTAGGGATCAGTAAAGACATCGGCATGGAGAAGCGCCTGAGACAGACTCTGAAGGAGAAGAACGAGGAGCTTGAAACTCTTAACGAGGGCCTTGAAGAAAAGATACTAAAAAGAACCAGAGAGCTTGAGGTATCCAACAGGGAGTTAAGAAAGGCTAATGAACTTAAGGGAAGGTTCATAGCCAATGCAAGTCACGAACTGAGGACTCCCCTTAACTCTATTATAGGCTTCTCTGACCTCCTGAAGGAGAAGATATTTGGCGATCTAAACGAGGATCAGGAAAAGTACGTAAAAAATATACACACATCAGGGAATCACCTCCTTCACCTGGTCAACAACATACTTGATCTTGCAAAAATAGAGGCCGGCAAGGCTGAACTCGACATGGAAGGGCTTTCCATTACCCATATTATCGATGAAGTAGAAACCGTCCTAAAGGCCCTCTCCGACAGAAAGGAGATAGAACTCCTCAATGAAATACCGAAAGACCTGAATATATATGCCGACAGGATCAAGGTGAAGCAGATCTTTTACAACCTCATTTCTAACGCAATAAAGTTCACACCGGAAGGTGGAAAAGTGGGAGTAAGGATAGATGAGATTAATGAAGGCGAGACCTCTGAATGGGCACCACATGGACATGATTTCATAAAGATATCAGTATGGGATACCGGGATAGGCATCCCTCATGAGGACCTTTCAAAAATTTTCGAAGAATTTGAACAGGTAGACACTTCCAAGTCCACAGAAGGGACAGGGCTTGGACTTTCACTTACAAAAAAACTGATAGAACTTCACGGCGGCCATATAGATGTGGCATCAGCACTGGAGGAAGGCTCGGTATTCAGTCTTTATATACCCGTGCTCAGTGCAGAAGAGATACCCTTGATGGAAGAGCATATTTCATATTCTCTTTCCTTTCCACCTCAGTCTGCCGACAAGCATGAAAGCCCTCTTATTCTGGTAGCCGAGGACGACATGGCTACATCTGAAATAATTACAATATATCTTACCCAGGCTGGCTACAAGGTGTCCCATGCCTATAACGGGACTGAAGCTATTGAAAAGGCCAGGGGGGAAAAGCCATTTGCAATATCTCTGGACATCATGCTTCCAAAAAAAGACGGGTGGGAAGTACTACAGGCCCTGAAGGATGATCCTGAGACAAGCAACATACCCGTAATAATACACTCAATAGTTGAAAACAGGGAACTCGCCTTCGCCCTTGGCGCAACAGACTACCTGGTAAAACCGGCATCGAAGGACGCTCTCGTCAACAAATTCAATATACTTGCATCTGAGCACAAAAAAAGACGGAAACCTGTTACAGTACTTGCACTTACAAACAATGAAGAGTTTCAGGACATTCTTAACGATATGCTGAAAAATGAGAATTGTATCTTCAATTTTGCCGGTGACAATCAAATAGGTTTTGAGATGGCCCTATCTACAAGGCCTGACATAGTAATGGTAGATACAACAATGGCAAACGGCGGTTTTGATATCATAGACCGTATCAAGTCTCACCCCATGCTGAAGCATACGCCCGTTTTCGCCCTCACCTCCCACGAAATTTCAGAAGATGATAAACACAGGATGACAGAGCAGATAGAAGCTGTACTAAAAAAGGACGCCCTGGAATCTGAAAAACTCCTAAACCACCTGAACAGCCTCAAGATAGCCTACCCGCACAGGGCCGGCCTTGTTGATGAACTGACAGGTCTCTTCAATTACAGGTATTTCGAGATTAGATATCCGCAGGAGGTTGCTAGAGCCAAGAGATACAAGTTCCCTTTAAGCATGGCCCTTCTCCACATAGACCATTTGGACAATTACCGTAACAAAAAAGGCGAATATTACGCAAACCTGACCTTGAAAAAGATTGCTTCACTCCTGAAAAAGACACTGAGAGGCTCCGATATCCTTGTTCGCTACGCCTCTGACACCTTTGGATTTATACTTACAAATACCCCACCCGATGCAGCAGAAGGCCTTGCTGGAAGGTTTGTAGAAAAGATTCATGATTATCCCTTTCTACAGGAGGATGACCAGCCCCTCGGCAGGATAACAGCCTGCATGAGCATAGCTAAACTGGAAGATCAAGACCCGTATGAGATGGTGGAGTCCGCCATGGCAGCCCTTAATAAGGCTATAGAAAAAGGTGGAAACAGGGTGGAGGTAGTTTAGCTGGCAGGGAGTGCCTATATAATAAAAAGACCAGCAGGCAAAAAAAGGCCTGACTAATAAAAGTCAGGCCTTTCGTAAATCAATAAACACTTTATTGCTTCTAGTCCTCAAACCCCAGTTCATCTGCATCGGTGCAAACTATCTCCGCACCAAAGAGCGTCATAAGCGCCTCACCCGGGTCCCTGTTATAGTAACGATGGAGCTCCTCCCTCACCTGCACTGCCATCTCAGGTGTAAGCCTGATACCCATGCAATGCCCGACTTCCTCCTCAAAGGCCTCCTTCTTGGCCTTTATTTCGTGGAGCACAGAATAGCCCTTAGGTAAGCTCATTTAGAATCAACTCCCCCATCTTCGAACAAGTTACTTCAGTACCGCCTTCCTGCATAATATCAGGAGTCCTAAAACCCTTGCCAAGCACAGCTATCACTGCATTATCTATATCATCATAGGCATCATCCATAGCAAAGGCATATTTCAGCATCATAGCGGCAGACATAATAGTGGCTATAGGATTGGCCTTACCCTGCCCTGCTATATCAGGTGCGCTGCCATGGATAGGCTCATAGATACCTACCATGCCACCCATACTTGCCGAGGGAAGCATGCCGATGGAACCGGTCAACATGGAGGCTGCATCGGAAAGTATGTCACCGAACATATTTGTAGTAACAATAACATCAAATTGCTTCGGGTTCCGTATAAGCTGCATAGCAGCGTTATCGACATACATATGAGAAAGTTCAACATCCTTGTAATCTTTGTGTACATCGGTAACTACATCGCGCCAGAGCTCCGTACACTCAAGTACATTCGCCTTATCTACTGAACATACCTTCCTGCCGCGCTGCCTCGCAACATCGAAGGCTATCTTTGCAATACGCTCTATCTCGGGAGTAGTATAGACAAGGGTATTAAAACCTTTTTTGCTGCCGTCGGCCAGTACTTCCACGCCTTTAGGCTCCCCGAAGTAAATGCCTCCAGTAAGCTCGCGGACTACCATTATATCAACGCCTTCGATCACCTCTTTTTTGAGAGTAGAGGCATCGACAAGTTCATCGTATATCTTTGCAGGCCTAAGGTTCGCAAAAGCACCGAGCGTTGCACGAAGGCCGAGAAGCCCTCTCTCAGGACGAATAGCGTAATCAAGGCCTTCCCATTTAGGCCCTCCTACTGCACCGAGCATTACGGCATCAGAGGCCTTAACAAGTTCCTGAGTCTCTTCGGGAAAAGGGTTCCCTGTAGCATCAATAGCTGCCCCGCCAATGAGGCCCTCTGTAAATTCAAAGGCAGTACCCGTTTTTTCCCCAACAAGTTCAAGCACCTTGCGCGCTTCTGCAATGATCTCTGGCCCTATACCATCGCCGGGCAGTACTGCTATTTTCTTAACATCACTCATTCTTATTCAACCTCTTTTAATGATTGTAAGGTACTACTTCTCTCTCTCTGACCTTCCACATATCGGATATCGCTTTATTGATTTTTTCACCGTTACTTTCCCACAGCACTATCAACTCTGCCTTCACACCGACCGAAACAGGTGAGATATTCCCTTTAAATTCCTCAAACTCCCGGATCTTCTCCTCCATTGCCAGAATGGTACCCATTGATACATCCTCGCCCATTTCCCTTTTGAGCCTCTCTATCTCTTCCCTGCCAGCCGCAATAAGTTCATCCAAGTCCCTGGCCTGCCGTTTTTCCTCTTTCTTTATATCAGAATACTTCCTGAGCTTTTTCACTTCTCTCATTATATTCCAGAATTCTTTGATCTCCATCCCGGCATCCTTAAATATCTTGCTAAATGCTACTTGTGTTCGCTGGCTGCTATGAGATAGCATCGTCAGGCCTCTTTTTTCACTCACATCCTCACCTTCAAGTGAAAATTTTCTTATATACTTGCCTATGTCTTCAGTCACCTTAAGCCAGACATCCACCCTTGCCTGAGATATTTCAGGAAGCGGCTTTTCCTTTTTCTCAACAAGCTTAGCTACAACCACTTCTTCCTGCTTCTGGCAGGCATTGATAGTAAGAAGAAAAAACGGGATCAGCAAGAGGGCAATTAAGTTACGCACTGGCACCCCTTAACTTTACATATTCCATAAGACCGCCTGCTGCGATAAGCTCCTGCATAAATGGAGGTATGGCTTGCGCCTGGTATGACTTTCCTGTTGTGATGTTGTTTATCTTGCCGCTGTCAGTATCAACTTCAAGTTTATCACCCTCGGAGATACCATCTACAGCACCTTTACACTCCAGGATGGGAAGCCCCATATTGAAAGAATTGCGGTAAAATATACGGGCATAGGATTTTGCAATAATGCAGGACACTCCTGCTTCCTTAATGGCGATAGGCGCATGTTCTCGTGAAGAACCACAACCGAAATTCTTATCTGCAACGATAACATCGCCATTTTGCATCTTGCTTACAAAGTCCGGATCAGCATCCTCCATACAGTGCTTAGCCAGTTCCGCAGGGTCAGAGGTATTGAGATAACGGGCTGGTATGATAGCATCTGTATCGATATCGGCTCCGAATTTATGTACATTTCCTGAAAATTTCAAAATTTCCTCCTTGGTGGTGATTAGAGAAAGGGGACATGGTATCCCCTGCCTTTACAGTTCGTCGGGACTTCCTATCCTGCCCAGAACGGCAGATGCCGCAGCTATTGCCGGATTTGAAAGGTAGACCTCACTCTCAGGTGAGCCCATACGTCCCTTGAAGTTGCGGTTTGAAGTAGCAATGGCCCTTTCACCCTTGGCAAGAATACCCATATGACCACCCAGGCAAGGGCCACATGTTGGTGCACTGATAGTGGCATTAGCATCCATGAATATCTCAAGCAGTCCTTCTTTCATGGCCTGCTTATATATTTCCGGTGTCGCAGGAATGACTATTGTCCGTACGTAAGGATGTACCTTCTTACCTTTAATCACGTTGGCAGCCTCAAGGAGGTCTTCAAAACGCCCATTGGTACAAGAACCTATAAATACCTGGTCTACCGGGATATTAAGAGATGATGCCTCTGTAATGCCCTTGGTATTTTCCGGCAGATGAGGAAATGCTATTGTGGGCTCAATTTTTGAGCAGTCATATTCACGAACATCAAAATATTTGGCATCTTCATCACTGTAGTAGAAGACAGCTTCCCGCTCTGCCCTGCCTTTTATATAGGCCTTTGTCTTGTCATCAGCGGCAATGATCCCATTTTTTCCGCCCGCCTCTATAGCCATGTTGGCCATTGTGAAGCGTCCATCCATTGAGAGGCCGTCTATGGTCTCTCCAGTAAACTCCATTGCACGGTAGAGCGCTCCGTCAACACCGATGTCACCTATGGTGTGAAGGATAAGGTCCTTACCGCCTACCCACTTGCCCATCTTACCATTATAGACAAACTTCATAGTCTCAGGGATCTTGAACCAGGCCTCACCTGTTATCATGGCAGCGGCAAGATCTGTACTGCCCACACCGGTTGAGAAGGCACCAAGAGCACCGTAAGTGCATGTGTGGCTGTCTGCGCCTATTACAAGATCACCTGCCGTAACTACACCTTGCTCAGGCAGAAGAGCGTGTTCAACCCCCATCACGCCTGTCTCGTAATAGTGAGTGATATTCTGTTCCTTGGCAAACTCCCTGAGGACCTTGCACTGTTCCGCAGAATCAATATCCTTATTGGGCGCAAAGTGGTCAGGAACGAGCGCCACACGGTCCTTGTCGAACACCTTGGTTGCCCCGGCCTTCTTAAACTCCCTGATAGCAATAGGCGCTGTTATATCATTACCCAGTGCGATATCCACCTTGGCGTTTATAAGCTGCCCCGGTCTTACCTCGTCCAGTCCTGCATGCGCAGCCAGGATTTTTTCCGTAATTGTCATTCCCATACAAATAGCTCCTGAAAGTTAAAAATAGTGGCTAAATATAGCAAAGAGGTCTCTATTTTTCAAGGTATTTAGCATTTACCTTAAAGATATAATAATCAATAGGCCTATCTTTAATAGAAAGAGCACTCAATGACAGGCATTTCAAAACAACTTCAGGCCTGGCACCAAGCGTCAACTGCTAACTGGAGTTTTCCTTAAGTGGCCTGCAGGACAGATCGATAATTACATTGATTAATATCCATATATTTGATATAAAATCTCGCTATGAAGAAGAAGGATTTTATTTCAATATCTCTTCTGTTGATTTTCTTGTCGGCAGTTGTAATCTACGAGTACGGTGAATCAATTCGGCAGGTTTCTAAAGAAGGAGTCGACAAAGAGGGAAAACCCTACATTAGAACTGTCTCTTCCAAAGAACTACAGCAGATGATCTCGTCAGATCTTGACTTTGCTCTCATAGACCTCAGAAGTAAGGAGCAATACGACGAGGGACATATACCGAGCGCCTTAGCCATTCCTTTCCCTGAGCTGCCCTCTCGACTCAATAGCTTTGAAAAAACATCAAATATTGTTCTCTATTGCAAGAGCGGACCATGGAGCCGTGTCTCATATAAGGATATGCAGAAAAAAGGCTTTAGCAATGTCAAAATATTGCAAAATGGGATTGTGGGCTGGAAGTGGGAAATCAACGGCGAGCTAGTTGTGCAAAACTAGCCAAACAATCTATATTTTACCTTGACAAACATGCGACAAATTTAATATACACTATACGACCTTATAATTTAGTCGTTATCCCGGCTTCAACTAATTTATATATTTGGAGATAAAAAATGCGAAAGTTCTTCACATGTCTTGCGGTATTCCTAGTGCTTGCTCTCTTTATGGGAGTCAATCCTCCGACCAGCTCTGCCGCTGATGATGAAAACTGCCTGATGTGCCATAAATATAGAAAAATGGGCATAATAAGTCCCGAGGGTGTCAGGAAATACTATTATGTTGATGAGCCGACATTCATGCAGACCGTTCACTCAAGAGTTCCATGCCGAGATTGTCACTACTTTATCAAGCAGATACCTCATAAGCCGGTAAATACGGGTGTAACCTGTGACACAAAATGCCATGTCATAAACCCGGCTACAATGGAAAGGTTCAGCCATAAGCCAATTGCTGACGTCTACGAAAAGAGTGTTCATGGAAGGGCTAAACGCCCTGAAGGTGAAAAGGGAGCCGTCGATAAGAATAAACCATACTGCATCTTTTGCCATATAAACCCGATTTACAACCCTGAAGAGAGAGAAACCGGCCTGCCGAAAGAGATAACTGACAGGTGTAATGTCTGCCATGAAAACGAGGAGTTCGCAAAGCACTGGTATATGCATACAAGCCGCAGGGTAAGAGATGTAAAAAGGCAGGGAACTCAGATTGTAGAACTCTGCAACACCTGTCACAAGGACGAGAATATGCTTGAAGAACAGGAGATGCTTAACGAGGCCCTGCTTCACAAGGAGATGGGAAAGAAGTTTACCTTTGCCGGTGAGTCTTACGATGAGTCATTCCATGCCAAGGTTACCAAGTATGGATTAAAGGGTGCAGCTACTTGTGTTGACTGTCATGTTGACTCTGACAATTACTATATGGCAGTACATGATATCAGAAATTCTAGTGATCCCTCGTCACCCGTCCACCCTGACAACAGAGTAAACACATGCAAGAAATGCCATTACCACGGTGAAGCGGATGAATCATTTGTAAACGTGGATCCGCACCCTACGGCGAGACTGAGTGACAACCCATTCATATTCTATGCATCAATAATTTACAATATTATTGCATACACTGCCTTTTTCGGACTTGTTGGATTGAAAATGCTGGAGACAGTAGGCAGGCTCAGGGATGGCGTTAAGCTTACTATCAGGAATGGTTCCAGTTGGAGAAGGGGCTTGAAATAATATGATCTCTACCGCAAAATTTACGGAGGAAAAACATAAATGAGCATTGAAGAGCAACAAACAGAAGATTTGATTCGCAGGCTGCCTGACAAGCTTTACAAGATGGTAGACTCGAATCCTCTTGGCGATATACAACGCTACTCTATACATATCAGGATTCAGCATGCCCTGACCTTTATATCCTTCTTTTTCCTGGCTATTACTGGGCTGCCCATTCATTTCAACGATGCATTCTGGGCACAGCCTCTCAACGAGGCATTCGGAGGGATTGAAAGTACCAGGATTATTCATCGTATGAATGCAGCGGCAATGACATTTACGATGGCCTATCACGTCCTTACAATGATTATTGGAACATTAATTAAGATCAAGGACGGCACCTTTGACATCAGGAGAACTCAGATTCCCATGCCAAAGGACGCCTTTGACCTTATTCACGATCTGAAATTCTTCTTTGGGCTTGAAAAGACCAGGCCGAAGATGGATAAATTTATGTACAAACAAAAGATCCACTATATAGCTGCAGCCGGTGGAAACAGCATTATGGTAGTAACGGGCGCATGTTTTCTTTTTCCCGATATAGTTGCAAAGTTACTGCCTGTTGACCAGTATTACGTACAGAGTTTCGCCAGGCTTGCTCATCCGCATGAGGCCGTTCTTGCACTACTTGTAATTGCTTTCTGGCACTGGTATAACGTTCATCTTGAGCCTGGGAGATTTCCAATGCAATGGACATTCCTTACAGGGAAGATTGCAAGAGAGCACCAGATAGAGGAGCACTTCTTGGACTACGAAAGGGAACTTAGAAATAATCCCGAAGAAAGAAAATACATAGAAAAGGTTGTAGAAAAGTACGAGAGAGAGCTCGATTAGTAAAGATGGGAAAAAAACAGCTTTCCCCCAGCCAGAAACTTATCGCCTATGGGTCGCTGTATATTGTAATAATCTGGATGGTCGGTATTTTAATCTTTTTTTTGGACCTACTATTTAAAGCAGGAGACTGAACAATGACAGATGTATATATTGGCGTAGCCATTACGGTTTTAATATTAGCCGTTCTCTTCTATGTCGACCAGAAGATAAAGTATGGCAAATACAGTGATGACTATAAACATAAAGAGCCTACCCTGTGGTCTTTGGGGGATAGAAAAAACCACCCTATCTGGGCATGGATGGTCTCGGCAGTGCTTTGGTCTATACTCATATTTGTGGGCTATGGCACAATCCAATATATGCTTTATGGGCATCACGGGCCTCACTATGCGTCCAAATTGGGACTTGATTCTCATGGCGGTGAACACAAGGTCGCAAGTGCCGACGGTCACGGTGCCGTGCAGGGTGCTGGTCGTGGAAGCGCTATTCTTGAAGAAGTAAAGCGTGAGGGTAAGCTTGAAAAGAACCGCCATTTTCACAACCTGGTTGAAGATAGTACGCTTAATGACAAAAATCCGATCTGTTACCTCTGTCACGGCAACTTCCCTCACAAGCGTCGCCCTTTCATAAGAACTATGATGAATATGCATACGCAGTTTGTCGGATGCTTTACCTGTCATGTTACAGATATTGATGAGAGCAAAATCACCCTGAAATGGGAGAATTACTCGGACAACAAACCAGAGGGTGAGCCTTTTGGACTGGCATACAATGAAGATACCGGTCGACTGGAAATTACTGACGACTACTACTCCAAGATCATCGGCTTTATCGATGTTGGTGGTCAAGAGCAGATGCTTGAGATCCCTGAAGATTCTCCGCTTGCGCTTGAATATCTCTCAATACAGAGTCAGCTGGCAATGAACCCACAGCTTCAGGGGCAGTTCAAGAACAGGATCCATAAGAATGTTATGCCAAAAGGGCGTTTTTGTACCAGGTGTCACACTGCTGAGGAAGAAAGTTTTATACCCTACAGGAAGCTCGGCTTCAGCGAAGAAAGGATCAGTGACCTTACCGGCCTAAACATCGTGGGTATTGTCCAGAAATATAAAAATTTCTTCATCCCGTCTCTCTATCGTGGGGATGACAGGGAAGATAAAGAAACAATAAATAAACTTGTTGGAAAAGACAGCAAGGTTAAACCTGCAGCACCAAAAGGCCCCGCATTTGATCCAAAGGCATGGTGGAGACAAAATTACATAAAAAAAGAGCAAGCACCAGAAAAAACTTGGCAGAAATAGGTCTGGTTCTGTTTTCATTTTAATCTTAAGGGTGTGGTTTTCTTAAATACCACACCCTTTTTTTATTTATCTGACTATGAAAATACTTAGCTACCTTATTACAGTTTGCATCCTTTCCCTTCCTGTGGCGTCTATCGCTGAAAGAAAGAAACCCCCGACCTATAAAATATCCAAACTTTTTGAAATTAAAGGGACACAAGACCACCCTCTCGACCAACCCAGCGATATTGTGGTAAGTAAAAACGGGACAATATACGCCGTAGACGGACCAAACTTCAAAATTTCTGCATATGACCAAGGCGGTAGGTTCCTTTTCAGTTTTGGCAAAAAAGGAAATCGCGGAGGAGAATTTGCCGCACCCATAGGCATTGGGATTAGCAGCACTGATGATCTGTATATTGCCGACAGAGGAAATCAGATGATCCACATATTTGATTCCAGAGGCAGATTTAAAGGAAAGGTCGACCTTTCTGCCCACGCTGTTGTACCAATTGATGTTGCAGTAGATCCTACAAATAAACTTCTTTATATTACCGACAATAAAGGGCACAGAGTTGTAGTTTTCAACCGTTCAGGCAAACTCGTTAGCGAGTGGGGGCAAAGAGGGGAACAAGACAGAGACTTCAGGTATCCTGCCACAATATGGCTCCATAAAGACAAGCTCTATATTGCTGATTCTCTCAACTCAAGGGCGGTTGTTTATAGAACTAACGGTCGCTTTATGAGACAGATAGGAAGTTGGGGCGTCCTGCCCGGTGAATTTTTCAGGCCGAAGGGTGTGGCTGTAGCTGATGACGGCAAGGTCTATATTGCCGACAGCTTTATCGATGTTATAGAGGTCTTCTCCGAAGAAGGTCAATTTCTCCATGTTCTTGGCGAAGGAAGAGGCAAGATAAGAAGATTTACCGCTCCCGGAGGTATTTTTATAAAAAACAATAAGCTTTATGTTACAGAGATGCTGGCAAACAAGGTCTCTGTTTATGAACTAAAATAATGAAAAAAAGCCCTCACATATTACTTCTTTTATTATTTATTTTCTCTATTTCTATACTATCCTCTCTTCCTTCGGCCTTTGCGGCAAGGAAGATCTCAGCCCAGAGAGAGTGCGCCACATGTCATATCATGTGGCTGGAAGAGTTCAGGCAGAAAAAAATCGAGCCTCTCCTTGAGCTAAAAGCGCAGCCTGTAGTAATCGCAGGCAGGCAAGGGGTCGTCAGTACTGAGAGGATGTGCTATACATGCCATGACGGGTTCATCCTTGATTCACGATTTGCATGGAAAGATGGGAAGAAAAACTTCCACCCGATTGGAGTAACACCAAAAAAGGTTCAGATACCCATAAGAAGCGACGGCACTGAACCATTCCCGCTTGATAAGAATGGACAAGTTTACTGCGGAACATGTCATTCAGCCCATGGCGTAGACTGGAGCACAAAAGACAGCCCTATTTTCCTGCGTGAATCAAACAAAGATTCCATGATGTGCATGATCTGCCATATAGACAGGGCCACAGGGCCTGCAGAGGGAAATCACCCGATAAACAAGACATCTATTAATATCCCTAAAAAGATAGAACAAATGGGAGGCAAGACTGGAAGCTTCAAAAACCAGGTAATCTGCCAGTCCTGCCACAGGGTACATGGTGCAGCCCAGAAGAAGCTTCTCATCATAAAAAATGATAGATCACAGCTTTGCGGTACCTGCCACAGCGACAGATATGCAAAAAATCTAGAGCAGGCAAACCAAATGAGCACCCACCCGGTAAACATAAACTCTCAAAAAGTAAAGATCCCGGACAGTATAATAAAAAAAGGGGGCAAAAAAGGGCCTGGAGGGGAGATCATCTGCCAGAGCTGCCATAAACCCCACTATGCCGTAAAAGGCAGGGGCATACTCATTTCAAATAATACCTCCTCAAACCTCTGTAAGGAATGTCATGACAACAAAAAAAGCGTTCTCATAACAAAACACAACCTGGAAAAAAGCGCTCCGTCAGCGACAAACATTAAGGGGCAGACCCCTTCCAGAAGTGGCCCCTGCAGCGTCTGTCACCTGCCACATAGGGGAAACGGGCCAAAGATGTGGGCGCAAAAGATTGTAGGTGCAGAAGACCCAATGTCCAATATGTGTAAAAGCTGCCACTCTGAAACTGGTGCCGCTAACAAGAAGCCTATCGGACATAATTCTCACCCCGTTAATAAAACATTGAAACGTATTGGAGGCAAGTCGAGTCTTCCACTATTCAACGATGAAGGCAAGCGCCTTACAACAGAAGAAGAAAGAGTGGAAGGAAAGGTTTTCTGCCCTTCTTGCCACAACGTGCATCAGTGGAACGCAAAGAACCCGAAAATAGGCTCTGAGGCTAATGAGGAGGGAGACGCGACAAACAGCTTCCTCAGGATAGCTGCCGCGCCCAAACCGGAACTTTGCGCAGACTGTCATACGGGAAAGACCTATATCTTTAAAACAGACCACGACCTCAGGATAACGGCGCCAGAGGCGACAACCGCGGCCGGTAAGAACGTAGCCGAGACGGGGGTCTGCGGTTCATGTCACATGGTACACAACTCCCCGGTAAAGGCAAAACTGTGGGCAAGAAATGTTTCGGGAAAAGGCGATATAATTGCTCAACTTTGTACATCGTGCCACACAAAGGGAGGCCCGGCTGAGAAAAAACTTACAGGAAGGTACACTCATCCAACAGGCAAGCCTGTAAGTAACATAAACATTAAAGTATTAGAAGATGGCACCTGGACACATCCTTATCTTGAGGCCCTCCCTGAGGAAGAAAGGTTAGAAATCACTCCCCTGCCCTTCTTTGACAATGAGGGGCAAAGAGTAAATGATGGCAATGTCTCATGCGCTTCTTGCCATAACCCTCACCAGTGGGACCCTAATAAACTTAAACAGGGCAAGGGTAAAAATGTAGAGGGTGATGGAACAAACAGTTTCTTGAGGATCGCGCGTGACCCTGAATCGGCCCTTTGTAAAAATTGTCATGTGGAAAAAAGAACCGTTGCCTTCAGCAAACACAACATGAAACTAATGGCCCCGGGAGAAAAGAATATCGAAGGCAAAACTGCAAAAAAGACTGGGATTTGCAGCACATGCCATCTGCCCCATAATGGACGGGGCCCTAAAATGTGGGCAAGAAAACCTGACAGATCAGGAGATATGGTTGAACGGTTATGTAAGAGTTGCCATAAAAAAGGAGAAGTCGCCGAAAGAAAACTCACGGGCGCACATTCTCATCCCCTCGGCAAATCCGTCAAACTCTTAGGGATTATACCCTCTTCGAGAACTAAATGGGAAGTACCAGACAAGCTGCTGGCGCAAGGGGCTAAAAAGGATGCTATATTACCACTGCCATTATACAAACAAAATGGTGAGCGTACAGTTGATGGTAATATCACCTGTGGTTCCTGCCATGACCCACACCAATGG
>JADFVX010000080.1 GCA_015222755.1 Pseudomonadota bacterium | reverse complement strand
CTTAGACCCCCTTTTACAAAAAGTGGCATCAAGGCCCTTAAAGTTGATCCGTTCAAGCATTGCCCCGCTTCGACTGAACATTTTACCAGCACTCAGATTTTCTGCCTCGTTCCAATCCTCGATAAAAACTGAGATACTGTTAAGGCCATCATGGTAGATGATCTGAAAATGCTCATCTCCATCCTTAAAGGCTTCCTTCAGCACGTAACCCCCTGAAACATGCTTTAGCTTCGGCATCTCATTGCCTTCCAAATTACCAGAGGAAGAAGAGGGCAATTCATATGCGGCCGCACCCGGGGGGACCATTATAACAAAGTAGCCTTGATTGAAGGAAGGGTTAATAACCAACTTTCTGTATGTATTCTGGTAGGAAATATTGCCCTCAAGATCATAGGTCTCTGTTTTCAGTGGCAGTAAATATTCCTGATCCAGCCACACCTTAAAGCCAGGTCTCGTCCCCCTTTCCTTTGGCATAATAGAGACAATGGAGACTTTTCTACCAGACACCTTTGCCTCCCCTTCAACATAGACATCATAATTTGCCTTGATAAGCCTGGTCAACTCTGTAACAAGCGGACTGGTCCTTAGCTTTTCGCGTGGACTTCTGAGCACCATTTTTTCAGATGGATAATAAACTATCTGCATCTCGCTATCGTGAACTATGACTTCCTCAACAGACCCGTCAATACCGTAGCTTTCCCTGCGCATTTTGTAGGGCTTTAAAACACCGGTCTTGTAGCTGTGTACCCTGGGGGCCTCTAAATCCGAAAAGAATATAACCACTTCCTCGGCCTTATAGGAAACGGGCTGGCCCTCCCTAAGCAAAGCCTTGATAATGGAGTCAACATATTCATCTGGCGAGGCAATGGATAATGAGGAAAAGAAGAGCACAAAAGAAACAACTGTGAAAGTTTTTATGAGCAAGGATTGAATTGTAAATCTTACAAGCATAGGATAATTATCGGTTTCCGGCATTATAGCCTGCATAAACAAGATTACCACTTCTGGAAATAGACTTACCTGAGGGTCTGTAGCTCTTTGCCTCGTGTCGGCTGAGGTAGTAGCTTAGATCGTCATTATTGGCCTCTGCCTTCAACACCTTTTTACCCATACTTTCGGCCTTTATACTCCTGGCATTGGCAAGCGGCAATTCGGGATTGCCACTTGAATCGGCCTTTTCGTAGCGCAGACCGGCAACAGCAAGGATGAATACTACTGACAAAGCGGCAAGGGGGTAGAGAGAGGCAGGCGCAAAGCTTATAGCTTTTAGCCTTAATATTATAGCGGAGATAAGCGAAGCACCGTAACCAGGCATTTGAGCTGCATGCGCAATATCTCTATCTATCTCGGCCATAACAGAGGAGGAAAAATTCTCAGGCACATGCACAAAATCTCTGGATATTTCTTCCTTCATTACACAAAAAAGCCGCAAATGCTTTTCATAGTGTGTACGGCAACTCTCACACGATACAAGATGGCGCATTAGCAAGAGAGATCGGGGTTCTTCCAGTTCCCCGTCTATCTCTTCCACAGTCATCTCAAGGTATTTCTCACAAATCATCTCTTCCTCCTGAAAAAACTTCAAACATGATCCTTCAACTCTGCCATCAGCATGGCCCGCCCCCTGAAAATGCGGGAACGAACAGTACCGACAGGGCTACACGTCACATCGGCTATCTCCTGGTATGAAAGACCTTCATACTCTCGAAGCGCCACGGCAACGCGGATATCTTCAGGTAAAGACTCCATCACCCTGGACAGATCAGAGACAAATTCACTTCCCTGAACACTCCGTTCTGGAGAAGACCCAGCGGGGGATTTTGGTACAACCGCCTCGGTCTCCATGATGCCTTCATCCACAAAGACTGCCTTTTTCTGTTTCGACAGGTAATTAAGACTTGCATTGACTGCAATTCGGTAAATCCAGGTGTAAAATGAAGAATCCCCCTTAAAACCGCCTATAGAACGGTAGGCATTTAGAAAAGTCTCCTGCGCAAGGTCTTCAACTATATCCCTGTTTCTTACAACACCAAGAATAACGTTGAATATACGCCTCTGGTATTTTATTACAAGTAACTCGAAGGCTCCCTTATCACCCTGCTGGCACTTCCTTACGAGATAAAGGTCGGACTCCTTCACTCTAAGAGACCCCCTTTAATTCTATTGACATGGCTCAAAACCGAAAGTTCAAAAAATAAATAATTAATGTAAAAGTACCTGACCTTGATTTTGGACCGGGACGGCAAGACCCTAGCCTCCACTTTCTATAATATCTTCAAGCCTTTTTCGCTCTTCCTCAATGATCTTCTCAGCCCTGGCCGGCAGCTTTTTTACGGGGTCTGATTCCTTCAGCCTGTCCACCTGTTTTTTAAGTTCTTTAGCCAATTTTTTGGGGTCTATTTCCTCTACGACCGATGACCCTGTTACCTTACTGTACAGTTCCAAACCTGATTTTCTCAGACTTTCATACTCCAGAGACTGGCCGACCTTCCTCTCCATTTTTTCACCAAATTCGGTATTGTGAAAAACAACAAACATGACAAAGAGCATGAAAAGAATTATCAGCTTCATCAGGAATTTGACAGGGCCGAATATCATCGTTTCATATCCCTGTTTGCTTCATAAACAATTTTTAATCCCTCCAGTGTAAGGTTTTCCGACACCTCATCTACCGAGACCGACTCCCTGGCAATGAACCCCGCCAGACCACCTGTGGCAATAACTTTCGCCTTAAACCCGGTTTCTTTTTTCATCCTCTCAACAATGCCATCGACAAGGCCCACATATCCAAAGACAATGCCGGACTGGATGCTATTTACAGTATTTCGCCCCACAACCTTTTCGGGCCGCACAAAATCGACTCTGGGCAGTTTTGAGGCACGCTGAAAAAGCGCATCAACCGAAATCCCTATGCCGGGAGCAATTACTCCACCCCCATACTCCCCTTTTTCAGTAATAAAATCAAATGTAGTAGCTGTACCGAAATCCACTACTATCAAAGGAGCACCATACTTATTCAGCGCTGCAACTGCATTAACTATCCTGTCGGCACCTACTTCTTTAGGGTTCTCATAAAGTATAGGGATACCGCTTTTAAGCCCCGGCCCGAACATCATGGGTTTAATGGCGAAATACTTCTCTCCCATCTCACAGAGCGTACTCTCCAGAGGAGGGACTACAGAGGATATTATTATGTCGTCTATCTTTTCCGTATCAATCTTGGAAAAACCAAGAAGCTCTTTTATCAGTATCCCATATTCATCGACGGTACGTCCCTTCTTTGTGGCAACACGCCAGTTTTCTACAAGCTTATCTCCACTATACAGGCCGAGGACAATATTTGTATTTCCAACATCTATAACTAAAAGCAATACGTCTTCTCCATCTTAGATAAAAATCGCATCTCCGGCAGTAATCCTTACCACCGTACCGGCATCACCTTCCAGAAGAAGTGCGCCTTCTTCGTCTACTCCCAGTGCTATGCCCGTCTCATATCCATTTCCCGATGCCGCCCTTACATGCCTGCCCTGAATGCCCGACAGGCGGTTCCAGGCTTCCCGCACTGGGGAAAAGCCTTCATCGAGATACCTCTTATACCAATTTTCTATTGCACTGTAAAGAGATTGAGCAACTTCCGATCTTGAAAATTCATGGCCCGACTCAATATAAAGAGAGCTTGCCAGCCCTGTGATAGAAGTATCCATGGACTCTTTTCTCAGGTTCAGGTTGAGACCTATACCGATGACCACAAACTCAACGTCTCTTCCTGCAGACTTCATCTCCGTAAGGATACCAGCACATTTCTTGTCCTGCAAAAATATATCATTAGGCCACTTTATTGCCACTTTTATGTCCACAAAACCAGAAAGGAGCAATGCCACAGTCTCCGCAAGAGCTACAGCCGACATAAGCGTCAATTGTGGTGCCATTAGAGATGGTATGTCAGGACGTAATATGATGGATGTATACAAGTTAACACCAGCGGGTGAAGACCACGACCTGCCACGCCTCCCCCTCCCACCACTCTGGCTGTCAGCTATTATAACGGTCCCATCTTCAGCCCCTGAAAGTGCCAGGTCGTAGGCTGTTTTGTTTGTAGACAGTACCCTTTCATAGACCATAAGCTCTCTGCCTACAAGACTTGTCTGCAACTTGGCTTTCAGGCAGGAATAATCGTCGGTATTCATTGTACGGAGCGGGTGGCTATGATGTCGATACCCGTATCCAGAATATCACTTACTATTACATCTCCTATATCCACGGGGCAATACCTTTCAATTCCAGAAAGTATCTTAAGACATTCAAAAAGTGTTTCCTTCGGCAGGGCCACTGAGGAGCGTACTGGAAGAAGAGGAAGGTTACCGCCGGCAAGTGCAACCGTAGTAGTCAGCACACGCCTTGGAGAAGACATCTCCTCCAAGGCATAGTCAATCCCCCTGTCACAGTCATTGCCAGATACTGACCACTGCCCTTTTCTGCCTTGCCGGAGTTTCAGGTCACAGCCTTTCGGGCAGATAATGCATGTTATTGTTTTTACTTTTTTCTCCATAAGTACCAATATAAAGCTTTATAAAATATTAACAGTATTTTAGTAACTTAGAAATAATTTTCTGCGTTTTTCTGGCAGAGAATTATTTCGTTAAGGCACTTATCCGGTTCATCCGGGTTAGGCCTAAACAGCTTCATAATTCAACCTTATCTATAAAATGTGGATTTAAACTAAAACATTTGTTAGTATGATCACCCGTTTATTTAAACTAAAAACCATTTCAATGAGGAGAAAAGCAATGAGATTTAAAAAGATCATGCTTCTTGCTTTGTTTATTGCGCCCTTACTTTTAACAGGCAAGGCATATGCGGACGACTACATCCTGGATTCAAAGGAAGGACATGCATTTATCCAGTTTAAAGCCAAACACCTTGGATACAGCTGGGTTCTTGGACGCTTCAATGAGTTTAATGGGACCTTTAGCCATGATTCCAAAACAGGTATTATCTCTAATGTATCTGCAACAATCGAAATGGAAAGCATAGACAGTAATCACGCAGAGCGGGATAAACATTTGCGGGGAGGGGATTTTTTAAAGGTCAGAAAATTCCCGGAGGCCCAATTTGAAAGCACAGGGTTTAAAAGTACAGGAAAAGGAAAGGGTGTGCTGAAAGGAACACTCACCCTTCTGGGGAAACAATGGCCTGTATCAATCAATGTTACTGCAATGGGAACTCCAGGCATCGATCCCTGGGGAGGGTATCGTATAGGTTTTGAAGGAAGATGCAAGCTTCAACTCAACAACTCCGGCATTGCACTAAGAGGCAGCCCCATTATAGATATTTTCATTGCCATTGAAGGTGTTCGTGGCTCTCCCCCTGCTGAGGAGGAAGCCAACCCATTTGCCCTATAGTGGAAAGCCGGGACTTGCCTTCCTATTTCAAACAGGAACTTGCGATTGCGCCGGTTGTTTTTTAATGCTGGCAGTAAATGACTTAAAGCAGGTTCGCAGCTATCTCGGCCAGCTTTGACCTTTCACCCTTGGTGAGGGTCATATGTCCGGCTATCTCTTCGTTTTTGAACCTTTCCACTACATAAGTCAGGCCGTTACTTGAAGAATCGATATAGGGGTTGTCGATCTGGTAGGGGTCGCCTGTGATCACTATCTTGGTATTATCACCGGCACGGGTAATTATGGTCTTCATCTCGTGTGGCGTAAGATTCTGGGCCTCATCGACAATAAGATACTGATTAGGGATGCTCCTTCCCCTGATGTAGGTTAGCGGTTCTATCTCAAGGGTTCCCTCTCCCATAAGCTCTTTATATCGTTGTCTTTTCCCTTCACGGCGACCTTTGTGCTTTTCCTGTGTCCCGAATATAAGCTCAAGATTATCGAATATAGGCTGCATCCATGGGGCAAGCTTTTCCTTTATGTCTCCCGGCAGGAAACCGAGATCCTTGCCCAGCGGGAAGATGGGGCGGGAGACGAGAAGTCGGATATAGACCTGTTCATCAACTGTTTTTTGCAGGCCTGCAGCTAAGGCAAGCAGGGTTTTACCGGTACCAGCCTTGCCGGCAAGGGAAACAAGCTTGAGAGAATCATCGAGTAGAAGATCCATTGCGAGCCGCTGCTCTGCATTTCTTGGGTAAATCGACCATACGTTATCGCCTGGCAGTTGCAGGGGCAGGAGCCTTTTCTCTTTTGCACAATACCTGGCCAGAGCGGAATGCTTTTCGGCCCCCTCTTCGGCAAGAATAAAACCTTCGTTGGCGCAGGCTTCAAGGCCTTCAAGTTTCAGGCCTCCATCTTTGTAAAAACTATCTATTTCTTCCTTTGATATTGTGAGCGTAGTCACCCCTCCATACAACTCAGAGACCTCTATTTTGTCCGTCTCATAGTCCCTGGCCATAATTCCCAGGACATCAGCCTTGATACGCAGGTTTGTATCCTTGGTCACAAGTACGACAGGCTCGCGTGATGATTCTTTAAGCTCCATTGCAACGGAGAGTATCTGGTTGTCGGCCTTATTGAAGAGAAGTTCGGGAGGAAGGTTGTTGGTTTTTGAGGTGGGTATAAAAACTCGTATCGTCCCGCCATTTTTGATCTCTATTCCCTCATAGAGGGGGCCTTTTTTTCTGAGTGCGTCCAGTACCCTTGAGACCTGTCTGGCGTTGCGCCCTATCTCGTTAAGGTCCTTTTTAAAGGTGTCCAGTTCTTCAATAGCAACTATAGGGATTATTACATTATTGTCCTCGAAGGCAAAAAGCGACCCGACGTCATGGAGAAGCACATTAGTATCGAGAACAAAATATTTCTTCAAAGGCAGGCCCTCTTATTTGTATTGCGGGTCGAACTCCGCAATAGGTGCCCCATCCTTCCAGAATGGGGAGATAGAACGCAGCTTTTCAATTATAGGCGGCAGGTTTTTGATCACATATTCGACTTCATCCATGCTGTTGTAGCGGCTAAGAGAAAAACGAATGGAACCATGTGCCGCAGTAAAGGGAACGCCCATCGCTCTGAGAACATGAGAAGGTTCAAGAGAACCGGAGGTACATGCCGACCCTGAAGATGCTGCAATACCAAGGTCGTTTAGCAAAAGCAAAATCCCTTCCCCTTCCACAAACTCAAAACTGATATTAGTGGTGTTTGGCAGGCGGTTTTCAATATCACCATTTATAAAGGCTCTTGGAATGGCCTCAATAATTCCCTTTTCAAGGCGATCACGCATCTCCCTGACACGGCCGGCCTCTTCCCCAAGATGGGCAACAGCGATCTCAACGGCCTTGCCCATTGCTATAATAGAGGCCACATTTTCTGTCCCAGCTCGGCGGTTTCTCTCCTGGTGACCTCCACGCAAAAATGGGCGGAACCTTGTGCCACGTCTCACATACAGTGCGCCAACACCCTTTGGTGCATGGACTTTATGGCCAGAGAGAGAAAGCATATCAATGGCACTTTCACGCATATCTATAGGAATCTTCCCTGCGGCCTGCACGGCATCCGTATGGAAGAGGACACCCTTTTCCTTTGCCATACGGGCCATCTCTTCAACTGGGAAGATCACACCCGTTTCATTGTTGGCGGTCATAATGGACACAAGTGCCGTGTTTTCGTTAAGAAAATGGGCATACTCATCCATATCGAGACGCCCATCGCTATCCACCTTCAGCTGTACTACAGCTATGCCCTGCTTTTCCAGGTATGGAGCCAGTGACAATATGGCAGGATGTTCAACCCTTGTGGTTATTATTTCCTTCCTGTCGGGGAAAACCTGCAGGGCAGAGAATATGGCGGTGCTATTGCTCTCGGTGCCACAGCTTGTAAAGATGACCTCTGTGTCATATTCCGCAGCAATGAGCTTCATGACACGGTCTCTCGCCTCAGCCACCTTTTTGCCGACCTGACCTCCAAAGGTGTGCATGCTTGAAGGGTTGCCGTAAAGCTCGGTGAGATATGGCTTCATCTCTTCAAATACTTCATCGGCCACTCTTGTAGTGGCGTTGTTATCCATGTAAATCACTTTATCATTCAAAATACACTCCTGAGAATATAATAAAATACTTAGTCTTTTTGCAATTTAACGACGATGTCGGGATAGACCATCTCTCTGAGCTTTTCCTCTATACCCTCTACCGTATAGTAGGCGCTCTTACAGGAAGAGCACTGCCCTCTAAGGGCGACAAGTACCTCATTGCCGTTAATATCAAGAAGTTCGATGTCTCCGCCGTCTTGGGCTAGGATAGGTCTGATCTCCTTTTCTATCGTCTCTGTGATCAGGGCTATCTTCTTGAGGTTGGTCATGGCAGGTTTGGCCTTTGGAGCCTCATCCTTGACATGCACCTCCTGTCCTTTGGCCTTCCATACTCTTTCAATAATGTCTTCGATGGTTGGATGACATGTCTGACAGGCGCCGCCCGCCTTGGTATAGTTTGTCACCTCTTCAACGGTCTTAAGGTCGTTTTCCATTACCGTTTTTTCTATCAGCTTTTCATGGATACCAAAACACTGACATACAAGAGGCCCCTCTTCTTCTTCAATCTTCTTAAGATCAACCCCGCGATAGTTGGCAATCGCAACCTCAAGCGCCTCCTGCCCAAGGACTGAGCAGTGCATCTTTTCCCGGGGGAGACCTCCGAGAAAGTCCGCAATATCTTGATTTGTGACCCTTTCCGCCTCCTCCACGGTCTTCCCTATAATCATCTCAGTCAGGGCTGAAGAAGAGGCAATAGCGCTACCGCAGCCAAAGGTCTGGAATTTGGCATCAACAATCTTTTCCGTCTCCTTGTCTATCTTAAGCATCAGTTTCAGCGCATCACCACAGGTGATAGAACCAACATCTCCAACAGCGTCTGCATCCTCTATAACACCCACGTTTTTAGGGTGCAAAAAAAGTTCCTTTACCTTGTCAGTATAATCCCACATAAATTCCTAAATTCCTCCAGATTTGTATCTCCCCATTTTACTGATTTGGGCGATAAAAAGCAAGGCGGTTGCCTATACCTGACTAATTGTATGCTCGCCACTCCGACAATCCCCCAATAAGCGCAATACAAAAAAAGGGCTACGGAAAACCGCAGACATTTGATTTCCCATAAAGTGGCTTTTTGAGAGAACTCTACGCACTGCCTGATTACTTTAGACGCAACTCTTTACTTGCCTCTATGCATCGGATAGAATATCAAGCCTCGATGACAAAAAAACTGAACCTATATATCGCCAGAGAGATCACTGTCCCTTTCCTGCTTGGGCTGACTATCTTCACATGTATACTGCTCATGGGAAAGGTGCTGAATCTAACAGAACTGGTAGTTGGCAAGGGCGTCGCCATATCTGAGGTGCTACGGCTTATCCTGTATATTCTACCTACCTTTTTTGTATATACAATCCCAATGGCTTTTTTGCTTGGGGTATTACTCGCCTTTGGCCGCCTTTCAAATGATGAGGAGATCACCTCTATGAAGGCATCCGGTATAAGCCTCATACAGTTGATGCCCCCCGTTGCTTTTCTTGCACTAGTCATGCTGATAATCAGCCTTTTCCTGATGATATTTGCTCTTCCCTGGGGAAGCCAAGGATTTAAGGCACAAACCTACGGCATTGCAAAACAGAAGGCTGACACAGCCATAGTTCCCGGACGGCTAATAGATTCCTTTAAAAATATTGTACTACACATAAACGGGAAAGATCGCTTGTCTGGGCGCTTTACGGAGGTAATGATCTCGGAAGAAAAGAAAGGCTTAAGCAGCAATACTATCCTGGCAAAAGAGGGGGAGATAATAGCCCTGCCAGAGAGAAAGACCATAACACTGAGGTTATATGACGGTACTATTCACCGCAGGGGGCTAAAAAAGGACACTCAGTACAAGGCGGTTGACTTCAAAATATACGATATTGCCCTTGCCATGGGAGGCGGTAAAAATGATAAAGGTATTGTCAAAAAGAGTGAAAAGGAGCTTTCTGTCAGCGAAATACTGCAAAAAAGCAAAGAGCTTAAGGAAATGGGAAAAAATGATGCTACGCTTAAAATAGAGCTACACAAGAGATTTGCTATCCCCTTTGCCTGTATTGTGTTTGCCCTTATAGGCGCACCTCTTGGCATACAGGGAAAACGCTCCGGCAAGGCACACGGCTTTATTATAAGCCTTGCCCTTATCATCACTTACTGGATATCCTTCCTTCTGGGTGAGGCTATAGGTGAGCGCAATATCATGCCCCCCTCCCTGAGCATTTGGACACCGAACATTGTATTTTTTGCCATCGGCCTCTACCTTATGAACAAAGTAAATGCAGATAAGGAGATAAAGCTTATGACCCTTTTTGAGCAGCTGTTCAGCCTTATTGTAAAAACGGCAAAAGGCCTTATAAAGGTCAATAGAGGTAAAAAACAGGCATGAACTTGCTCTACCGCTACATATCGATGCATTTCCTAAAGCTCTTCTTTATCTGCATAATCAGCTTTCTTTTCGTCTATCTATCTATTGATTCAATGAGCAAGTTCTGGAAACTCAGTTCCAGAGAGGTACCGCTAATCGATATAGGCAAATATTTCCTCTTCAAGATACCGCTTATACTTACCCAGATCACTCCCATGGCAACATTACTTGCCACGCTCCTTACGCTGAGCCTCCTTTCACAAAGTAGTGAATTGGTGGCCATGAAGGCAGGCGGGAACAGCATTTACAGGCTATCCATGCCCATACTTATAATATCGCTAGGCATAGGCCTTTTTTCACTTGCCACAAATGAGTATATGGTCCCCTATACTACAAAACGTTATAAGGAAATAGAACGGTTTCGTCCCGGGGTAAGTGCAGAGGACAGGCTTTTCAAAAAAAACAATATCTGGTATTTCGGGAAAGAAGTTATATACAAGATCCAGCATATCAATGTAAAAAAGGAAGTCTTGCACAATATCACCATATTTATACTGGATAGGAACTACCGTGTTACAACAAGGATAGATGCAAAAAAGGCCTCCTGGGAAGTAGATCACTGGCAACTGAGAGATGGTACAACACGGCATTTTTTGCCAAACTTAAAAATATCCTATTTTGACCATTATGACTTTATCGGAGAGGAGACGCTGGACACCTTTAAGGTAGCCGAACCGGAACCGGAGGAGATGACCTTCGGAGAATTGAATCGACATATTGAAAAACTTAAAAGAATGGGACTTGACTACCAAAGATATGTCGTTGACCTGGTGGCAAAAATAGCCTTCCCGCTTGTTAATATAATTTTTCCGCTAATAGGCATACCTTTCGGCCTTAAGACAGCCCGCTCTTCCGGCATTGCTTCAGGTGTGGGTATAAGTATTATTATCGGTTTCCTTTACTGGGTGACTATGGCCTTTAATATCTCACTGGGGCATGTGGGAGTGCTCCCCCCCTTCCTTGCCGCATTTGGCTCCAACATAATATTTGGGCTGGTGGGGCTTATAGCATTTATAGGTGCGAGGACCTGACGCGGGCCTTATCTATGCAAAATATCCGGTAGACTCTGCTGCTTTGACCTGTTTTGGATCATAAAGCTTGCTTGAACTCACCAGTTAAATCATCTATCGTTTCAGAACCTTAAAAGGATTCAAATCACTAAGACTAGAGCCTACTTCTTTATATATTTGGCGATCTTTTCCCTTATGATAGTGAAGTCCGGTGGTTTAAGGATGTAATCTGCTGCACCAGCCTTACAGGCGGTCTCTATTATGTCTACAGCGGCTTTTGCTGTCAGAACGAGCACAGGGATATGCTTAAGATCAGGGTTGGATTTTATCTTCCTTGTTGCTGTAAGCCCGTCCATGACAGGCATCTCTACATCCATTAGTATTATGTCAGGCTTTTCATGCTCCGCAACTTCTATAGCCTCTTCGCCATTTTCAGCAAGAAAGACCTCGTAGTCTTCCTCCAGGTTTGACTTTAGGACCTGTCGCATGAAGTTCAGATCGTCAACGGCCAGCAGTTTTGGTTTGGCATCTTTGGTCATCACCCTGAAGTTGCTGCTCAGGATGTCATGGATATGGCGGGGCGGGAAGGGCATTCCAAGGGCCTGCACCCGGCATGAACGGAAGGTGTCCTTAAACTCCCGGGCCTCCGAGCTTGGTGGCATTAGAACAAGAACCGGGATGTGGTAGCTGTGACCGAAGGTCGTCTTAAGGGCCTCCCGGTGTTCCATGACAAAGGGAAGGTCTACTATAAGCATGGAAGGCTGCATTTCCTTTACAATCGTCGCATCCTGAACACTCGGATGGCGATAGCTGAAGGTAGCATCAAGGCTTTTCACCATGTCCCGAACAAGACCGGCAGAGTTCCTGTCTACACTGATCATGAGCAGCCTCTTGGGCTGCATGTTTATCTTTTCGACAAGCTCATTTTTTGTTGCTGCCTGATGTACCTTGCTGGCTATGTGTAAGGTCCTGAAAAGGGAAAGAAATTCATCCGATGGTGAGATGATGGCAATGTCGGTCATGTTGAACTGCATCTTGTGATGAAGACGGACAAGCCTTCCCATTCCCCTGCTGTGAATCTTGGTGACTTGTGAGACATCCAGTGCTATGAAGTCATAGCCGTCTAACTCCTGTTTGGAGAAGACCCATGAAGTGTCATCTTTGCCGGAAAACTCTTTATTACTCAGTGCGCGGACAAATATTTGTTTTTCGCTTAGTGGCATAGTAAATATTAGTTTGGTTTTATAAGAAAAAACCTTACTACAAAAACCCCTCTTCTGTAAAGGAGTAGTAGGAATTTTTTCCGATTATAAGGTGGTCGTGGACTTTTACCTGTATGGATGCCGCCGCTTCCTTCAGTGTCTTCGTAAGCTCCTTGTCCGAATTAGAGGGAGCCGGATGGCCACTGGGGTGATTATGGACAAATATCAATGATGATGCGCCGTGGTGGATTGTCCTCTCTATTACCTTACGGGGATATACGGCCGTCTGGTCGATAGTTCCTTCACACAGGACTTCATCATCTATTATCTCGTTTTTTGTGTTCAGAAAGATAACGCGGAACTGTTCGTCCCTGAGGCCCTTCATAGCTGTTTTGCAGTAGTCTATGAGGGCGGCAGGGGAGGAGACAATGCAGGCCTTGCGGCTGCCCTCCCGGAGGTATTTTGTAGAAGCCTCCTTTATAAGATGTATTGCCGCTGCTGCATTTTCACCTATGCCCTCTACAGAGGTAAGGGCCGCAGGTGTGGCATCAAGCACGGCAGCAAAGGAGCCGAACCTTTTAAGTAGTTCCTTTGCCACAGGCTTTACATCACGTCTTACAATGGCAAGGCTTAGTATAAGCTCAAGTGCCTCGTAATCGGCAAGACCCTCAAGTCCGCTTTTCAGGAACCTTTCCTTAAGCCTTTTTTTGTGGCCGTGGTAGTGCGGCCTCTCCTCTTTCAAAGACTAAGTTCCTCCCACTCCCTAGCTTGCGCTTCGGCCACTTCGCCGTTGGTCAGCTTGCCATAATATGTGTTCACTCCTTTAAGAAGGGCGTTATTTTCTGATAGCGCTTTTTTGAGGCCCTTATCTGCAATCTCCAAAGCAAAAGGCAGTGTGGCGTTTGTCAGCGCAAATGTCGATGTCCTGGGGACGGCCCCCGGCATATTTGTAACAGCGTAATGTGTTACGCCATCCATATCAAATACAGGCTCTGAGTGCGATGTAGGTCTTGAAGTCTCTATGCAACCACCCTGGTCTATGGCTACATCGACTATCACAGAGCCCTTCTTCATCAATTTCAGCATTTTCTTCGTCACAAGTTTAGGCGCCTTTCCTCCGGGGATAAGCACTGCACCGACGACGAGATCGGCCAACTTCAGCTCTTCTTCGATATTGTGGATATTTGACATTAGCGTATTGACGCGCCCGGCAAATATGTCTTCAAGGTAGGCAAGCCTGTGGAGGTCTGTATCCAGGACAGTAACGGTAGCGCCGAGCGCCGAGGCGACCCGTGCCGCGTTGATGCCCACATTGCCGCCACCGATTATGGTGACGTGACCGTGCTCCACGCCGGGGACGCCGCCAAGTAGGATACCGATACCGCCGGACTCCTTTTGAAGATAGTGTGCCCCAACCTGTATGGACATGCGGCCTGCTACCTCGCTCATAGGCGCAAGAAGCGGCAGGTAGCCGTCATCGAGGCTTACCGTTTCATAACCTATTCCAACAACACCTTTTTTAAGAAGTTCATCTGTCAGGCCGGGGAGAGGGGCAAGGTGGAGGAAGGTGTAGAGTATGAGCCCCTCACGCATGTAGGGATACTCACTTTCCAGCGGCTCCTTCACCTTCATTACCATGTCTGCACTGTTGTAGACGGCCTCTGCGCTGTCTGCTATCTCGGCACCTGCTTTGCTGTACTCATCATCACCTATACCGCTTCCCGCACCGGCATTTTTCTCGATGATGACGCGGTGTCCCGATGCTGTGAGTGTACGCACCCCCGCCGGTACGATGCCGACACGGAACTCCTTGTCTTTTATTTCTTTAGGTATACCTATTATCATATAGTCACCTTGTGTGGTATTTACACGATGATATTAGCGTTTAACACTCAAACGGTTTTGTCGGTTGAGTGTTAAGGATTAGGTTTATTAATATTTTATAAATTTTCGCCTTTCTTTTTTCCAGATGTCCACATTAATAAATTGAAATCATCTCTTTTTTCATTTGGTTTAATTTTTAAGTCTTTTCTGATTTCATAAATTAAATTTTCTTGCGTCATTTTTCTTGATTCATGTGTAGAGTTTGTGTTTTTCATGCTCATCTCTTTTTGATATTTGTGTAAGGCATTTATGACATTTAATGGAGCTAATAAATGTAAATCATTACAAGCTTTAGCAAAGGAGATTTCTCCGTAATCTGTTTTTTCTGATTCAGTGATTTCACTTAGAGATTCCATAAAATTTAAATACAATTTAAGTTTTTCTTTTCGCCATTCAGCTTCTCTTTCTGATTCCTTGGCTTTTGCAAATGTAAAAATTGCAACAAAGGCAGAAATAACAATAGCCCAAAAATCAGCTGAACTCAGAATTGATTTGATTGTTTCTATCATTATATTTTTCTATAATCTATGCCGACACAACACTTTTATGCGAATTATCATAGAAGTCAATTTAACGCAAAACACCACAAGCTGCAAACATCTTTTATCCTGTAATCTCTGCATTTGTTCTCAAATTTATTTTTCTTTCTCTTCTTTTTTTAGCAGCCTATAGGTTTCTTCGTAAATAGTTTTTCTTGGTCCTATGGCTACCACCTCTATAACTTTCTTTTTGCCGATACGATAAACGATACGGAAACGTGCGACCCTGAATGTGACAAGTCCTTTCAGCTCATTGCGCAGTGCTTTTCCGGTGCCGGGATCATCGAGGATGGTTTTTAATGCGGCACGTATTTTTTGTTTTAGGGTGGGGTGCATGCGGCGAATGAGTTCTGCCACATGTTTGGGGATTTTTAACTGTTGAGCAGTTCCGGTCAAAACCTACGCACCTTCATTGAAAAGCTCGTCAAGGGTATAGAGTTTGGCCTTGCCTTCTCTCAGCGCTGAAAGACCTTCTTCTATCTCCTGCATCAAGTCACGGTCAGACTGTACAGCGACAGTCTCTTTCCATCCCTCAAATTCATCCGTACTTACTAGTACTGCAGTGGGGTAGCCATTTTTAGTTATAACTACCTCTTCGTCTGTGCTGCTCACATCTTCCACCAGCTTGCTGAGCTTCATCTTCGCTTCTGACAACGGTAATATTTTCATTTTTATCCTCTTGGTCTGAATTCGGGTCGACTATAATTAAGACTAGTTTATCAAGTGGCTATCCTTGTGTCAATTAAAGAGACCACCTTTTTTCTCTGCTAAACCCCTACTTGCAGTCATTGCGAGCCCGTAGGGCGTGGCAATCTATTTGCTTCACTTGCTTAAAGATTGCCGCATCGCTTTTGCTCCTCGCCCTTTCAGGACTTCCGTCGGTCGCAATGAGAATATTTTATAGAGGTCTCATATACAAAATATTATAGTTTACACACATCCCTTATCTCACAATCCCTGCATTTATCCTCATCCTTCTTTTTCGGACAGATATCCAGTATCCCCAAACGGCACTATGTCGTTTGGGGATACTGGATATCTGTCCGAAAAAGAAGGATG
>JADFVX010000011.1 GCA_015222755.1 Pseudomonadota bacterium | reverse complement strand
TAACTACTTCTTCCTTCTCATTATCGCAGGGATAAATATGAACCTTTTCTTCTAATACCGGGGCATCCGGCAAACCTTTTAAACACACCGGCCTTTCCGGCCAGAATATGACCCTGCCGCGCTGCCCCTCTACGGCCTCTATGAGCAGCTCAAGGCTGGGGGTCACTTCGTCAAAACCGGCCAGGATCATCTCGGAAGGAACTTTTATAACACCTGCCCTGATACCCCTTACAAGCTCGGCTGTCATTTCCGATGGATCAACAAAGCCAAGTCTTTCCAGCCTGTCTTCATATATAACAACCCAGCGTTTAAGTGCCCTGGCTTCATCAGTCAGGTATAGATCGTCTTCCGGCAGCTTGAGCCGGTATTCTTTCATCAGGCGGTATGCATCAAAGGCAGCCTTTACTACGCCCTGCGGAATAAGCAGGTCTCTTTCTGAAATATCACTATCGCCACTTACAATTGCGTCCCAGAGCGCAGCGGCGCGCACTTCTGAAATAACGGCGCTTTCAGGCCAACCGGCTTCCCTGATAGTTTTAAGCCATGCCGAAAGGGGCAAAATAGTCGGGGTAGGCCAGACCGACACCCCCGTAGCCAGCATCATCTCGGCATACCTGCCACTCAGGTGGCGGGAAAGACGCAGGTTGACAGTCAGTATGGGGGCACCTGCTTTAATAGAATGGAAGATTGTTTTCATAATGCAAGGACCTTCCTCTTAAGTAAAAGAGCTCTCATTCTAACGTCTTGCACTTTAAAATTCCACCGCTGATTGAGGAAAAACCAGGCAGTATGGAAAATCGAACATGATTTCAGAAATCTTTACCTGAACAAAGCAGATATGCTTATGCACTTGATGTCAACAGGCCCTAAAAAGGTGGCACAAGAAAGCATCCACCTCTAGCTATTATGGGGTTGATAGAGTGGGGATAGGAGGCCTCAATTCGTCAATTTATATGTCAAATTGGAAGCTGCAACGAAGTTGATAAACGATTTTTAAAATATACTCGATTTTAGAGAGTTGTTCTTAGTAGTATTTGCAGTATGCTGCTCAAGCCTAGCAACATCTGCGAATAGCTTCGACATTTTTCATAGGAGAGGGTCTGTATAACCTTTTTGGAGCTTCAAACTCTACAACAGGAAAGTTGTCAGTATTGACTGGGACTCCTTTTGTGAACAATTTCAGGTTTTTGACCCCCATAATATGGCCTTCAAGTACATCAGAGGGGGAGGATATATCTATTTTATGAAGGTCGTTATAAAGAACTTCGTCATAAAAGGCCCGCTCAATATGGGAGTAGTGGTTTTGAATTTCATCAACAGAGCCCAGCACTATAAGGTCATTTGGGGAGAACATCCATACACTTACGTTGGGGAAAACCTCATTAAATGTCTTTAACAGTATCTTAACTTCACGAACATCAAGACTGTAAAGCTGTATCCACTGCGTCATTATCCCACCGGGTTTAAGTCTGTTACGGGCTATTTCAAAAAACTCGCGTGTAAATAGATTTGATACTCCAGTTATCCAAGGGTTGGAAGGTTCGTTTATTATTACATCGTATTTTTTTCTTGTATAGGTCAGGTGGTGTCTGCCATCATCCATTATCAGGTTTAGCCTTTTATCTTTCAGGGCGTTAAAGTTGACATGTTTAAAAAAACTTGAGGCTTGCACAACTCCCTTAGACAATTCAAGGCAATCAATCTGTTGTACTGGAAAGTGCTCCGCAATCCCAAGGGTGACACCGGTACCAAGGCCAATAATAGCCACATCTGAAGCATTACCTTTTAACATAAGCGGGAGCGCTGACACCATTGTCTGTGTCAACATGTCGGAATGAGCTGTGCTGCCCTCCGTTTTGCCATTAACCTGTAAGCCCAGTTGCCCATTCATTTCAGTGACAGCAACGTTACCGACGCGTCCTTCCTTATACCACTTAAGCTTATAGTTTTTATCAACAAATGCCCGAAACTCCTTGTCGCTGCCCTTGAAGCTCTCCTTGTAAAAACCGGCATAGACATAGACTCCTCTGTTCATATAATTAATATTCCATACTGGCACCCATGTGGCATAGAAGGCAAAAAGTATTCCAGCTGTCAGAATGGATGCAGTTTTCACACTATTACTGACTTTGTCTGACATGGTCAGCAATGCTATAGCTGCAAAAAGGTTAACAGAGAGTATGAGAAGGATGCTTTTTTGTACGCCGAAGCTTGGAATAAGGTAAAATCCCGCTGCCATGGCTCCAAATATACCCCCCACGGTGTTGGCCGAGTAGGACCCACCTATGCTCAGTCCTAGAAGCCCCAATCTTGTAGTCATTATCCTGTTTACCAGCGGAAATGTAGCGCCCATAAGGATTGTAGGTACAAGTACTACAACCATGATTATGCTAAAGGTTATTAGCTCAATACTTAGGAAACCGTCAAAAAAACGGTTAAACAGGAACTGAAATATAAAGGGGAGTTCATCTACAAAGGGAAGGGTAAGAGCGATATAGGCAAATATCATAAATTCCAGAACGGCAAATAGGACGTAAGGTTTTTTCACCCTATCTATAAACCTTGCGAGAAGAAAACTCCCCAAAGCCAGTCCGGCGAGAAATACGGTCAATATTGCAGAAAAGGCATAAACGGAGTTTCCTATTACCATTACCAGCATTTTTGTCCATATCACTTCATAGGCCATAGAGGCAAAGCCGGAAAGTAGAAAAACAAAAAGAAGCAGACGGTGCCTTTTCTCAGGGGCAGGGATGAAATTGTCTACAGATTTACCAATCTTTGTGAGATCAAATATCTTTTCACGCCTGTCTTTAAGACTTACGGCAAGGGCTGTAATGCCCAGAAGCATACTGATAGATACTGCAATTATGTTAGTCCCCCAGACCCCGAAGGAAGGTATTAGAAAAAAACCGCACAAAAAAGTCCCGGATACAGCCCCCAGAGTATTAAAGCCGTAGATGAGGCCTATTCCGAGACCAAGTGGCTCTTTCCCCCTTATGTAGTGCTTGCTTATCAGGGGTAGAGTGGCACCCATAAGAGAGGTGGGCAGGGCTACCAGAACAAAATTAAAAATATAAGTCAGCACTGTAAAAAGTGTGTCATGCCTGAGATGCATCCAGTGAAAAGGCTTTGACAAGGAAGGGAATGATACTATGGCGTAGTAAAGTGCAAGGCTGAAAATACTAATGAGGATTTCGGATATGCCGTATGCTGCAAGGTGTTTTCGTATGAAATCGGAGTGCTTCCCGGCGAAATAGCTGCCAAGTGCAAGACCGAACATGTAGGCGGTGATAACTGCGCTGATCGCCTCCACTGTGGTGCCGAAAACAAGCGTTAGAAGGCGTGACCAGATAATCTCATATATCAGGGCTGAAAAGCCTGAAAAGAAAAAAAGGAAAAGTGCTAGCGTTTTTTGTTTCTTGTCTAGCATTACGCCCTCGCTCCGGTTATTTGACCAGAATTATAGGGTTATAAGCTCTATATACGCACTCTTTGCTAAAGTATGCATATAGTATTCCACCAGATCGTGGTCAAAACATTAAAAAACATGCACTTATAGCTCAGTCGCAGAACAGTATCATACTTTTTCACAAAAAGGACGACACATATTGCTCAATTTGCGACACATATTGCTTTTTACGCTTTTTTGGCTGAATATATTCCTTTTTTAGTAAAAACCACGTCCTGTTTGCTTTAGCATTTCTGTTCGGATGCATAAAAATCAGGGGGGAGCAAAACTACAGGCATGGGAAAAATGAACCCGGCCTTTTTGTCACTATTTTTTCAACAGAAAAGCTTAGATGTCCACATTGACAGGCACTCAGCTGACACTCTGACAAAATCTCCCTTATTCTCTATACCCTCTTCCTGACATCCTGTGATACAATGAGCGCTTAAACACCAATCATACATGGAGAGTCAGGATGATAGAAAAGCACGACCTTATCCACGAATTACCGGAGCACAAGGAGCGTATCCACCAGCTCAAGTTGGAAAACAGCCACTTTGCAAGCCTCTTTGAAGAGTACCACGAGGTGGATCATGAGGTAAGGCGGATAGAGATGGAGATCGAGATTAGATCCGATGAATACCTTGAAGATAAGAAGAAACAGAGGCTGCTCCTGAAAGACCAGCTTTACAGCATCATAAGGGAAAAGTAAAACAGGGTTTCAGGGGGAAAGGTATGGGCAATACAATACTTCCGGACAAGGAAAACTTTAGAAGGGCCGTCAAATGGATCTCCGGGCAGGGGGAATTCAGCCTGAAGGTAGTGGAGGAGGCAAGTGTACGTTTTGACCTCTCTCCCACCGACGAGGACTTCCTAATCCGGCATTTTACGGAACAAAAGGAAGATTGAACCGTATTAGTTTTTAGGGGGCTTCGCCTGAAGAGGGGCGGCGTTCCCTTTTTTGTGGTCATCAAAATAGATCTAAATAAGCGATGAATCTTTACTCAACTATAATACTTGCAGCACTGATAGCGGCCTTTCTGCTTGAACTGGTCTCGGAGATGCTCAACCTGAGGGCCCTTAAAAGTGAACTGCCCGCTGAGTTTGAAGCAGTCTATGAAGTCGATAAGTACAGGAAGTCGCAAGACTACACCCGGACACAGGCGAAGTTCGGCCTTGTAAGCTCGGCTTTTGACATAGCTGTGCTGCTGGTCTTCTGGTTTTCCGGTGGCTTTAACCTTATAGATAAATTCGTCCGCTCCTTTGATTTTGGCAGCATTGTGACGGGGCTCCTATTCATCGGGCTCTTATTGCTACTAAAGACAATCATCTCGCTTCCTTTTTCGATCTATTCCACCTTTGTAATAGAAGAAAGATTTGGTTTTAATAGGACCACCCCTTTGACCTATGTGTCTGACATGCTGAAAGGGGTCGCATTGACGGTACTGCTCGGCGGCCCTCTTCTGGGGGCGATTATCGCATTTTTTGAATATGCCGGGACAGGCGGATGGTTCTACGGCTGGCTGGCGGTTACGGCCTTTACGCTCCTTGTCCAGTTTGTCGCACCCACCTGGATAATGCCCCTTTTCAACAAATTTACACCACTGGGGGAGGGAGATCTCAGGTCTGCTATTATGGATTACGCCGCTTCTGTGAGATTTCCTCTGGACAACCTCTTTGTAATGGACGGCTCCAAGCGCTCAAGTAAATCAAATGCATTTTTTACCGGCTTCGGTAAAAACAGGCGGATAGCACTCTTCGATACGCTCATAGAAAAACACACTGTAGCTGAGCTGGTAGCCGTGCTGGCCCATGAGATTGGGCACTACAAGAAGAGGCATGTCATACAGGGGATGCTAATCGGCATTGTCCATATGGGCATACTCTTTTACCTCTTGTCCATCTTTCTGGGCCACAAGGGGCTTTTTGAGGCCTTCTTTATGGAAGAGATATCCGTTTACGCGGGGCTTATCTTCTTCAGCCTCCTCTTTACACCTTTGGAGCTTGTCCTCTCCCTCTTCATGCATGGCCTCTCCCGCAGGAACGAATACGAGGCGGATCGCTTTGCCATGGAGACAACTGGAAGCGGAGACGCTATGGTGGCTGCGCTAAAAAAGCTCTCCGTCCACAACCTGTCCAACCTGACCCCACACCCCTTTTATGTATTCCTCAACTATTCCCACCCACCGCTGCTTCAGCGTATCGCAGCGATCAGGTGCTCAGACAGTCCGGGTACTTCTCAATGAAGCCGGATAATTCGGGGGCTTTTTCTTTCCAACCCGTCGGCATTATAAGATCCTGCTTTACAAAAAAGTTCGGCATACCCAGGCAGGCCGGGCTTGTACGGGAGGTCTCTGCTGTCATCGAGCTTTTACCCCCCTGCAACAACGAGCAGGTCATACGGGGGCTGGAGGGCTTTTCTCACATATGGGTGCTTTTTATTTTTCATGATTCAATGGAGGAAGGGTGGAAAAATATGGTAAGACCTCCGAGGCTGGGGGGGAAAAAGCGTGTAGGTGTATTTGCCTCCCGCTCACCTTTCCGCCCGAACCCCATAGGCATTTCTGCCGTAAAACTTGAGAGGATAGAGACAAGCAGGGGGAAGCTGTCTCTCCATATAAAAGGTGCTGATCTTATGAACGGTACGCCTGTAGTCGACATCAAACCCTACCTGCCCTACGCAGATGCCATACCTGATGCTACTGGTGGCTATGCGCTTGAAGAACCGGAACCCAGGTTTGAGGTGCTTATTACCGGGAATGCAAAAAGCTGCTGTGAAGAGGAAGAGGATTCAGGTCACAAAGGTTTAAGTAGCCTTATTGTCAGCATCCTGAATACAGATCCCCGGCCAGCCTACTACAGCGCTAAACATGACGGAGCAAGCTTCGGACTGACCCTGTGGGACATGGATTTCAAGTGGACGGTAGAAGGTGATAAAATAATCGTGAGCGATGTAGAGAAGCTAAAGACGAAGTCCCAGGATTCTGTTTAGAAGAATCCAAAAAGGATATAAACTTATTTCCAGCTAATCCGGACATACATGATATCCCCCTAAAGCCAGTATTTTTTTATGATTGCCTCAACATTTTCCTTTGTCATTTCCCCCATGAACTTATCAAGCACAATACCTGCAGGGTCTATTACGTATGCAACCGGGATGGCAAATACCTCATAGGTCGTTGCCACATCTCCCTTTGTATCTAGAAGTATCGGATAACTCAGGCCGAGTTCTTCTGCAAAGGCGCTCACCGTATCCCTGTCCTGATAGACATTTACTGCAACGACGGAAAATCCCGCGCCCCGGCTCTTTTTATAGACCTCTTCCAGCACCATCATCCCCTCTTTACAGCTTACACAGGAGGAAGACCAGAACAGAAGGTAGGTCTTACCCCGGCCCATGTCTTTTTTGAAGTTTATTGTCTTTCCGCTCAGATCTGGAAGGGAAAAAGAAGGCGCTAGCGTTCCGCTATCGAGATGTATGTCAGGGCCTCCGCTGTTGCACGCCGCAAAGGGAAGGGATATACCCAAGAGCAGCAGAAAGGGGAGAAGTCTGAGGAGCCCAGCCATCAATGACTATGTTTCATCTTCTTCATTAACCTGCGAACAGTGGCATTTATTTTGACTTTGTTGCCATCTTTAAAGCTAAGAGTGACAGGTACACTGTCCCCATCTTTCAAGGTTTTTTTCAGGCCTATTAACATGATGTGGTAGCCATCGGGCGAAAGCTTTAGCGTATCACCCCCTTTTATGGCCAGCTCGGGCACATGTTCCATACTCATAACACCAGCCTTATGCTGCATCAAATGTATCTCAGCCGCACGGCAAACCGGGCTTGAGACCTTCGAAAGCACCACATCGGTTTTGTTGGGGTTTGTCAGCGTTATAAAGAGGGCGGTATTTTCAGCCCCCGGTGGTACGGCACGGACGTAAAAGTCACTCAGCTCTATCTCTTTTTTGATTTGATTCCCGGCAAGTGCCATAGAGGGGAGCAGCAGTGCGAGAAGTGCGTAAAATATCCAGCATTTGATTTTCATAATCTTTTCCTTTCTGTCTGTTTGTTTTATGGGGGGTTTTATAAAGTTTCACTGCCTTTTCCAGAGGTGGCGGCGAATAGCCTCTGAGAGTGTCATGGCATCGGTCTTTTCGGAATAGATCTCACTCAATGTTCCATTGTCTGCAACAAGATAGGTCTCTGTAGAGTGGGAGAAACCATAGCCCATTTCTGACTCTTCCTGTAAGGCCTTAATAAAGAAGGCCCCGTATCTCCCGGCAACCTCCTTTACCTCCTCTATCTTGCCGCTCATACCGATGATATTAGGATGAAAGTAGCCGGCATACTCCTTAAGTTCATCAACTGTATCGCGCTCAGGATCAAAGCTTATGAAAACGCCCTGTACTCTTTCGAGCTCTTCCACGCTCAGTCTGGAGAAGGCTTCCGCCATTGTTTCAAGAGATGTGGGGCAGGCAGTGGGGCAGGAGGTATAACCAAAAAAGATAAGCACCACTTTCCCCTTCATATCGTGAAGAGAGAATGGGCCTTCTGCCGCTTGTAGAGTAAAGTCGCCTCCCTTTGGAGGGCCTGTAGTCAGCTCTGCACCTGTCTCTTTCTGCTCATCCTTAGCTTTCGGCTTACAGCCGATGGCAGTAGAGATAAATAGCAGGCAAAGAAGGGCCAGATATATGTAAAATCTTCTCTGCCCCGATTTGGTCATGATTCCAATTCCTTTTCCTTTTTTCAGAGTTACATATAATATTAGTTATCTATGATTAACGCAAGTTCCTTACAAATACCTCTCTCTGATGACCTGTCATGCCGGACTTGATCGGAGATTCAGGCATTTTATTTGACTGGATTCCAGAGTAGGCTTAAGGCATTCGCCTACATACTCCTTAGCTTCAAGCTCTAAAAAGAGCTTCAATACATCCTTGTGGACATCTACCGAAACATCCATCACCTGATCAACTTGATTCTACAATACGATTTTAGTCTTCCTCACACCACACTTTGCAGCTTTCACTTGTGCCAGGCTTTGCAAAAACGGCAGTCGTACAGAGACCATAGGCACTGCCTTCCAGAAAGATTACCTCATCGCCTTCTTTAAAGCTTGGGCATTTCTTTGATGCTTCATAGTTGCGATTGTTGATCTCGAAGCTTGATCCCCTGGAGACGCTTTGAACCTTGTAGGTTTTGGACTCGGAGTCTCCAAACAAAGTAGAAAGCGGGCTCTTTTTAGGCCCTTTTTCATCTGCTTGCAAACTCCCAATTGGCGTGCTTCTGCCAGCCCCTAAGCTAGGACTGATAAATTTGTTAAGCCACCGGTTCAGCGACTCTATTTCTTCGTTTGAAAGCTTCTCCAACCCAGCCTCTTTATATTCCCTGTGAGTCATCAGGTCAGCAATGTCGAGCGGCTCTTCAGCAAAGGAAAAGGCCGGGGACAGGACAAGCAAAATAATAATAGCTTTCTTTATCATAAATAAATCTCCTCTTCTTTTGGGATTATATCTTAGCAGGTAGTTTTGAAAATATATAATAAACAGTGGTAAACGGCACGAGACAATTTTTTTAAAAAAGCGCCACCATCAGTGTCTATACCTGATGACGGCGCTTCGTTGATTATCTAATTGATCGTGCCTGACTTACATCGCCTTCAAAGCCCTCACAGCACCACGAACAGCCTTCCGCTCTTCATCCGGCATAGGTATCAACCCCTTGTCCACAAGGTAGCCGTCCTCACCCCATGCCTTGTCGCTGGTGAACTCCTTGAGAAATCCCTCGATGCCCGGGATGCTCCCCACATGGGCCTTCTTCACATAGAAGTATAGGGGCCTTGAAACAGGATACTCTCCATCTGCGATCTTGTCGAAATCAGGATCTACACCGTCGATGAGGCTCCCCTGTATCTTGTCTCCGTTCTGGTCGAGGAATGAAAAGCCGAAGATGCCGAAAGAGTCGGGATCGACGTCCAGCTTCTTTACGATGAGAACATCATTCTCCCCGGCATCGACAAAGGCCCCGTCCTCCCGGATCGCATGACAGACTGCCTTGTACCTCTTCTTGTCCTTCTTCTTCATACCCTTTATCCAGCCAAATGTCTTGCAGCCTCCCTCCATGGCAAGCTCGACAAAGGCGTCACGCGTTCCCGATGTGGGTGGCGGGCCGAGAACCCTGATCTTTGTGGCAGGCAGCTCAGGGTTTACATCCCTCCATGTTTTGTAAGGGTTGGGAATCAATTCCCCATCTTTTTTTGTCGGCACATCTTTGGCTAGAGCCAGGAAGAGGTCCCTGCGGCTGATATTCATCTGCTTCGCCTTTTTGGAATTGGCCAGCACGATGCCGTCATAACCTACCTTCACCTCGATGATCTCCGTTACGCCGTTCTTTTTACATCTATCAATTTCGGACTTCTTGATCGCCCTGGAGGAGTTGGCTATATCGGGGTGCTTGGTGCCGACTCCTGAACAGAAGAGTTTCAGCCCTCCGCCCGAACCTGTCGATTCGATCTTTGGTGTCTTGAACTTCGTCGTCTTACCGAACTGCTCGGCCACTACCGTTGCAAAGGGATAGACCGTTGATGACCCGACAACGCTGATGTAGTCCCTCGCAGCCTGCGCAGAACCCACACTGCCTGCAACGATCAGTGAAGCTAATATTATGACATTTATTTTCTTCATTATTTCTTCTCCTATTATTTTCTAGTAAATTTAATATTTTAGGGCTAGGCCGATCATAGTCTCATCGGTCTTGGTGCCAACATCGGGATCTGCAATTTCGTGTTCTATGACGATATAAGCCTTCTTGTTGAAGTAGTAGCTAATACCTAAAGCGGTAAATGTATCATCATCACCGGTAGCCTTATCATTATCAACAGTCTCGTAACGACCTTTAAGAAGCCATTTGCCGATCTTATAATCAAGGCCTGCCTGAATAATATCTTCTTCAGAGATGCCATCATGTTTATTAATGTTAACCAGCTCGGCATGTATAGTAAGGTCATTCCACTTGTACTTACCTGCAATGCTCACACCGATTTCATCATTTGTCTCAGCTAAATCCGCGTCATTTTGACCTTCCTTCATGAATCCTACAGAAAGACTGAGGTTTTCAACCAGCTTGTTTGCCTTCAGCCTTGCCGTAAGGCTTTCATTAACTGAGGTATCTACATCAGCAACATTCTTATTAAGAGTGTTTCTTTCGTAAATAGCAAGGTCAAGACTACCGAAACCTTCTATCTTGTACTGGCCGTGGACACCGTATACCTTGTCAACCTCTTTGCCGTGAACCTCAGAGCTGAAAAGGAACTTTTCGTAATCCTGAATCCAGGGCATTTCATCCTTACCCACATAAATGGTCAAAGGTGCATTGAGAACGTTTTTAAAGATAACCTGGGCTTCTTCTACGACGTCTTCAGTATTACCATCGTTCTCATCTAAATCAGCTGCATCAAGCTTGATCATTACTGATATGTTGTCAGCCACCTCTTTTTCAATCTTGATATAAAGCTCTTCGGTCTTGAACCCATCATTACCATCAGTGACAAGATTGTCAACACCATGCCTGTACTGAAGCTCTACACTGCCGCTGATCTTTAGATCCCCCGCCATGGCTGGTGCTGCCACGCAAAAAATCATCCCTACTGCAATTAATATTTTTTTCATTTTTTCTCCTTTTATCTAATATTTATTGTTTAAATTTTTTTGCCTTATTTATTTTTAAAAAGTTTGTATTCCTTGACTAAGCTCCATCTTATTTTTTCAAGTATAGTAACAATCAATTGTTACAGAATAATGACGGTAATATTAAAGTTGTGTTACATCCTTTTAGACAGTGAAAATCCGTTGGCGCTGACCAAATGTTCCTACAGTTTTAAAAAACCTCTTCCCAAGGTGAACAGCCTCGAGAAGAGGTAAAACTAGGAGTGAAGCGGTAATGAGATGCTTCAGTGTCAGGATAGCAATCTATTGTTAAGGGGTGATTACAGGATTATTAAGGTTTGGTTACAATTGAGGTTCTAACTGTTATTAAACATTTTTTTTGGGGGCAGGTCATAGAGGCCTTAATTTTGATACTTACTTCCTGTACTCCTCAAGACTGAACAGTCCTAAATATTAGTAGCTTTCAACTAGTAATCAATATACTTTTTCTTGCCATCACAAAAAGCAATTTGTTAAGTGACAGGAACATTATGTTGTGATATAAGTCGCATACGGAAGTCTGAAATTTCTAGATGGATGTTTTTGGGGCATCATGATAATAAAACCTAGTTGCGAACATTACAAAAAAATAGAGTCATCAACGCAGCATCTTAAAGATATAGTCAAAATCCCTCCTGCAATAAAACATTATTGTCAGCATCCTAAAAACGATTCAGATATGGATTGCAATCTTTTGGCTAATATATTCTGCCCATATCTTATAACTGAGTGGTAGAGATGTTCTTCCTGTAATGCTCAACAATATATATCACCTAAATTTGAAGTGTTTCAGTTGGCAATCAATAATTATGGTACTGCTCAGGAATTACTTCTTGTATCAGCAAGAATCTTTTTGTAAACTTTTCACTAGAGTGAGGAGAAGATGAAGATACTTGTTGTTGATGATGAACCATTTATGAGAATAGTGATACAGGATTGCCTCGCAAATAATGGTTTCAATGATGTGGTAACCGCTAGTTCAGCAGATCATTCCTTTGAAATGCTGGGCATAATGGAAGCTAGTTTAGCAAATGAGCCCTTAAGTGTTGATTGTATCCTTATGGATATCGCGATGCCAGGCACGGATGGTGTTGAGGCATGTAGACGAATAAAAAATCACGAAGACTTCAGAGACATCCCCATTATTATGGTTACCAGTATGAAGGATGATAAGATTGTTAAGAAGGCCTTTGCGGCAGGGGCGGCAGAATATGTTGCCAAGCCGATCAATGAGGTAGAACTTATCACACGCCTCAACACAGTGCTCGATTTTAAGCAGAAGATTGATGAGTATAAGGCCAAGGAGAAGAAGGCTGAAGAGCTCAATGAGGAACTGGAAACGTCAAACAAGGTATTGAAACAATCTAATGAAAGACTTATAAAACTTTCTCATCTTGACGAAGTAACGGGCCTTGCAAATACACTCCATTTTGAAAAACAATTCTTCATAGAGTGGAGACGGGCCATAAGGAATAAATTGCCCATCTCTTTGATCTTGTTAAATATTGATTTTCTGGAGGATTTTATGGAGGAGCATGGCCAGGAGTTAGGTGAGGATTGTCTGGAGAAGGTGGCCAGTGAACTATCTGCTGGTCTGAATCGTCCAACAGATCTTGTTGTACGGTTTGGTGAAATTCAATTTGCTGTTCTGCTCCCTGATACAGACCTTGAGGGGGGATTAAACGTTGCAAACAGTCTACGAAAGGCGATCAAAGAACTACGCTTCGAAAACTCGAAATCAAAAATCAGTGATTATATTACAGCCAGTTTAGGCCTCTCAACCACGTTCCCAACCGATGATGTCCGGCCCACTGAGCTGCTGGGGGCAGCCAAGAAAAGCCTCCTTATTGCAGAGGAATATGGGGGGAACCAGGTGAAGGGTGCTTTATTGGAGTTTTAGGTCAGGACATCTATGCTGATAGTGGCGGACAAGCTATAAATTTAACTTTAAGGCAAAACCTTTGTACATTTCATCCCATAATTGTCAGTTTTTAGTCTCAGAAATTTTGAGGATTTGTAGGTGTAGTAAACAAAAAAGCCCCAAGGCATAAAAGCCAAGGGGCTATTTTTTTTGATTAAGTCTGAAGTCTATTACAATATATTTGGACGGATTCAAACCGTGTATGTCATGTATGGTGCCGGAGGTCGGAATCGAACCGACACGAGCGCGAACTCGCTGGATTTTGAGGGCAAAATAATCCATTTTTTGTAAAACTGCTAAGCCCTTAATATTACAAGTTTATCCTTTGTTTATAAGGGATAGCAGGATTTAACGAAGTTGGCTGGAGTTGGGTAGAAGTTAGTCTTTGTGGTTACAAAATGGTTACAATTATAGCCCTTGGCTTAATGCCTTGGGGCTTTCTTAGTTAAGCCTATCACCTACAAGTCCTCAAAGTTTAACCAGTTAAAAAATCACGATTACGAATAGAAAGTGTTATTAAATAGTAATCTGTTCATTGCTTGACATTGGAAAATGACCTGTCATAGTTAATCCTAGGTGAACATATCCCGATAAAGCCAATCCTTTCGTGAGGAAGGGGAGGAAAGCTTTGGTTCAAGATGTTTAAGATGGCCGGGCTGCCGAAGGATGAATCTTTGGTATGCCCGGCTTTTTTATAGCTTTCAGAAAATGTCGAAAAGGAGGTGGGGGAGTTAATGAATGTAATGCTACAGGTTAGAGGGAAAACAAAGTTGTTATTAATTAGGAATATGTAATAAGCAAGGAGGAGAAAATGATTGAAAGACTAGTGAAAAAGAGTTTGTTGCTAAGTGGAATTTTTATATGGAAAACCGCGCAATTGATCACCGCCATGGCCCTATCCCTGAGTCTTACCTTGGCCGCAGGCACGGCAACAGCAGGAGAGGGTGGGCAGCCGAACGGCCAGCCCTTCCTGGCCATGCAGCAGCAGATCACGGACCTTGAAACATACCTCAGCGAGGAGTTTGCCGCTGTTTGGACGCGGGTTGGTGAGTTGCAGGCTGCCATCGATTCGAATAACGCCCGCGACGATGCCCAGGATCAGCTCATCGCCCTTCTCGGTGGTGCGCTCGCCGAGTTGGAGGCCCGTGTTGCGGCCAACGAGGGTGCCATTGAGGCCCTTGAGGCCCAAGATGCCGTCTTGGGCGCCCTCATCACGGCGCTGCAAGGCAGGGCGGACGATTTGCAGGCTCAGATCAACGCCCAGGGAGACCGGATCGATCTCCTCGTCCTCGCCGACCAAGCCCTCCAGCAACTCATCGACGCTCTGGCAGCCCGGGTAACGCTTCTGGAAAGCGGTATGAGCACCGCCACTGCGGATATCGGCCAGCTCAAGCAGCAGATGGCCGCCGCACAGAGCGCCATCGCCACCAAACAGGATCGCGTCTACCAGTACTGCGGGGCCGGCTCTTCCATCCGGAAGATCCACTCGAACGGTAGCGTGGACTGCGAGACGGACAGCGTTGCTACAGGCGGCTTTACATCGTTTTATGTGGATAAGTATTCTGCAAGCGACAATGCCAACAACACAGCCATTTGGAACTGGACCTCAGTTACCGCAACCTGCCCCAGCGGCTCAAAACGCACGGGAGGTGGGTTCTGGCTGTCAGGTGATCTACCAACAGCCAGCGACAGCTACCCAACCGGAAGCAACAGCTGGAAAGTAACGATAGCTGGAACAATGCCAATCTCCTATACCTACAAGTCCTACGTTGTCTGCCTCAGTCTTTACTGAAGAAGAGGGAAAAAAGCCAACGGAGGGGGGCTCCACCAGCGGTGGAGCCCCCCCCTAATGCGTCTCGAGACCCAAGCAGACCGATGGAACCTGCAGTAATACCGATGTAGTCACAGGATGCTTCTGTAGAGGAGGCGATAGGGGCAAATCCGTTTAATCCGACTCCTGCGCGTACCCATAGCAGCCAGCGCTTCACATACTCGCCCATAACTACAGCGCTATTTTGTTTGATTAAATCTGAAGTTTATTACGATATATTCGGACAGACTTGAATCCATGTATGTCAAGTTGGTGCCGGAGGTCGGAATCGAACCGACATGAGCGCGAACTCGCTGGATTTTGAGTCCTATTTCCGACTACTTCGTAACTCTTTGAAAAACAAGGGAAGTCCTTGATAGGCAAAGAGATTCATACAATTAAACATACAACAAATTATCATAAGATATTCCGTTTAGCAACACGAAAACAAGCACAAATTAAGCACAAAAACTGATTGGTCTTTTTTAATTGGTTTGTGTTTTTTTGGTTAAGTCAAAAGTTTGTGAAGTTGGCTTATTATTTCTGAGTAGCTTTACTAGAAGCCCCACCTGCTTTTTCAAGAATCAGCTTGTCTCGATAATTTGTATATTCTAAAATTAACTCAGAGGGTTTTGGTTCTATTGTTGGTATGCCAAGGTCTTCAAAGTTTCTTAGTTCTTGCGCCTTTTCCAGAACATCATTGCACCTAGAAAGCCTTGTCTTGTAAGTTTTACCATTTTCAGCAAAATTTATACTTTCCTCAAGAACTCTTAAAATTTGTTTTATTGTAAACATGACAATTGGTAAACAACTTTTACACAGTCCATTTTTGTCTATCGATAGAAACAAACCTTTCTTTTGACAATGTAAACATTGTGCCATATTCCCCTCCTTCTACTAACAACCATGATATTTGGTTTGACCTTGCTTAGTTTAAAAAAAGAATAACAGCATTTTATACTTATACAAAGCTTTCTTTACAATGTAATTTATAAAGGATAAAATTTCTAGAACTAGAGGTCAAATAGTATGAATGAAGACGACGATCAAAAAGAGTTAGCTGCTTTGGAGCAAGCCCACATAGAGCGGGTTAAAAGCTTTGAAATTAAAATGGCAGCAAGAGAATGTTATATGGATTGTGTAAAATCTAATAGTAAATTATCGAGTCCTTCGGTAGTTCAATTATTAGATGACTTCGAAGAAAAAACTGACCGTAATCTGACCAAAGAAGAGGTTTTAAAAGCAAGTTTTGTCAAGCGTTCTACTGAGATACCTTGGGGAAAAGTTTATGATGTTTTAAGTAACCTTGACATTGAAAAAAAAGCCATTAAAGCTCTTATTGTAAGTATTTCATCACCTTTTATTGACGACCTTATTAAAGCTACTCCTGCACAAAAAAATAATTTTATATCAGAAGAATGTATTCCTGAGCTTAACAGAAGGATTCAAAAGCTGGCTCGTATCAGTGGACTTATTAAAGATTTGCAAAAGGAGAAAAGATATAAGAAACTTAATATACTTACAGAGACAGTTGCTTGTTTAGAATGGGAGAAGTCTTTTTCCCAAGAATTCATATCAGCACATAAAGAAGCTGAAAAAATAGAAGCTGAATATACAGGGATAGGCAGTAATAAAAACAAATCCCCCCCAAAACATAAAGTTTGGAATGAAATCGTTTCGACGGCAATAAATCAACTTAATAAATATTGCCATATATATGGTTTATGCGAAGATGATAATTGCGACAAAATACACAAGAAAACCATAACAAAAACAGCCGAACTCTTGAAATTACTTTACCCTTCCATATGG
>JADFVX010000079.1 GCA_015222755.1 Pseudomonadota bacterium | reverse complement strand
TCTCAAGAACCATAGGTTCTGCGCCGCTATCACGAAGGTCATCACAGATGGCAGCTGTACGCCTGCACTGCCAGACTATGGCGTTATAAACAGGCTTTCCCGTACTACGATCCCAGAGGATCGTAGTTTCACGCTGATTGGTAATTCCCACAGCGGCTACATCTGAAGCTTTGGCAGAAGCCTTTTCAATGACAGCCCTTATAGTTGACAGCTGACTCTCCCATATTTCAAGAGGGTCATGTTCCACCCACCCGGGCTTAGGGTAAATCTGGCGGAACTCCTTTGAGACCTGAGCGACAGGAATGCCGTGATGGTCGAAAAGTATAGAGCGTGAACTGGTGGTGCCCTGATCTATGGCGAGAATGTATTTTGACATAAGACCTCCAGGCGAGAAGATTAATGATCACTGGTGTTTTATCAGTTCCAGCCAGCGTGGCTTATCTGAGAATATTTTCCTGGCATCATAAGCGAGACGATGGGTACCGTGGCAGCGTGCACAAGCAAGCACAGCCAATGTACCCAGATCTCGGCCCTGCTCTTTAGCTGTGCCGGTTTTCAGGCTTTGCTCCAGGCTGCTTATTGTTTTGCTGATCGTATCGCTTGGGTAGACCTTCGCACCCTTTTTATGGCAATTTACACAGGTTTCACCCAGCAGATTGATATCTTTTTTTAAATCGGATAAGGATGAAAGCGCAATGTCTTTCATACCGTCTTCAGATGCGATTTTGATCTGATTCACCTCTTGGGTGAGTTTTTTCATGTGTGCCTTAAAAGATGTAGATGGATTGATTTTAAGCGAGGTGAAATCAGGGGCACGGTACATTGCAGCTGTTATGGCACGATAATCACTATGACAGGATTCACAGCTTTCTCTTAAATCATCGAGTGCATGAGATACATCCTGATATCGACCTGCTTTGGCGTTTTTCTCTAATCTGGAAATCACTTCCATATCCAGCAATTCCTTCCACTCCGGAACCATCTCGGCAATTTTCAGATAATGATCGCTTAAGCTGCCTGCCCATTTTCCTAAATGTTTTGCATCCTTGCTGTCGGAATAAAACCGAACCGCCTGCATTTCGCGGCGCAGTTTGAACATATTGTGCAGCCATACCTGCCGTTTGTTTTCCGGCTTGTACCACTGCGACAATGATTCAGGAGGTTTTTTTACAAGGATTACACTGTCTTTATGTATGCAGACAGTGCCAGCAACGATCACAATAAGCAGGCACTGAAGTAGAATAAAGTATATCCATCGCATGAGAATTACCTGTCTCCTTTATCGCGTTTGAATTCAAGCCAAGCCCGGGCGCCCTGAAATAGGCCTTGATCCTCTCTGTTCAATTCCATCCGGCGTAATGCCCTTCGGTTATTGCGCCCTAGCGGGCTGGTTGTGCCATGATCAATGGCAAGAATATGTTTTGACATAAGACCTCCAGGCTAGAAGGTTAAGGAATGGTGAAGCACCATAAATTAACAAAAAGGTGTTTAGAATATGGCCTCTACAAATTCGGCAGCATTGAAGTCCCTGAGATCCTCCACCCCTTCTCCTACCCCTATATAGCGTATGGGTATATCGAGCTCATCGGCAATAGCTATAATAACGCCTCCTTTAGGCGTACCGTCAAGTTTTGTAATAGCCAGGCCCGTAAGACCGACAGACTCATTAAAAAGCTTCGCCTGCGATATGGCATTCTGACCTGTTGTCGCATCGACTACAAGCAGCACCTCATGGGGTGCATCGGGGATAACCTTTGTCATCACCCTCTTGATCTTCTTGAGTTCCTCCATTAGGTTGATCTTTGTGTGGAGCCGTCCGGCAGTATCTACTATCAGCAGGTCGGCACCCCTGGCCTTTGCAGCCTCTATAGAATCATAGGCTACAGCCGCGGGATCGGCGCCATCATGGTGCTTTACTATATCTATCCCGGCACGCTCTGCCCATATCTGCAATTGTTCTATTGCTGCGGCACGAAAGGTATCACCGGCTGCGATAAGAACGTTTTTCCCCTCTTTTTTATAACGCAGTGCCAGTTTGCCGATGGTAGTCGTTTTGCCTACACCGTTTACACCTACAACCATCATCACCGTAGGGCCTTCCGGCTTAAATGTAAAGACCGACTCCTCCCGGTGAAGGATAGCCTGGATTTCTTCTTTTATGGCATTTTTTAAGGCATCGGCATCACCCAGTTCTTTACGCCGCACACGATCACCGACAGACTCAAGAATATCGTAGGAAGTTTTCACCCCAATATCTGCACCTATCAATACCTCTTCAAGCTCTTCTATCAGGTCTTCGTCAATAGTCTTTTTGCCGAGAACGGCACGGTCTATCTTCCGGGTGAGAGTATCGCTGGTGCCGGAGAGTTTGCTTTTGAGCTTTGAGAAAAAACCTTTCTTTTCCTGTTCTTTGATTTCAGTCATAAGCTTATATGTTAAAGTGTTAGATGAATATTCTAATCCATTGCATTAGGGATAAAGGTATTGCCAAAATAAAAAACGATCAGCCTTGAAGACTGATCGTTAGAGTAGAAAACAGTGATTTACAAGCCATCAGTCAACGCTGTAATTGGGGGCCTCTTTGGTGATACTTACATCGTGTACGTGACTTTCCCTGAGCCCCGCATTGGATATACGGACGAAGGAGGCCTTAGTCCTCAGGGTTTCAATATCCTTACAGCCGGTATAGCCCATACCTGCCCTGAGTCCACCCATAAGCTGATGGAGGCTGGACGATAGAGGACCGCGATAAGGGACACGCCCCTCGATCCCTTCGGGAACAAGCTTTATCTCTGAGTCAACCTCATCCTGGAAGTAGCGGTCACTGCTTCCGGCCGCCATTGCGCCTATAGACCCCATACCGCGATAGGATTTATATGTCCTGCCCTGATAGAGGATAGTTTCACCGGGGCTTTCATCGGTTCCGGCAAAGAGACTGCCCACCATCACGGTATTTGCACCGGCGGCAATCGCCTTTGTAATGTCGCCTGAGTACTTTATTCCACCATCGGCAATGACGGGGACCTTATATTTTGCCGCTACCTTTGCACAATCGGATATGGCCGTCATCTGTGGAACGCCTACACCGGCGACGATCCTTGTAGTGCAGATAGAACCAGGGCCTATACCTACCTTTATTGCATCGGCGCCGGCCTTTATAAGGGCCTCTGCGGCCTCTCCGGTAGCTATATTGCCGGCAATGAGCTGGCAGGCGGGGAACTTTTTCTTTACAACCTTAACAGCATCTATTACACCTTTTGAGTGCCCATGAGCAGTATCAATTGCAATCACATCTACACCCGCCTTGACAAGGGCCTCAACACGTTCGTCCATATCTGCACCGACACCGACTGCCGCGCCTACACGAAGCCTTCCAAGATAGTCTTTGCATGAGTGGGGATACTTGATGCTCTTTTCGATATCCTTGATGGTTATCAGGCCCTTGAGTTCTCCCTCTTTATTGACAACGAGGAGTTTTTCTATGCGGTGCTTATGCAGTATTGCCTTTGATTCTTCCAGAGTGGTACCCTCGGGGACAGTGACAAGATTGGTCTTTGTCATTACCTCGGAAACGCTCTGGTAAAGGTTCTTTTCAAAACGAAGGTCACGGTTTGTAAGTATACCTACCAGCTTCCTGCCATCTGTTACCGGCACACCTGATATCTTATACTTCTTCATGATATCCATGGCTTCAAATATCTTCTGCTTGGGGCCTATAGTGATAGGGTCCACTATCATACCACTTTCAGACTTCTTCACCTTATCCACTTCCATGGCTTGCGCCTCAATGGAGAGGTTCTTGTGCATGATACCGATTCCACCTTCCTGGGCCATTGTGATAGCTACTGCGGCCTCGGTCACCGTATCCATTGCAGAACTTACTATTGGGATATAAAGGCCTATCTCCTTTGTCAGCATAGCTGAAGTGTCCGCGTCTTTTGGAAGTACAGAGGATGCCGCCGGAAGCAGGAGAACATCATCAAAGGTCAGGCCGGTTTTGATCTTGTCATCTAACATGATTTTTAATTTAACCTTTCAAGTATTATAAAGAAGTTGTAAAACTTAAAAAGGAGCTAGGAAAGAATAGCCCTTATCTCCAGAAGTCCCTTTTTCAGTTCCAGCAATTTTTCTGCAATATCAGGGTTGCAAGTGCCCTTGATTGGTTGAATGTCCTGAGGTACAAGAAGATCCACCTCTTTAAGCTTTTCTCTGGCTCCAGCTATAGTAAATTTCTCTTCATAGAGAAGCTCTTTTATTCGTGCAATAGACTGAAGGTCTTTTCTTTGATAAAGGCGCTGATTCCCACTGTCCTTTTTGGGACGCACAGAAGAGAATTCAGTTTCCCAGAATCTCAACACGTGAGGTTCAAGGCCGAATATACGGCTCACCTCGCCTATCTTGTAATATTTTTTTTCCGGGATATCTGGGAACATTTTCCTTTGAAGGATCAGCTATTTATCAGGTCTTTAAGGACGTTACTCGGCTTGAAGGTTATTACCTTCCTTGCGGATATCTCTATCTCCTCACCGGTTTGCGGGTTACGACCCCGCCTCGCCCTCTTCTTACGTATAACAAAATTCCCGAAACCGGAAATCTTCACATTCTCTTCACTTTCAAGGGTTTCCTTCATCGTATCAAATATTGTCTGGACTACCGAAGCAGTCTCTTTTTTTGATATACCTACTCTTTCGTAGATATTCTCAACAATATCAGCCTTAGTCATCGAGTCCCTCCCTTAAAGTTGAAAAACTATCTTATCACCGCTCCAGCCTTTTCTACAAGGCTTGAAAGTATAGAATCATGTACTTTCCTGACATCCTCATCGGCAAGGGTTCTATCGTGTGAACGGTAGCGCAGGCGCAAGCCAATGCTTTTTTTACCAGGATCAATGCCCTTCCCTTCAAAGAGATCAAATACATCGACCCCTTCCAGAAGGACCAGCTTCAATCCATTGATATAAGTTGTAAGTTCCGCCAGTGAAACATGTTTATCGACAAGAAGTGCTACATCCCTTTCAACAGAAGGGTAAGAAGGGATATCTTTAAAAGAATATTTCCCTTTATCTAAACGGCCTATCTTGTCCAGATCAAGATCAAAAACATAGACCTTGTTTTCTATATCGAAGTTTTCCTGAACGAGAGGGTGAAGTTCACCGATTGTTCCAACTTTTTCTCCCCCTATAAAAACTGCGGCAGCGATACCGGGATGCAAGTATGGTATATCTCTACGGTTTTCAAAAGTATATCCATTAAAACCAAGCAAATCAAGGAGATTCTCAAGGCAGCCCTTAAGGTCTAAAACCGAGCTTTCCTTCCTCCATAGGACTGGCACCTTTTCCCCTGTAGCAATCGCTGTCAGCCTGAGATTTTCTTCATAGCTGCCTCTTAAGGCGCTAAACACCTTCCCAACTTCAAAAAGCCTAAGGTCGCGATTCTGGCGATTGCAGTTCATGGAGATTGTCTGTAAAAGTCCGGGGACAAGGGACTGGCGCATAACCGACATCTCTTCAGAGATAGGGTTCAATATTTCTATCTGCTTACCTGCATGGCTTCCGGAAGGATCCAGTTTTCCTTTTTCATCGGGAGATTGAAAGACATAATTTATCACTTCATTGTAGCCCAAAGCTGCCATGTGGCTTTGCAGGCCATGCACTGAAATATTCGCCCGCTCTTGCAAATGCTCCGACATACCCCCGGAAAGTGGTACAGCAGGGATAGAGTCGTAACCCTTAAGCCTTGCCACCTCTTCTACCAGATCTATTTCACGCTCAATGTCAACACGATATGACGGCGGTATTACAGAAATATCAGAGCCACTTCCGGAAATCTGCATTCCAAGTTTTTTCAGGTAAGCAAGGACATCATCATCAGATATCTCAATACCCAGCATTTCAGAGCACCGTGATGGCCTGAAAGATATGACCTTATCAGAGTAAGTAACGGGATAGCTGTCTATAAGGCCAGATGAGAGCTCTCCTCCGGCCAGCTCTGAGATCAGCATAGCGGCTCTGTCAATAGCCCTAGCTACACCTTGAATATCTATACCACGTTCAAAACGATGGGATGATTCTGTATGAAGACCAAAACGTTTTGATGTCTTGCGCACAGTTACAGGAGCAAAATAAGCGCTCTCCAGAAGTATATCTACTGTAGCTTCCGATACGGCAGACAATTCCCCACCCATCACGCCGGCAAGGGCCAGAGGCGCCTCTTCATCACATATAAGAAGCTCTTCACCACTAAATGAACGCTGTACTCCATCAAGTGTTTGAAGTGTTTCACCGGCTTTTGCCTTTCGAACTATAATCTTTCCACCATTGACCTTTTCCAGGTCAAAGGCATGCAGTGGTTGCCCAAGTTCCAGCATTACATAATTTGTAATATCAACTATGCTGTTTATCGCCCTGATACCTGAGGCCTCAAGGCGCCTTCTAAGCCACAGCGGTGATGGTTTTACCGTAATTCCCTTTATGACTCTTGCAGCATACCTATGGCAAAGCTTTGCCTCTTTGATCTCTACACTGATATCTTCACCAACAGGCCTCGCTCCTTCTCTAAGGCTGATTTCAGGAAACACAGGAACCTTGCCGGTAAGAGCGCCAAGTTCTCTCGCTATACCATAGATACTGAGGCAATCGGAACGGTTGGGGGTCAGACCGACCTCAAAAATAGCGTCACTGTATCCGCCATTTCTCCCCTGGGCCTTTTTGGCACCTCCAGAGGCTGAGACCATGAGTGATGGAGACAAGTCGGAAAGAGCCTCTTCCAGCGCAATACCGGGGGTCGTATCATCGGGCAACAGCATTACACCACTACCCTCTTCAGTAAGGCCCAGCTCCTTTTCAGCGCATAGCATCCCGGGCGATTCAACACCACGGATCTTTGATTTCTTAATCTTGAGACCACCGGCAAGTATTGCACCGGGGAGGGCCAGGGGAACAAGGTCCCCAACATTAACGGAAGGGTCACCACAGACGATCTTTAGAGTCTCAGTTCCGGCATCGACGGTACAGATACGCAGCTTGTCCGCATTAGGATGAGCTTCAGCATCCATGATCTTTACAGCAATAACTTTATCTATCGAAAATGAACTGTAATCGACGCCTTCAACCTCTATGCCTGCCATTGTCAGGACGTGGGCACTTGCATCGGCATCTTCACCTGCATCTATATAGTCTTTAAGCCAATCTACACTAACTTTCATATTTGATCTTCTTTAGAACTGGTTTAGAAAACGGACATCGTTTTCGAAAAAAAGTCTCAAGTCTTTGATGCCATATTTAAGCATGGCGATGCGCTCAACTCCCATACCGAAGGCAAAGCCAGAGTAGATCTCCGGGTCGTAGCCAACGGATTTGAACACTTCCGGATCGATCATCCCCGCACCGAGAATTTCAAGCCATCCAGTACCTTTACATACGCGGCAGCCTTCTCCGCCACAGATAACGCACTCTATGTCTACTTCGGCACTGGGCTCAGTAAAGGGAAAGAAACTGGGTCTAAGCCTAATCCCGACGTCCTGTCCAAAGATGGCATGGACAAAGGATGTAAGTGTCCACTTAAGCTGGGCAAAGGTAACGCCCTTGTCAACGACGAAGCCCTCTACCTGGTGAAACATGGGAGTATGTGTTATATCGGAATCACAGCGGTAGACAGTGCCCGGGGCAAGGACTCTCAGAGGCGGATCATACTTCTCCATAGTCCTGATCTGGACAGGAGATGTATGTGTCCTTAAAAGCATATCTTCTGAGAGATAAAAGGTGTCCTGCATCTCTCTGGCAGGATGTTCCTTGGGTATATTCAGTGCTTCAAAATTGTAGAAATCAGACTCTATATCCGGGCCTTCTTCAACTACAAAACCGAGAGGAAGAAATGCGTCGGAGATTTCTTTAAGTATGGTAGTAACTGGATGTAGAGAACCCTTCAATACCCGTCTTCCGGGTAGTGTCAGATCTATTGCCTCAGACTGGAGTTTTTCCTGTCTGGCAAATGAAGAGAGGGCCTCGGCCCTCTCTTTGATGGTGGATTCGACAGCCCTTTTGATCTCATTCGCCTTTTCACCGAGGCGGGGCCTGTCTTCGTGGGGGAGAGCTCCAACACCCTTCAATATGCCGCTGATCTTACCTTTCTTGCCAAGGTAGCCTACCCTGATATCTTCCAGAGCTTTTTCTGTTTCAGCACCAAGGATGGCAGCTTCCACCTCCTTTTTGAAGGAGGAGAGGCTTTCGATAAGATCATTCAGCATAGGGGTTTAAGCCTTCAGAGCTCCTTTAGCAGCGTCAGCAATGGAGCTGAAGCCCTTAGGGTCGCTTACAGCAAGATCAGCCAGCACTTTTCTGTCCAGCGCAACAGCTGCTTTCTTCAGGCCATTAATAAGGCGGCTATAGGAAAGGCCGTTCATTCTTGCAGCGGCGTTGATCCTTGCGATCCAAAGCCTTCTAAAATCTCTCTTCCTCAGTTTCCTGCCGGTGTAGGCATAGGCAAGCGCCCTGTCAACCGCCTCTGTAGCAGTACGGAACAATTTGCTGCGGCCACCAACGAAACCCTTAGCTCTTTTCAGTATCTTATTTCTTCTTCTTCTGGCCTTAAAGCCTCTTTTTACTCTGGACATTTAATCTTTACTCCTTAAAATTATTACTCGAATAAATTATTTCTTATGCGTAAGGGATAAGGCGTTTGATAGCCTTTTTATCGCTGGCGTTAATCACGCCATCTTGACGCATGTTGCGCTTCAGCGTCTTTGACTTTTTTGTCAGGATATGGTTCAGGCCGGCCTTCTTCCTTTTAATCTTACCGCTTGCGGTAAGTTTGAAACGCTTGGCAGCGCCCCTGTTTGTCTTCATCTTTGGCATCTAAATACTCCTTATACTTGTTCCATTATTTATTTTGTTTTCTTAGGGGCCAGTATCATAAACATGTTACGACCCTCTATCTTGGGCAGGTATTCCACCTTGGCAAGCTCTTTTGCCTCTTCGGCCACCCTGTCAAGGATCTCTCTCCCTTTATTCATATATGCCATCTCCCGCCCACGGAACATGACACTTATCTTAACTTTATTACCCTCTCCCAAAAACTGGAAGGCATGCTTGACTTTAAACTGAAAGTCATGCTCATCTATTTTGGGGCGAAATTTGATTTCCTTTAGAACAACAACAGTCTGCTTTTTCTTGGCTTCCTGTTCCTTTTTTTTCATTTCATACTTATATTTGCCGTAATCCATGATCTTACAGACGGGAGGTTTTGCACCGGGAGCTACCTCTACCAGATCAAGACCCCTCTCCTCTGCGGCAGACAGTGCCTCTCCTATTGGAATAACACCCAACTGATTGCCTTCATCATCAACTGTTCGAACCTCTGCGACCCGAATATTCTCGTTGATCCTAGTTTTTTTATCTATGACTCTACCTCCTCTGTAAGATCAGATTCCCTTTTTATAATATCAATAAATTCTTTAGTTGTCATGCTATCCAGAGATTTCCCACTTCTTGTCCGGGGGGCAATCTTACCCTCAGACATCTCCTTATCGCCTATGACAAGCATATATGGTATTTTTTGAAGCTGGGCCTCTCTTATCTTAAAGCCAAGCTTTTCATTCCTATAATCACCTTCAACCCTTATACCGGCAGACTTAAGTTCTGCCTCAACACCTCTGGCATATTCGGATTGAGAGTCTGTAATATTAACAACTATAGCCTGCACGGGTGCAAGCCATGTGGGAAAGGCACCAGCGTAGTGTTCTATAAGCACACCTATAAAACGCTCTATGGAGCCAAGTATAACACGATGCAGCATTACAGGCCTATGCTTTTCACCATCTGCACCTACATAGTGAAGGTCAAAACGCTCAGGCAGTGTAAAATCACACTGAATAGTGGCGCACTGCCACTCGCGCTCCAGGCAGTCGCGCAGCTTTATATCTATCTTAGGGCCATAAAAGGCTCCGTCGCCTTCATTGATCTCATAGTCGAGACCAAGCCCGTCAAGTGTATCTATAAGTGCCTTGGTCGCCCTGTCCCAGTCCTCATCTGAACCGATAGATTTTTCCGGCCTTGTACTGACTTCCATCCTAAAGGGAAAGTCAAAAATGCCCATAACATCACGGACAAATTCTATTACAC
>JADFVX010000078.1 GCA_015222755.1 Pseudomonadota bacterium | reverse complement strand
GCATAGGCGAGCTCTTTAGGCCTGTATGCGGGGTTGATATTTACCAGTATCGCCCCGATACGGGCCGTGGCCATCTGGATAAGCAGCCATTCGATATTATTCGTTGACCAGACGCCGATCCGGTCTCCCTTGCCGTAACCCATTCCGACAAGTCCCCTTGCCAGTCGGTCTATCTCGGAGGAAAGCTCCGAATAGCTGCGCCTCCTCTCCTGCCGGATGCATACCACCGCCTCCCGGTCGGGGAACTTCTCGACAACGGAGGCGAAATGTTCCGGTATGGTCGCACCGAGGAGTGGCTCATTGCCGCCCATGTGAAAGTAGCTTTTTTGAAGGCTATTCATATATTAATAACTACATCAAGGCTGAGCTGAAGTCAATCCAAATGAGCGTAGTGGCATACGGCTGTCAGTTCCACTTGATTTTGTGACAAACGGAGGCAAGAGTTTCTATTTATCGTTGATTGAAGGAAGAAAGGCTGCCCTCTTTTTTGACATCAATAGCATTTTATGTGTATCTTTTTAATAGGACCTTTCATTTTCAGCTATTCCTCTAATGGGGTAGATCCTGGTGACAAGAAGCCAAGCAGAAATAATGCTCGAGTTGATCAGCCAGCTGGTTGACGAGTTGCACACACGAAAAGGACGCACGGAACTGAGCCTCGACAGCCTGATCGAAAGAGACCTCGGTATCGACAGCCTGGGGATGGTGGAGCTGCTCCATCGCGTCGAGGATAGATTCAGTGTGGTATTGCCGGAGCAGGTTCTCTCCTCTTCTGAGACCCCCCGTGATCTCCTTCGGGCAGTTCTTGCTGCCGGAAGCGGTGCAGCCAAAACAGAGGCACTGCCACGGCCTTATATATTGCCGGAGACCGAAGGGGTCCCGCATCATACAAAGACCCTTCTCGATGTGTTGGAGTGGCATGTCAATGCCCATCCTGATCGCCAACACATTCGTTTCTATGGAGGGCCGGTGGATTCCCTTACATATGGGGACCTGAAGAAAAAAGGGGAAGCCGTAGCGGCAGGCCTTGTGTCACGTGGCCTGCTGCCAGGCCAGTCTGTTGCGATCATGCTGCCCACCGGCCCGGATTACTTTTACAGTTTTATCGGAGCCCTTCTTGCAGGAGCTGTCCCTGTCCCGATCTATCCGCCAGCCAGGCCATCGCAGATAGAAGAGCATCTGCGTCGCCACTCGGCCATACTGAACAACTCTCTTGCCGCCATACTTATTACTGTGGCTGAAGCCCAGCCCATAGCGCGCTTACTGAAAGGCCGGGTGGAGACCCTAAAAAGTGTCGTCACGGCGGGAGAGCTTATTGTTGAAGGAGGAGAGTTCAGGCCTCACCCCGGAAAGCCTGAAGATGTCGCCCTGTTTCAGTATACCTCCGGCACAACGGGCAACCCAAAGGGTGTTGTGTTGACACACTCCAACCTGCTGGCCAACATAAGGGCCATGGGGGAAAATGTAGAGGCCACATCCCGTGATGTATTTGTGAGCTGGCTTCCCTTATATCACGATATGGGTCTCATCGGTGCATGGCTGGGAAGCCTCTACTACGGGATGCTTTTGGTCTTGATGTCACCCCTATCCTTTCTGGCCAGGCCCGAACGCTGGCTTCAGGCGATCCACCAGTACAGGGGGACCATCTCGGGGGGGCCTAATTTCGGCTATGAGCTCTGCCTGCGTAAACAGTCCACTGAAAGTCTCGATCTCAGTTCCTGGCGCATCGCCTTTAACGGGGCAGAGCCTGTAAGCCCGGAAACGGTCACACGTTTTCAGGACTGTTTTGCAAAGAGCGGTTTTAAGGCCCAGGCCTATAGCCCTGTTTACGGCCTTGCCGAGTCATCGGTAGGCCTTGCCTTCCCACCATTAGGCCGTGGGCCGCTAATTGACCGTATCCAGCGTGAAGCCTTTATACGTGACCGTCGTGCATTGCCTGCCGATGAGACCTATAGTCATCCTCTTCGTTTTGTTGCCTCAGGGCGCCCCCTGTCGGGACATGAGATCCGTGTTGTCGATGCCAACGGGCGCGAGGTGGGCGAGCGTGTTGAGGGGCAGCTTCAGTTTAAAGGCCCATCCGCTACGAGCGGCTACTTTAGAAACCCCGAGGCAACGGCCCGTCTCTTCCATGGAGAGTGGCTTGATTCGGGAGACCTGGCCTATATGGCGGGTGGCGATATCTATCTAACGGGGCGCAGCAAGGATATTATTATTCGGGCAGGCCGTAACATCTACCCCGATGAACTTGAAGAGGCGGTGGGGAATATTCCGGGGATACGTAAGGGCTGTGTAGTCGCATTCGGTAGCATAGATCCTGTTACCGGGACAGAACGTCTGGTCTTGCTCGCCGAGACAAGAGAAACAGAGGCGGTGATCTTGGAAAGGTTCCACAAAGAGATCAATGCTATAACGATTGATCTGTTAGGGACCCCGCCGGAAGATGTGGTGCTGGTGCCGCCTCGTACGGTGCTTAAAACCTCAAGTGGAAAGATCCGGCGTGCTGCCAGCCGTGAACTCTATGAAAAAGGGAAAACAGGCCTTGGCCAACGTGCCTTGTGGTGGCAGTTTGCAAGGTTGTGGCTGCTGGGACTGGCGCCGCAACTTAAGCGGCTTTGGCGCCGCAGTGTCGAATTCCTCTATGCCTCCTGGGCCTGGATGGTGTTTTATACTATGGCAATCACCACATGGAGCCTGGTGGCAATCATCCCCGGCCTGGTCCGGCGGCGGTCTATTGTCAAAGAGATTGCCCGAAGCGCTGTCAAACTGACCGGCATATCACTTAGCGTCAGTGGTCTCGACAGGCTCCCAGGAAACAAGACCTGCGTCCTTGTATCAAACCACGCCAGTTACCTCGACGGGATTATGCTGGCGGCAGCGCTGCCGCCCACCTTTTGCTACGTGGCAAAACGGGACCTGAAGGGGAGCTTCATACCCCTCCTCTTCCTAAGGCGCATAGATGCCCGCTTTGTTGAGCGTTTTGATATGGAAAGCGGCCTGGACGATGCCAGGTACATATCGGATTCGGTCCGCAAAGGGGATTCACTCGCCTTTTTCCCCGAGGGGACATTTGGCAGAATGCCGGGACTGCGGCCATTCTACATGGGGGCCTTTGTCTCGTCAGCTGAGGCCGGTGTGCCCCTTGTCCCCGTCGTCATCAGGGGAACACGGTCGATCCTTCGGGCACTGAGCTGGTTTCCAAGGCGGGGTGCTGTAAAAGTCACCATATGTGAGCCTATAATGCCGAAGGGTAGCGACTGGGCGGCGGCCATTGAACTGCGTGATGCAGCACGGTCTGAAATGCTGCGCCATTGCGGTGAACCTGATCTGAGCAACTAAAAACAGGTAACTATATAGTAAGCGATTAATAACTGCGATTTGCCTGAATGCATGACGTTGAGAGTGGTAAAATTAAGTTAGGTCTTTTTGTCTATGTGTAGAATAAACTTTGCGTATCTATTTTTCATAGTCATGTTAGGAATTTAGCACATTTTTTATGCTATCTTCTAGTTATAAGCCTTATTTTTTTGATCTGTCTTGCATATGAAAAATTTTTCTCCTTACTTGACATTAACAATAATTGAGCTAGATTTAAAACAAGGTAGATAAAAATTGTATTTTTTAACACTCAGGGGATAATTCAAAAAAGGGGGAATCACATGTTGCTTAGAGAGATAATGAAGAGGGAGCTTGTTACTGTGGAACCAGCGGCATCTATCAAGGAAGCTGCCGAAAGGATGAAATCAGGTGATGTAGGATGCACCCTCATAACTGAAAACGGCGTACTGAGGGGTATCCTGACCGACAGAGACATCACTTGTAATGTGGTGGCTGAGGGGAAAGACCCCGATGCCATCAAGGTAAAAGAGATAATGAACAAAGACATTATTTTTACAAGCCCAGAAACAGACACCTTGGAAGCATCCAGGATGATGGCCCAAAAAAAGATAAGAAGGCTTCCCGTTCAGTCAAATGGAAGATTAGAGGGGCTTGTCACCATGTCTGAACTCGCGCCTATTCTGAGGGAGGAAATGGATAACTTTTTCAATCTGGAAGAGGCCTATCGGCATTAGACGTTTTGTTTTTTATAAAGAAGGCCCTTGAGCGGTATAGTTATAAGGCGGCAGAGAGTTAGATTCCTGCCGCCATCTTTTTTAGCATGCATCAGGGAGAAAACCTGCCATATATCCGGATGTAGCAGCCGGGACATCTTGAATCCCGAACCTTGAACTTTGTCACGAGGAGCTGTCAGGATACCCCGCTTTGTAAGCGGGGATGAATGGCAGCTATAAAATCAAGATCCCAAAGAAATTCTTCCTTATGCGATTCTGCGAAGCTAAAATTGTAAATCAACCTTGCTCGGATGCCCCGCCTTGTAGGCGGGGAGCATCACTTCAGTCCCTTACCCTTACGCACACTGCCTCCACCGGGCAGGTGCCACATTTAGACCTCTTGCAGTAGTCCTTCCCCAACCTTAGCAGCGCAGCCTCGAAGTCGCAAAAATCCCTTCCTCCTACCTTTTCCCTATCCCAGAGCTCTTTCAAGGTCTTCAGGGCATTTTCGCGTGGTCGCAAGAGCCCCAGATTTTTGGCGGCAAGCCTTACAAACTCTGAAGGCAGGGGATCCGCCTTCTTCCAGACATTGCGAAGCTCCCTGAGGAATATGTTTACAGTAACATCGCCTATACCCTTTCCGAGGCCTTTGAGACGCATCTCCAGATCCTCTTCATCTATGGAGCGGTCATGCAGCTGATTAAGGTCCCCGCTGTAATCTTTCTCCAGGTCATTCATTATGGCCAGCAGCTTTGTTGCTGTAGAAAAGTCGTATCTTGCATAACCGCCGCTATCCAGCACACTTACAAGCCCATCCCAGCCTATTTCCAGTATAGCCCTTGCTGTGGTCAGGTTTCTTGCCTCAAATCCCCTGTAGGTATTCATAGCGATATGGGAGGATATCCTGGCAGCGAAAAGTTTTGAGGCCAGGAACCACTTGAATATCTCAACGGAGTCAGCGCCTGAGAGGTCTATCCCCAGTTCGCTTGAAAATCGGCCGCCTGTGGCGCCTATAAGTTTCTCTATGGATATGCTCTTTCTCATACTTTCCCTCACCTGAGACTGCAAGCGCCTTCGATAGATACCTCCCTGAGCAGCTTCCGGCACGAAGAGATCGTCGGTGCCGACGGGAAGGGTCTCGTGGATCCCTGTTACCAGCATACCGCCGGGAACCAATCTCTCCGCCAGCCTTTCAAGGATCTTCCGCTGCAGGCTCTCATTAAAATAGGTAAATACCAGGTTCCTGCAGAGGATGAGCTGGAAGGGGCCCTCCGGCATCGTCTCCCTGATGTCATGATTCAAAAATGTGACCCCCCTTTTCAAGCTGTCTTTGATGCAGAGTTGCTCGCCAGAGCGGTCAAACCCAGCTTCCAGCAGGTCTTCGGGGAGATCCTTCATGCTGTCACGGCCGTAGCAGCCTGCCTTAGCACGTCGAATCATGTTCGGGTCCGAATCGCTGGCGGTAATCCTCAGTTCCAGTTCCGGGAAGCGGGACTTAAGTCGCACCTCCCAGATGAGGACTAATGTATACGCCTCCTCTCCCGAAGCAGAGCCGACGCTCCAGCACTTAAACGTCCCTTTCCCGTGCTTTAGGCTCTTTGCTGCAATCTCCGCCAGCAGCTCCTCCAAGCTGTCGAAGACGCCCCGGTCACGGTAGAATCGCGAGATAGTTATGCGGCACATTGAGTCGAGCACAGACCACTCTTCAGGATGAGCCTCCAGGTAGCGGCTGTAAGCAGAACTGTCTGAAAGGGAAAGTCCAGCGATCCGCCTCTTTACCCGCCTGCATACCTGCCTCCGCACCTTCCTGAAACCGGGCCACCGCATCTCCAGTTTAGGAAGGGCCCACTGGAGAAACTCTATGCACTCTCTGTCTTTCATATCTTCTATTGGCCTCGCCTATAAATCTGGAAGTCGCAAGTTGCAATCTCCATTATTTGCACTAAACTTAACATCAGATAAATACAAATCAAAGAGGTGACTATGAGCGGAACAAGAGGGGGATTCCCCGGCGAGAAAAGAACAGACCGTCTTATTCACGAGCACATCCATGATCCCTACAGGAATCGTAAAAAGCTCAAGGAGCCTGCCTGCTGTTCGCAGTGCGCTGCCATACTGGAAAATGGGAGATGGCACTGGGGTGACAGGCCTGAAGGTGCTAATGAAGAGCTTTGTCCCGCATGCCGCAGGATTAACGACAGGTGCCCGGCCGGCAAGCTGAACCTGAGCGGTGATTTTCTTAAAGAACATCGGGATGAGGTTATCGGTCTTGCCCAGAGGGAGGAGAGAAAAGAAAAGGGGGAGCATCCTCTCCACAGGATCATTAATATTGAGGAGGGCAATACTAGAGTAGAGATCACTACTACAGATATCCATCTTCCCAGGCGTATAGGTGGGGCGCTGCATAAGGCCTACGGCGGCGACCTTGACTTTCACTATAAAGAGGAGACATATTTCATACGTGTAAACTGGAAAAGGTAGGACGAAGCTGCTGTTTACTTTTATCATGAGATAATTGCCTGAAAAGTCTTTGTGTATACTTGCATTTATAGAATCATCTGCTAAACTAAAATCAGGCAGCAGTTTAAAATATTTGATAGTTTGATTACCCGGTCTTACACTAGCAGATGTTAGGCCCATCCGTGGGGTTGATCCCCCCAGAATCCCTTCCGGACGCATACGGGAGAGAACGGATTGGTTGAGCGAGGACCGGGTAATCTTTTATTGCCACTCAAAGCTCTCCTGTTTTTTCAGTGTCCCATATCAGCACTGAGAATCAATCCCATTGCAGTGCAAAATTGCCTCCCTTATTTAACTCCACTTGGGTCCCAAACTTTTTACCTTCTCTATTCAAGGTGTCTTTTAGCCACAGCACATCGGCCACCGATGCCCGGTTCACCTTGAAATGTTTAACCTGTGTGGGTATCATCTGTAGCTGTACAAGCATACCTGTCGACGGGTCTACACTCGCAAAATACATCAGTCCCAGATCATCCCTGAACTCTTCATGGCCACTGATACCTTCATAGTCGGTCAGGAAGTCACCGCAACCGTAGATAATAAGTTTGCCTTTATAAACCTCTATCCCTTTTACATGGTGAGATGAATGGCCATAAATCACATCAACACCTGTGTCATCAATCAGTTTGTGGGCAAGCCCCCTCTCCTCAGAAGGAATATGATAACCCCAGTTTCCTCCCCAGTGAATAGAGGCAATAACGACATCGCCCTCTTGTTTCATCTTCTCAACACTAGCTTTGATCTGTCGGACTGCTTTATCAGACGGCTCTTTTAACAGATTTACACCAGCCTTCTTTCCCGAAGCGGCCCAACTTACAGGGATTCCGCTTGTTCCCAATCCGTATGAAAAGATAATCACTCTACCTTTCCCTTCAACCTCGATCACTGCCGGAGCTTCCGCCTCTTTCAGGTTCCGACCCGCCCCGGCATATTTTATATTCGCCTTCTTAAGTGTCTCCAAGGTTTCTTCAAGGCCCGTATATCCCCAGTCGAGCACATGGTTGTTTGCAAGCACAGAAACATCTATCCCGGCCGACTTGATAGCAGGTATGTTCCCGGGGTGCATCCTGTAGTTTATCCCCTTCCCGCGCCAGTAGTCATCGCTCTTTGTTATGGCAGTCTCCAGGTTGATGATCTTAACATCCGGCTTTGCCCGCTTAAGTTCATCCAGAGTAAGTCCCCAGATGTAAGGCCAGTCTACAGGCCGCTTGATCGGGCCGTTCACTTCCTCGGCGATCTCCACGTATCTCCGGGCGTCCCTCACATAGGGCTCGTATATACGGGGATCGCCTGGATTAGGGAGTGCCTGATCGATGCCCCTGCCGGTCATGACGTCACCCGTCAGGAAGAGTGTGATGGGAGCTGTTTTTTTTGCTGTCTGTTTCTCACCTGTCATTTCTTTGGCGTATAGCGGCATTGTCATTGATTTGAAAATGAATAGAGCGGCGAGCCCGCAATGAAGAGGTTTGTAGCCCATAGGAGCAACCTTGATAAGAAGCGAATCCGTGAGCCTGCCGCTACCTGGATTTCTCGTAGGTTCCGACAAGCTCTGTTTTGGCAATAACGTGCCCTTTCATGGCAGCCTCAATATCTGCCTTGTTTGGCCTGTTCATTCCCTTCAGTACCGTATCCAGGGCATATAGCTTGTGGAAATAACGGTGACGGCCGATGGGAGGGCATGGGCCGCCGTAACCGGGTTTTTTCCAGTCATTCAGACCCTCTTCCGTCCCGGGAGGCAGGTCTTTTGAAAGGGCGCCTTCGGGAAGGCCTGATGAGTTGCTTGGCATATTGTATAGAACCCAATGTACCCATGTCATCTTTGGGGCCTTCGGATCGGGCGCATCGGGATCATCCAAGATAAGAACCAGGCTGCGGGCCTGCTCAGGGACACCACTCCATTCCAGGGGAGGAGCGATGTCTCTCCCTTCACAGGTGTATATGGCAGGGATCTTGCCCCCATCTGAGAACGCTCCTGATCTGAGTGTAAGTGCCATCTTCTCCTCCGCCCTGCTTATCATCGGGATAGTGAGGCTGACCATGAGTGCTGCCATGGACAGAAAAGCGGGAATTAATTTCCAATATATTGCCAGTTTCTTCATAATCCTTTATCTTGTTCTAAAGTATACTGCATTATTGAAGTTTGGCAACTTATTCGGTTATGCTTAATTTTACGGAGATATGTTAAAAAATGCGAGGGATTTTAATCGATCTTGACGGTGTACTGTACCAGGGTGATGAAGCTATCCCGGGTGCTGCTGCTGTACTTGAATGGCTGAAAGAGAGCCGGATACCGCAGCTCTTTGTTACAAACACAACGTCCCGTCCAAGGAGGGCAATCTGTAAAAAACTCGCATCAATGGGAATTGAGGCCGATGAGGATCGGATACTGACGCCTGTAGTTGCAGCTTCCTGTTGGTTAAAGAGACAGGTTTCGGGCCCTGCTGCCCTCTTTATGCCTTCGGCCACGATGGAGGAGTTTGAAAATATCCCTCAGCTTCCCGCTCACCAGGAGAGCGGTGCCGCTGCTGTAGTCCTTGGCGACCTCGGTGAGGGGTGGGATTTTCCAAGGCTCAATCGCGCCTTTCGCCTTTTGATGGACAGCCCTCAGCCCCCACTGATCGCCCTCGGAATGACGCGTTATTGGCGGGCGGAGGATGGTCTGCGTCTCGATGTTGCCCCTTTTGTAAAGGCGCTGGAACATGCTGCAGCTTGTGAGGCGATTGTCCTTGGCAAGCCTTCAAAGGCCTTTTTTCAGGAGGCCCTTAAAATGCTCGGTGTGGATGCAGAAGATACTATCATGATAGGCGACGATATTTGTGGGGATGTCAAAGGTGCACAGGATGCAGGGCTCAGGGGTATTCTGGTGAGAACAGGGAAATTTCTGCCAAGTGATCTGGATGGATCTACTCATCCGGATGCAGTGCTGGAATCGATCAGTGACCTGCCGGCGTGGTGGGAGCAGAACAGTCCCTGAGCCAAGGAATTCCATAGAAAGATCTGATCTAAAGAATGGTGTGTGAGCGATGGAGCTGTTGAAAAAAACATAAGGTAGTCATTGCGAGCGTAGCGTGGCAATCTCGGTTCTATATAAATCAAGCACTTATAGATTGCACCCCAAGAGTATTTCCTCGCTATCGCTCAGGGCACCGCGTCGCTGATGCTCCTCGCAAAGACTACAATAAGGCACTTTTTCAGCCCCCACGATTAGGGCTTAAAGTAGCCTTCAATCCTGTCAAATGCGAGATTTATATTGTCTTCTGAGACACAAAAGGCCATCCTCACGTGGTTCTCGCCGGAAGGGCCGAAGGCGCTGCCGGGGGTGAAGGCAACCTTCGCCTCCCTCAAAAGTCTCAGGCAGAAGTCAAAAGAGTCTTTGTGCTCAGCCTTGATCCTTGGAAATACATAATAGGCGCCTTCCGGTTCAACATATTCGAAGACATGGGGCACCCTGTCCAGCCTTTGCTGGATCAACTCACGTCTGGAGGCGAGGATATCTTCAAATTCAACGATGTGATCCATTTTCCCCTGCAGGGCAACAGACCCGGCGATCTGGGAAATCCTCGGCGTACATATCATTGTGACATCGTGTACCTTCAACGCCTCCTTCTTCAGGTGTCCAGGCAGGATCATGTAGCCAAGCCGCCAGCCGCTCATGGCAAAGGACTTGGAAAAGGTGAAGAGGTAAACTATATGGTCTGCCAATGCCTCTTCTGATGCAAGGTTGAAATATTTGTCCTTGTTTTCATAGGTAAAATAGCGGTAGGGATCATCGAGCAGTATCAGCAGATTGTTCTTTTTTGCGATCCGCCCAACTTCAAGGAGTTCCTCCCTGGAAAAAATCTTTCCCGTTGGATTAGAGGGGGAGACGAGAACTATCGCCTTTGTCCTTGGCGTAATGAGGGCCTGCAAACGATTCAGATCGAGATTCCAGCCTTTATCCTCATTCAGGCGCCAGAAGACAGGATTACCACGGCAAAGCTTTATCTGGTTTATGTGAGAGGCGAAGCCCGGATCGGTAACTATTACCTCATCACCGGGATTTGTTATGACGTGAAACATCGTATTGAGGCCCTGCATGTTGCCTGCAGTTATCAGTACATTTTTATCGGGATCGACACTTACGCCTGTCTCACGTAAATGGAGCTGGGCAACGAGGTCTCGCAGCTCCTTGAGTCCATCGGGCAGGGCATACATCCCCGCCTCAGGGTCTGTCTCCATCCTTTCAGCTGTACCTTTTCTGATATATTCAGGTGTTCTGAAGGAAGGGAGACCCCAGGCCAGCGAGGCAGCGCCCTCTGTCTTTGCACTCAGCATGGCCATCTTCTTGATGGCCGAAAGGGTGATGTCGGCGACGTTTCCGGAAACCCAGTTGGATTGGTCTATATTGTTCATCTATGTATTCTCCTAATAGCTGTTCACCTTAGCCTGAATCTCGACAATCAGATTGTGTAGGGCGTACAACCTATAATTATCATTTAATCCGGCGCAATGCCCTTCGGTTATTGCGCCCTACCGGTCTATTTCACTCGGAACAAACATTCCCGCTCCGCAATTAATATATTACGAATTTGAGAAACGGCTTGAGATCCAAAAGTATCATTATGCTTAACTTGCTTTAAACATTCATTTCTATCGTGTTCATTTTTTAGAAAGAGAGGTGTTGTAATCGCATAATAAGGAATAACCGCCCAACTTTTTATATGATTTAGTGCTTCATCTAGTTCGATTCCAACTTTGGGGTCGACCAGAATACGTTCTTCATTGAAAAATTGAGCATATTTAATGTTACTGATTGCGTGCTGAAATAGATCTTCTGGAAATCGTGCTACACGATTAATAAATCTAATTAGCAGTAAGTGTTCTGGAGGTTGATTTTTCGTGATAGTACGTTGTGTACTCAAATCGATTACAATTTGGGTGGTTGGTTCAGGCAACTTGATACCACGTTGGAGTAACGCAAAGCCAATGCCAACTAATATTTTGCTGAGTGTTTCTATAATCATTTTTTCAGCCCATTGTTTTTCAGACGGTTCCGTGTAAATGCAACAGGCACATAGGACTCCACTGAGAACATTCAGAGACCTATCTGGAATCATTTCATAATTGTTTAGTGCAGTAGATGGTTCGTATCCTATTAATGCATGTTTCCTGCAATCATGTAAGATGTCATAAAATGCGCTAAAATCATCAAGCATAATAGAATGTAATAATTCCATCGCATGTTGAAATGGCGTAGCTGTTTGCATTGGGGTTTGCTTCCGCAGAAAGAGTTCATGTCTAACATTATCTGATAAGCTAACCAAAACAAAAAACACCTCTTTTGCTTTTTTATAATCACCGACCTCCAGCGCCTTACGCCCTTCAACTGCCAATGCTTTCCCATCCAATGGCCAAGTCTTATTTCTAATTGTTGAAAAAGTCACTTCTCTCAATATTAGTTGGATTGCACCCTCGAGTGTCTTGGCAAGTTTATTCCGCTCTATTATACGGGCATTAGGTGATGCCACCTTGAACTTCGAAAAAAACTTTTCGGTTCTCATCATCATCTTTTCACTCATGCTTTTTCTGAGAAATTCGGTCGCAGGTTTTTTAGCTAAATGATATGGTGCGTATCTTTTAGAGAGAAGGTCAAATGGCAGCGTTTTGGGGTCACCAAATGCTGTATTTATGACCATAATAATCCTCTCCGGCGTTACAGCCTTCAAAGCATATCCGAGTTCAAGTAAAACGTTTGAGTTAATAGTCGGCCTTTTTGCACCTGGATTAACGATCGAGATGTCACACACAAAAATGTCAGCCTGTTCAATTTTGCTGAATATTGTATCGGCAACATTTGGGGAGCCTGGGACGTCTTTTGTGTCACGATCTATAATAACTTCTGTTTGAAGTGTTTCGAGTTGAATTTTCTTTATAGCATTTTCAAGAGCTTTTTGAATAAAGCCGCGATTTGTTGAATTTGGATGGTCGGATTGCCATGAATAAAATATTTTAATTTGATTCATTCAAGATCCTGGTGAATAGTAGTAGGGGGGGCTGTGCCCATCGTATTGTCAGCATGTTTTTGTGGTGGGCACAGCCCACCCTACATGGATATCACTTCTATCGTTCATCTAGACCTTCTCCCAGTATTCATCCACCTTCGCTTGAATCTCGCCGATTAGCTTATCATTCCTATCTGGTTCAAACAAGTGTGCGAAGCGCCCCTGCTTTTTGAGGTATTCCTCTACTGGGAGGCGCTCCTTGGGCACCTTGGTGTGCACCACCTTCCCGTCGATATACTCTTTCAGTGGCCAGATGCCGGTCTTTACAGCCAGCTTGCCGATCTCCACGGAATCCTTCGGGTCGTAGTCCCAACCTGTGGGGCAGGGGGAAAGGGCAATGATCATCCTTGGCCCTTTCATATCCTTTGCCTTCTCTATTTTCTTTGCAAGGTCAAGCGGTTCGGCGCCGACTACGGTTGCCACATAGGCCGGTTTATGGGCCGCCCAGATGGAGAAAAGGTCCTTTTTGTCCCCCTTAAAACCCTGTGCACCCCTGCTTGTAGATGTCCTGGCCCCGTGCGGAGTTGCCCCTGAAAACTGCTGCCCCGTGTTCCCGTATCCCTCGTTATCGTAGCATACATATATAAAGTCCAGATCCCGCTCAATTGCGCCTGATGTGGCAGAAAGTCCCATGCCGTAGGCCGATCCGTCACCGGTTAAGACCACCACCTGCAGGTCTTCATCCTCATTGATCCTGTTTTTTTCTTTAAGGATATCCAGGGCATCCCTCACCCCCTGGGCACCCGCCGGAGCTGAGGCCATGGCCGTATATAGCCAGGAACCCCTGAAGGGTGTAAAGGGGTAGATTGCGAGCAGGGTCATGCATCCGGCGGCATTGACGAAGACGGTTTTTTCTCCGAGGATGTCGTATATTTCACGTACCGCCTCCAGTCCACCGCATCCCGCACACATGGCCGTTCCCGTACCGAGAAGGTGGGAAGAGGGGAGGTCTCTTATTTTTTTGATTTTTGGTTTGTC
>JADFVX010000077.1 GCA_015222755.1 Pseudomonadota bacterium | reverse complement strand
ATCATATAATGGGGAATAATGACAGCCTATGCTCATATTGCAATCTACCATTAACTCCAACGAAACTTTTATATCCTATTGGTGAGAAAAACTATCATCTCGATGGCTTCATTTCGAGTCAGTGGGAAACATTGGGCGATTTATTGAAACGTGCTTTTATGGTCACTATTTTTGGTTATGGTGCTCCAACTTCTGATGCTAGTGCTATTGAACTGATGAAAAAAGCTTGGGGTGATGTCAATTCTCGCAACATGGAACAGATAGAGATAATTGATAAACGTGATGAAGATGACCTTGTAGAAACATGGGAACCATTTATCCATACCCACCACTACCGAGTTAAAAATAATTTTTATGATTCATGGATAGCGAATCATCCACGTAGAACTGGTGAAGCTTACTTAAATCAATACATTGAGGCGATGTTCATTGAAAATAATCCACTACCTCAAAATGCAGATTTTGAAGAGCTTTGGGATTGGTATGACAGATTACAAAGTGTAGAAGATAAATCCATGTAGGTTGGGCTGTGGCCACAGCCCAACCTACTAAAATAACTCCTTAGATTTTATTGGTTGGAGTAACAATGAGAGGAACAATCAAATAGGGACGGTAACCAGTTAAGGTAAAAAAGAACGGTTGTTAAAACTCGCCTATCCCCCTCCCCTCAATCCCCTCCCACCAGTGGAGGGGAGGTGCTTGATCATTCCATTCGTAATTTCAAAGGACCTTATTTTTTTGATAAAAATTTTTTTCTGTTATACTTTTTTAGAATCGCATTGAAAAGCGCGGCATCAAAGCGGTACAAGCTAATTTGAGGGATCAATAAGGAGGCTTTAGCTATGAGTCAAAAAACCTTTACTGTAACCAACAATGCAACAGGGCAAAGTGAGGAGTTTCCCGTGCATGAGGGGACGCACGGGCCGGATGTTGTCGATATAAGGACGCTTTACCAGAAGATGGGCGTCTTCACCTACGATCCCGGCTTCAAGTCAACGGCAAGTTGTGAAAGCAGTATAACCTTTATCGATGGCGAGGAGGGGACCCTCCTTTATCGCGGTTATCCAATAGAACAATTGGCTGAAAAGAGCAATTTCCTGGAAGTAAGCTACCTTATAATGTACGGTGAACTGCCTACAAAGGCGCAGTATGACCATTTTGTAGAGATGATAACCCATCATTCCATGGTGCATGAAAGTTTCAGGGATTTTATAAAGGGTTTCCGTCCAGATGCACACCCCATGTCGGTCATGGTGGGTATGGTGGGTGCAATGTCTGCTTTTTATCATGACTCCCTGGATGTGACCAATCCGGAACACCAGGAGATCTCTGCCCACCGGCTTATCGCCAAGATGCCGACTATAGCCGCAATGGCACACAAGCACACGAAGGGGCAGCCCTTTGTCTATCCACTCAATAAGCTTGGTTATGCGGAGAATTTCCTTCATATGATGTATTCCGTGCCGGCGGAGGACTATGAAGTTGACCCGCTGCATGCAAGGGCGCTCGATCTTATACTAATACTTCATGCCGAGCATGAGCAGAACGCATCTACCTCGACTGTACGCCTTGCCGGGTCTTCAGGGGCAAACCCCTTTGCCGCTGCATCTGCCGGGATAGGGTGCTTATGGGGGCCTGCCCATGGAGGGGCCAATGAGGCGGTGCTGGTCATGCTGGAAGAGATCGGTGATCCAAAAAGGATCGATGAGTTTGTAGCCAGAGCAAAGGACAAGGAAGACCCGTTCAGGCTTATGGGTTTTGGCCACCGAGTCTATAAGAACTACGATCCAAGGGCGAAGATCATCAGGAAGATGGCAATCGAGATCATTAACAAGACGGAGGGGAATGATCCTCTTCTAGATATAGCCATGAAGCTGGAGGAAATCGCCCTGACTGATGAGTATTTCGTCGAGAAGAAACTCTATCCAAATGTAGATTTCTACTCAGGTATCATCTATAAGGCCCTTGGTATCCCTACTGATATGTTCACCGTTATCTTCGCTATGGGACGTATGGCAGGCTGGATGGCCCAGTGGGATGAGATGATCAGCGATCCGAAAAGGGTAATAGGCAGGCCCCGTCAAAACTATATAGGTGCGGCTAGGCGCAACTACATGCAGATGGATAAACGCTAAAAATTATGGGGGCACAATACTTAACTTCAATAATTAAGTATTGTGTCCCCAGACTTTCCTTTGATACCCGAAGCAACCCCCCTCTATAGCTAGTTAAAAACGACAATTAGCTCTATCTGCTTATTTTTCCCTTGCATTTATTTTGAAAGTGGATAAAATGGGTCTCTTTAGTCTTTCAGGAGATGATTTTGTGAAATTAACGAAACTTGCAGATTACGCAGTACGCGCCGTTGTTCACTTGGGCGGCAAAAAGCCCGGTGAGCTTGCTACCACCGAGGAGATCGCCGGGGCAAATATGATACCAAGGGCCTTTCTTGCAAAGGTGATGCAGGCACTTTGCAAGGGCGGACTTGTTGTGGGCCACCGGGGGAAATCTGGCGGCTTTGCCCTGGCAAGGGCTGGGAAAGAGATTACCGTAAGGCAGATCGTTGAGGCTGTGGAAGGGCCGATACAGCTGAACCGCTGTCTTGTTATGACTGCCCTGTGTGAGCGTGACGCCTACTGTGGGGCACATGGCGTCTGGAGAGAAGCACAGGATGCCATCTTGAAAGTTCTGGACTCTCATACCGTCGCAGATATGGCAAAAAAACAGGAAGAAAACTTGAAAAGGTAGTCTTGTTACAGTCTGCTTATTTATTAAGAATTTATTTCATTGAAGGATTAAACTTGGAGGTTGTTATATGAGTGAGGCTTTAGTAGAAGAAAAATATAATTACGGAGTTGTCCGCTGGTTTACAGTGGCGGCGGTTATATACTTAGTCGTCGGGACCCTGCTGGGGGTGATCATTGCCGGGCAGCTCGCATGGCCGACACTCAACTTTGATATTCCATATATAACTTTCGGGCGTTTGCGGCCACTCCATACAAATGCCGTGATATTCGCATTCGGGGGCTGTACGCTGTTTGCCTCTGCCTATTATATTGTTCAGCGTACATGCTCAGTAAGACTCTGGAGTGACAAGCTGGCATGGTTTACCTTCTGGGGCTGGAACCTTGTCATAATAAGCGCCGTTATTACCCTGCCACTGGGATATACGCAGGGAAAAGAGTATGCCGAGCTTGAGTGGCCCATCGACATCATGATAGCCGTCGTCTGGGTAGCTTTCACGCTCAACTTTATTATGACCATAGTACGCCGCAAGTGTTCCCATATCTATGTTGCAAACTGGTTCTTTCTGGCCATGATGATCATGGTTACCTATGTTCACGTCGTTAATTCCCTCGTCATTCCCGTTGAACTATTCAAGTCTTACTCCATTTTCTCGGGCGTTCATGACGCCATGATACAGTGGTGGTGGGGGCACAATGCCGTCGGCTTCTTCCTGACTGCCGGTTTCCTGGGAATCATGTACTATTTTGTGCCGAAACAGGCCAACCGTCCAATATATTCCTACCGTCTGTCGGTGCTTCATTTCTGGGCGCTTACCTTCGGGTATGTCTGGCTCGGTGCTCACCATTTGCACTATACAGCCCTTCCCGACTGGACGGGCACTCTGGGAGCCGCGATCTCCATTGCTATGATCATCCCCTCCTGGGGGGGGGCGATAAACGGCATGATGACGCTCAGTGGCGCCTGGGACAGGCTGCGTACCGATTATGTCTTACGTTTCCTTATCATGTCGCTGGCTTTTTATGCCATGTCTACCTTTGAAGGCCCGGTTATGTCCGCAAGGGTGGTCAATGCCCTGTCCCACTATACCGACTGGGGTATCGGCCATGTTCATTCAGGTGCTCTGGGTTGGGTCGTTATGGTCTCTGCCGGGGCGATATATCATATGGTGGAAAAGCTCTGGGGCAGAGAGATCTACTCAAAGAGCCTGATCAATCTCCACTTCTGGGTGCATACCATTGGCATAGTCATCTATATCTGCGCCATGTGGGTCTCGGGGATAATGCAGGGGCTTATGTGGAGGGCCTATGATGAATACGGCAACCTGGTCTATTCCTTCGCAGAGTCCGTAGGGGCCATGCATCCGTATTATGCCATGCGCGCCTTTGGCGGCCTGCTTGTAGTCATAGGGGCGGTCATAATGCTCTACAACGTTATAATGACCATTGTTAAATCAAAAGAGCCTGCCGCAGAGACTACTGCGGCGGCGGTCTGAGGAGGTGATGCAGATGTCAGCCAATACAGATAAGCCGGTAACATTTCAGGAAAAACTGGAAAAAAATATATTTGCCCTTGCACTGATGGTAGCCTTCGTTGTCTCTATCGGTGGAATAGTGGAGATTGTTCCCCTGTTTTATCTGGACAACGTACTTGAAGACCAGGCGCGTGCCGCAGATGGTTCTGCAAAGTTTCCTGAACTAGCCGGAGTGCGGCCCTACACAGCGCTTGAACTGGCGGGGCGGGATATCTATCTGCGTGAGGGATGCTACACCTGTCACTCCCAGATGATACGTCCATTCAGGGATGAAAAGGAGCGCTACGGTCACTTTTCACTCGCTGTAGAATCAAAGTATGACCACCCACATCAATGGGGTTCCAAGCGGACGGGGCCGGATCTTGCCCGTGTAGGCGGGAAATATTCCGATGAATGGCATGTGGCTCACCTTATGGATCCCAGAGCGCTGGTGCCAGAATCGGTGATGCCGCGCTACCGTTGGTTGGAGAAGGCCACTGTCGATGGTGTAGGCATTGAAAAAAGGGTAAAGGCTATGAGAACGCTGGGCGTGCCCTACAGCGATGAAGATATCGCCGCTGCGGCTGCCGCTACGGAGGGAAAGACGGAAATGGAGGCCCTTGTAGCCTACCTGCAGTCGCTTGGAACTATGATAGAGTTCCAGCCGGGAAGAGACTATCGTGAATAGGCTGACGGAACACTTCAGCACAGACTGGTCAGGGTTGACAGCCAGTGACTGGGTGGGGCTGATAATGACGGTAGTGACCTTTGTTTCTATGCTGGCAGTATATTTTTACGCATTGAAGCCGGGTAACAGGGAAAGGCTTGAGGCCCACCGTAATATTGTTTTAAATGACGATTCTTCAGACAGGGAGGATAGATGATGAGCGATAAGCATGACCCATACAAAGTCAAAGACACGGGACATGAGTGGGATGGTATAAAAGAGCTGGACAACCCGCCGCCCAGGTGGTGGATGATAGGAATGCACATCAGCTGGATTACGGCAGTGATCTACTGTATCCTTTTCCCCAGCATACCTCTTGTAAACCGATCAACAGAGGGACTCCTCGCTTGGACGCAAGTAAAGAAGCTTGAAAAAGAATTTGCCGAGGTGGAGGCCATGCGGGCGCCTTATGATGAAAAGCTGCTAGCCATGTCGCCTGAAGATATTATGAAAAATGCCGAACTTTCTAATTTTGTTCAGGGTTCTGCCAGGGTGCTTTTTGGTGACAACTGTGCCCCCTGTCATGGCGCTGGGGGGGCTGGCGGGCCGGACTTCCCCGTGCTGGCCGATGATGAGTGGCTATATGGCGGTGCAGTTGAGACGATTGTGGAGACGATTGCCGATGGCAGGGAGGGGATGATGCCTGCACACGGCACGCTACTGACCAAGGAGGAGCTGGATGACGTGGTCAACTATGTTGTCGGCCTGTCTCAAGGTAAGCTCCATGAGAAGGGGAGGGTGGTCTTTATGGGTGAGTCTCCCGGTGAGGCGGTCTGTTTCGGTTGCCACGGTGAAGATGCGAAGGGTATGCCGGATATGGGAGCACCAAACCTTGCAGACGGTATCTGGCGTTTTTCAGGTACTGAAGAGGGTATACGACACACAATTACCCATGGTGTCAACGATGGGGAAGATGATATGACGAGAAAGGCCATCATGCCTGCCTTTGCTGAGAAGCTCTCGGAAACTCAGATAAAGAAACTTGCAGTGCTCGTGCACCAGTTCGGTGGCGGACAGTAGTGGCTTGGTAAAAGAACTGTATTCAGCATAAAGGCATAAAGATCCCCTCTGTAAGCGGTACGCGAATATTAGAGGAACTTATACCTGATAGGCGTACGAAGAACACAGAGAAAAAAGGCGATACTAATTGAACTTTAAAAGGCCGGAGGTTCAGGGAGCTTGTAGCTTCTTTGACTTGCGGCCTTTTTTTATCTCTGATTTTGAATCTATTTCAGGATATAATTATCTTCTTAATATCAATCCCTTGTAAAAAATGAGAGAGCAGGTTGAAAATATGGCAGCAGTTGAAGGCGAAGACAACGACCATTACTGGCACGTAAATACCGGCGATGAGACTATTCATGCCCGCCGCATAAAGGGGCGCTTTAGAAACTACAAGTGGTTTGCGGCTTCCCTCTACCTGTTCTTTCTCTTGGGCCCATACCTTAGATGGGATGGGCGTCAGGCTGTTCTTTTTGATATTCCTGCCCGAAAATTCTACCTCTTTTCCAAGACCATATGGCCCCAGGATATCTGGATGCTGGCGCTGGTACTTATCTTTCTTGCCATAACGCTTTTTGCCGTCACTGCAATTGCCGGGCGCGTGTTTTGCGGCTATTTCTGTTTTCAGACAGTGTGGACT
>JADFVX010000076.1 GCA_015222755.1 Pseudomonadota bacterium | reverse complement strand
GAAAGATTTCCACTGAAGGTATGGCGTTTACAATGGCCTGCGATTTTGATCCTGAAACAAGGCTCTATAAAAAGATGACCCTCGATTTGAAACTGCCGGATGGATTTCCCAAAAATCATGAAGCCGCCATTATACGCTCCATGGATTTGTGCGCCGTCAAGAAACATATCATAGATGCGCCTGAGTTCGAGCTAAAGACCTCTTAGGAGGCCGGGAAAGGAGTTAAATGGATAACGGGAAAAGGGTTGCCTTATATTCTGTGGCTGTAAACGTCGCCCTGACAATTGTCAAGGGATGGTTGGCCCTGATCTCCGGAAGCACAGCCGTCCTGTCGGAGGCCCTTCACAGTTTGACCGATGTAGTCGGCAGTCTCTCCGTCTGGATCGGGATAAAGATATCAAGGGTGAGATCTCCCCAATTCCCGTGGGGGCTCTACAAGGTTGAGAACATAGCCGCTGTTATCTCCGCTCTCTTCATCTTCCTGATCGCCTATGAGGTTGCAAAGGATGCCTTTACCTCCGAGGCGAAGGAAGTCGTTAACATAGGTCGTTCCATTGTTACCCTGGGGTTTCTTATGGTGCCGGTATTGCTCTTTGCACAGTATGAGAGGAAGAAGGCAAAGGAGTTGAATTCTCCCTCTCTGCTGGCCGATGCCCGGCACTGGGTAACAGATATCATTTCAATAGGGGTGGTAATATGTGGCCTTGCCGCTTCACCTTATTTCCCTTTTGCCGACAAGATATCAGCTTTGATAGTAATCATTATCGTTTTAAAGGTGGGCTTTGAAATACTTAGAGATTCTATAAAAAGCCTGCTTGACGCATCGGTGGATAAAGAGACCTTGAAAAGCATCAGGGATACGGTGGCTGGTTTTGAAGAAGTAAGTGAGATAAGGGCGTTGAATGCGAGGAATTCGGGGAGTTTCATATTTGTTCATGCCGACATCAGGCTTTCTTCAACAAGGCTTAAAGAGGCCCATAAGGTTGCAGATTCGATAGAGGAGGCAGTAAAAGAGGCCGTTCCTTTCATCGAAAGGGTCAGCATACATTATGAACCGATAAAAAAAGAGCTGACAAGGTATGCCGCCCCTCTTGCAAATAAGGAAGGGAATATCTCCCCGCACTTCGGCAGCGCGCCTTTTGTAGCGTTCTGGGATAAAAGGCTGTCTGACGATGTTATCGTTAATGAGGAGATAATTGAAAACCCCTTCCTCAAAACAGAAAAGGGGAAAGGTATTAAGGTTGCCGAATTGATTGTTGATAAAAAGGTTGATATCGTATATATAAAAGAGAGCTTTAGTGGTAAAGGGCCTGAATATCTGTTTTCAGATGCTGGAGTTGAGGTGAGTAAAACAGATTTAAAAAAATTGAGTCAGCTTAAAGAGAAGTAAAAAGAGGGCTGTTGTTGGCTGATTATTTTGACAGCCATATTATGAGGGGGAAAGAGCTATGTACAAGACAGGGATAATGGGAGTTTACCTTATTGCAACGGTTTTTCTTTTTGGCACCGCCAATGCAGATGACCGCTTACTATATGGCAGTAGCACGTTCTGCAGGGTGCCAAGGTGTGATGAACTGTCACAGGAAAACTACCTATACATAATGAACGCTGAAAAACTAGGTCTATCTGATGAACAGATAAAGAAACTGGGGAAGATAAAGAGTGAGTGTGACAGGGAGTTTATTGTTGACAGGGCTAAATTGAGAGTGGCCAAGCTGGAACTGGATGAGCTCCTAAAGAGCGATGAGATAGATATGCAAAAAGCAGGAGAAAAGTCTAGGGAGATATCTGAACTATTGCATAAAATTACTATTAAAAGGATCAAGACAAAGGTTCAGTCAATGATGATCCTGACAGACGAGCAGAGGGAGAAGACCAAGGAGCTTTTTGGGAGTCAGCTTCCAAAAGAGTAGTACTGTTGGCCATGAAGGAAGGTGCCTAGGGTGAGCATCTTGAGGGAATACCATGGATTATTAACATGGTTTTAATAGTATAGGGAAACGGGATTTGTTATGGGCGTTAAGGAAATAAAGATAATCGGCGGCTTTGGAAAAGCGGAGCAGAAGGAGCCTGTAAATGAGGTGACCCTAAAGATGGGTGACGTAATAAGCATCGTCGGCCCTACAGGTTCAGGGAAGACTGCCCTTATAAACGACATAGAACTCTTTGCCAACGAGAACACCCCATCCAGAAGGAAGGTACTCATAAACGGCAAGACGGCACCGGAGGAGTTCACAGAAGACGCATCAAAAAACCCCATTGCACTGATCACCCAGCACACAAACTTCCTCTCCGACCTGCCTGTTAAGAAGTTTTTAGAAATTCACGCAAGGATAAGGCGAAGCGATGGAAGCAAGGCCATAGTGGAAGAGACCCTGGACTTTGCAAATCAGCTGACTGGAGAGTCTATAATCATCGACAATGCAATGACGGAGCTCTCCGGCGGGCAGACAAGGGCCCTTCTGATAGCCGATGCCGTTGTAATAGGAAACTCACCTATAATCCTTCTCGATGAGATAGAGAATGCCGGGATCAACAGATCGAAGGCCCTGGAACTGCTCAAGAAGTATGAGAAGATATTCATCTTCGTTACCCATGACCTGGGGATTATACTCCTCTCCGACTTCAGGATAGCCATGAGAAATGGGTCTATGGAAAGGCTTATCGTCACCAGCGAGGAGGAGAAGCGGATGGCGAAGGAGATAAAGAAACTGGACGACGTCATGATTGACTTCAGGGACAGGATAAGGGCTGGGGAGAGTTTGAAGGAGGAGGAACTGAGATACCACCTAAGGGCGATAGGTTATTTTTCGTGATAAACGGGGAGATTTGAGATGAAGGTTATCATATGTGCAGGCCCGCCAACGAGCGGGAAGACGACCGTTCTAAAACATGCCACCAAAAAGCTTTTAGAGAAGGGCTATAGTCTGGGCTATCTGAAAATAGACGTGCAGTATGCCGATGAGGATGAAATTTTCAAGGAGGCCTTCGGGATACCGACGAAGAAGGTCTATTCCGGCGATCTCTGTCCCGACCACTGTAGCGTAGTGGTCCTCGGCGATGCCATAAAGTGGGCGGAAGAGAAAAAGATAGAGATGCTCATCGTTGAAACCGCAGGTCTGTGCCTCAGGTGCGCTCCCTATATAGAGAACTCTCTGGGCATTGTCGTCCTTGAGGCTACCAGCGGTATGAACCTCCCAAGGAAGATAGGGGCCATGCTTTCACTTGCCGATCTGGCTGTGGTTACAAAGATAGATCTGGTGTCCCAGGCCGAGAAGGAGGTCTTCAGGGCAAACATCATGGAGTCATCAAAGGTGGCCATTATAGAGACGGACGCCCTGCACGGAATCAACATAGATAACCTTGTCAGGAGGATGGAGAATGCCGATGAACTGAAGAGCCCCTTTGTGCTCAGAGGGAACCCGCCAATGGGTGTATGTACCATCTGCGTAGGCAAGAAGGAGCTCGGTTGGGATAAACACTTCGGGGTCGTGAGAAGCCTGGACTCTGACCTCTTCTATAGGGGAGAGTAGTGAAGGATATAAGAGAGATAATAGAAGACCTGCGCAAGGAGGGAGGCGAAGATCTAACAGAGCTGACAGAAAGACTCCCGGACAAGAACTGCGGCCAGTGTGGATTTCCCACCTGCGAGGAATTCGCTGAACTCCTGATGGAGGAACCTGATGCCCTGAAGAGATGTATATTTATAGGGGAGGGGAAGGTGGTCCCTGAGGCACCGGAGCTGAGGGAAGAGGACATTACCTGGATGGATATCCTGGACAGGCCATATGACCTCATACTGGATAGGATTCCCGGCGACCCCGGGCCGAGGGAAACAATCTTGCCATTTAATCCGGCAAATGTGGAGAAGCTGGGAATCAAAAAGGGTGATATCCTCTTTGGACGTCCCACATCGACGGGCTGTCCGGTAACCCACTGCGGCGTAGTTATGGAAGAGCCTGACTACTTCAACGGAACCATCGTCTGGTGCATAGTGGGGCCGATTCCGGCAAGGGAGAAGGGGATCAACATCGGGGACTATACACCCACCGCCTATGAGGGTGTCGTTCGACATTCAAGGGAAAAGATTCAAGTGGGAAGGCGTTACTACTTCCTGCCAAGGTACTGCATGCTGCAGTCGAGACATTCGGGCTTGGTTAATGTCTTGGCTAAAAGGGGTGATGGAATGCGTGTCCGTCTTGAAGGGATATGGATAGGTTAGGTCTTCACTTTCAAAACAAAACCCTCAAATCATCCCAACATAAAATTCGTTTGATAGCAGGAGTGTAGTTGAATTAAATATAAATATTACAGCACCACCCTGCCCTCTTCCCTTAACTCCACACCCTCCATACTCAAAAGCGCCGCCTTTGTCTCCAAGCCCCCAGCAGCTGAATAACCCGTCAGCCTGCCATCGGCTGCAACCACGCGGTGACAGGGCACAATAATAGGCACAGGGTTATTTGCCATTACACGCCCCACTGCCCTTGCGCTACCCCTTTTTCCAATCAGCGAGGCCACCTTAGCATAGCTCATAACCTGTCCCACAGGAATAGACCTGACCTGCTCGCATACCTCATTAAAAAAAGGAGAATGCCCTGAGAGGTCAACCTTGACATCATCAAAATAAACTGGCTCCCCCTTAAAATATTGCCTCAAAAGTTCTGCCGCCAAAGCAGCATTTTCCATCCCCGGCAGATGGTCGATCTTTTCATCGCCAGGCAAGCGCCCCACTTCCGGCAGTTCGACTGAACTTACGCCTTTGGCATTAAAGGACAGCTCTCCAAGGCCGTCCTTTGTCGAAAAACTAATCCTTGGCAAGCCTGCCTCTCACCTTCGTCTTTATTACATTCAGGATATAGGTCATCTCCTCACTGCGGAAAAGAAAGGAAAAGAGAAAATAGCTTAGCATCCCTGCCCCAATAGCGGCAGAGAGAACAGCCACCTTATCTATTGTCATACCATCCACTTCCCAATTACCCATACTGCATATAAAACCTGCTATTACAGCAACAATTACAGATGCAATCAAGGATCGCATAAAGGACAGTACAAGCGATCTGTCTACAATTGCACCGACCCGTTTACGTATTATTAGCAGAAGCAATACGAAGTTCAGGAGGGACGACAAAGAGGTTGCCAGGGCAAGGCCACCGTGCTGCAAAGGCCCCATGAGAAGAAGAGAGAGAACGATGTTGGCTATAAAGGCAAAAAAGGCCGCCTTGACGGGTGTCTTCATGTCCTGCATGGCATAAAAAGCCGGGACTATTATCTTCACCCCGCCTATAGCCCACAAACCGACAGCATAGAACTGCAGTGCCTGTGCAGTCTTGACGGTCGTGGAATAGTCAAACTCGCCCCGCTGAAAGAAGAGGCTGAATACAGGTATGCTTACGGCATAAAGACCAGCTGCGGCAGGAAGGGTCACGAAGAATATGACCTTTATGGAAAAAGCCAGAGAATCGCGCATATCCTCAAGTCTGTTTGATGCGACCTGGTCCGACATGGTAGGCAATATGGCCGTAGCCAGTGAAATTACAAATATACCAAGTGGCAATTGAAAAAAGCGGTCGGCATAGTAGAGATAGGAGACACTCCCTTCCGGCAGGAATGAGGCTATAATGGTGGATACAAAAATATTCAGCTGGTATACAGCTATCCCGAATAGAGCAGGTGCCATTAAGAGCAACAGCTTCTTCAAGGCGGGGTGCTTGAAGTCAAAACTTATGGACGGCAGATAACCCTCCTTTTTCATGGAAGGGATCTGAAGTAAGACCTGCAAGACACCGCCTGCCAGAACACCTACTGAAAGAGCTACAACGGGCTGGTCAAAAAGAGGTGACAAAGCAATGGCCGAAAATATTATGGAGATATTAAGCAGCACAGGGGCCGCTGCAGGCGCTGCAAACCTGCCAACAGAATTCAATACCCCCATGGCAAATGCGACAATGCAGATGAGGAAGATGTAGGGGAATATGATCCTTGTAAGATAGACGGTAAGCTCGTACTTGTCGGGCGATGTAAATCCCGGGGCTATAAGTTTGACTATAATTGGTGCGAGGAGGATCCCGGTGATGACAACAAAGGCAAGTATTATAGTGAGGAAGGTGAAAACGATGTCGCTTATGCGCTTCGCCTCGGCATGCCCCTCCTTGACCTGCGCCTCCTTCAATACAGGGATAAAGGAGACGGTAAGGGCCCCTTCTGCAAAGAGTCGGCGCAAGATGTTAGGAATACGGAAGGCGACAAAGAAGGCGTCTGTAGCCATAGAAGCACCGAAAAAACGGGCTATCACCATATCCCGGACAAGACCAAAGATGCGGCTAAGTGTGGTAAAACTGCCTACAAGCCCTGCACTACTAATAATTTTTCTGTTTTCAGACATATCTTCAACTGGGAATCATTACCCTTCCCAGAGCTTTATATAAAGGGGTCGGTTATATACTTAATAAACATTGTAAATTGGAATAATATGATATATTATTCGTCGAAAATGATAGATTTAATCGGCAAGTAAGTCAAGATCAGTGCATTTTATAACACAAACTGCAAAAATATGAAACTCAGGGGATATTTATGGTGCTCAGGTTAGGGGAGATGTTGGTCCAAAGTAATGTGATAACAAGCGATCAACTTGAAGAGGCCTTAAAGACACAGGTTATGTTTGGAGGGAAACTCGGAACAAACCTGGTCGAGTTGAACTTTGTTGACGAACAGACTATAGCCAATACTCTGAGTAAAAAGCTTGGTGTTCCCTCTGTCAGCAGGGATGACCTGATGGCAATTCCCGAGAGCACAATAAGCATACTATCAAAAAATGTAGTTGAAAAATACAAGGTGGTACCCATTAGTGTTGACAAGTCAGGGCTTACCATAGTAACAGCAGACCCTTCAAACCTGAACAGTTTTGATGAACTCCGTTTCATAACAAGCAAGGCTATCAAGACAGTCATAGCTCCTGAAATCGACCTGATACTCGCAATGGAGAGATATTACGATATCCCGAGGGATGTGCGCTACATCCATATGATGGAACGCGGCGAGAAGGGACAAAATGGGGGGAAAGGAGCAGAACCCTCTAAGACTAAGGAAAAGTCATCAATTCCTGAGATGACTGACTTTATAGATTTCAATAAAGATGCAATCCCTGAAGCAGTAAGTGATAGTTCCCGGCCCGAACCACATTTTGAATTGGAAAATGCTATAAAAGAATACTCTGTAGATGAGCTCTACCTAAAACTGGCAGATTCAAAAAATAGAGATGAAATGAGTGCATGTATTACCGATTATCTCGGTCCACAGTTCAAAAAGACCCTTTTTGTTATAATTAAAGGCCAATTTGCAATAGGCTGGACAGGTACTTCCGACCATGAACATATCGCCAATGTATCACAGTTTAAGGTGCCCTTGAATGAACCTTCAGTATTCAGTACAGTTGTCGACGAAAAGAAATATTACCTTGGCCCTCCCCTTAATACACCTGGAAATATCATTATTTTAAAAACTATGGGCGACACAAAGCCCCCGCCTCTAGTTCTTGTTGTACCTATAATAATGAAAGAAAAAGTTGTCTGTGCTATTTATCTCGAGGAAGGGCAACTTTCACTTAAAGATGAGGTGTTACGCATACAAAAGCTTGCGCAAAAGATCTCTATAGCCTTTGAGATGCTTGTATTGAGAAACAAACTTTTGCTGACCTAGCTTCCTTCCATCCCCCACCATCAACGCTATATTGTAAGGTAAGAAGCTATTTTATCAAGGGTCTTCCTGCCAATCCCAGAGACTTTCTCGAGATCTTCAACCGACTTAAAACCACCGGAACTCTCCCTGTAGTTGATAATCTGACGGGCCTTTTTTCTGCCTATCCCTGAAAGAGCTGTGAGATCTTCCAAGCTGGCGCTGTTTATATCAACAGGAATGCCAAAAAGTATCAGGTGCCCGCCAGCCATACGACCCACCTCACTACTTCCATCCTCATTGAGGGTAAATCTATCTCCAGGCCTTAGTGAAACAGGGAACTTGTTAAGGGGACGAACTATGCCCTTTCCGCCTAATACAAGTTCAGCATAATCAATCTTGTCACCGGGCTGAATATGAAGTGGGGCCCTGGGATAACTTTTGGATATTTCAATTGAGAAGAGAGAAAGGGCTAGAAAAAGGATGATAAGCTCCTTGCCCATCTATGCATTGCCCTCTCTTTTTAACTCCTCTCGGAGGAGCTTGTAGTTTATGCTGTCCACCAGCGCCTGCCAGGAGGCTTCTATCACATTGTGGGAGACACCAACGGTACCCCATTTTTCTCTGCCATCGCCAGACTCTATGAGAACACGAACCGATACGGACGTCCCCTCCCCACCTGTAAGAACACGCACCTTGAAATCCAGCAGAGATACATCTTTAAGTTCCGGGAAAAACTTCTCCAGTGCCTTCCTAAGTGCATTATCGAGGGCATTTATGGGACCATTACCAACAGATGCCGTATGTTCCACATGCCCACCGACCCTTATCATGATCGTAGCTTCAGCTACTGGAGGTTCATCTTCCTGACGCTTTTCATCTATAACCCTAAAGCCGATGAGATCAAAAAACTTGGGCTCTTTACCAGCCGCCCTTCGCATTAGCAACTCAAAGGATGCCTCTGCACCCTCATACTGAAAGCCCTTATTCTCATAATCTTTGAGCTTTTCAAGTATCTCCAGCACAACAGGGTCTTTGCTATCCGTATCTATCCCAAATTCTTTGGCTTTATAGAGGATATTGGCCCTGCCTGAAAGATCGGATACCAACACACGCTGGTGGTTGCCAACAAGTTCGGGCTTTATATGCTCGTATGTATCACTATTTTTAAGTACTGCATTGACATGAATACCGCCCTTGTGCGCAAAGGCAGCATTACCCACATAGGGCTGGTGACGGTTATGGCGCAGGTTCGCCAATTCGACTACATAGCGCGAGACCTCGCGGAGCTTCGCAAGCTGATCTGAGGGCAGACACTCAAGGCCCATTTTAAGCTGTAGATTGGGAATAATAGAACAAAGATTTGCATTGCCGCAGCGCTCACCGATGCCGTTGATAGTGCCCTGTACATGAACAACCCCCGCCTCAACTGCCGCAAGTGAATTTGCAACTGCAAGATCAGAATCATTATGTGTATGGATGCCTACTGGCCCGTCAAGCCTGGAGATTACATCCCTGACTATGGCCTCAACCTGCCCGGGCAGCATACCACCGTTTGTATCGCAGAGGACAAGGCAATCAGCCCCCCCTTCCCTTGCCGACTGAAGAGTTTTGATGGCATATTCAGGGTTTGCATTGTAGCCGTCGAAAAAATGCTCGGCATCATAAAAGACTTGGCCCATTCTTTCTTTCAGGTAGCAAACTGAAGAGCTGATAAGATCAAGGTTTTCCTCAAAGGATATCTTGAGCGCCTCTCTAACATGCAGGTCCCAGCTTTTACCGAATATGGTTGCGACTTCAACCCCTGAATCCAGAAGAGCTTTAAGGTTGGGGTCATCCTCAGGCTTAAGCCCCGCCCTTCTGGTACTGCCGAAGGCTGTGATCTTTACATTGTCGAAAGTGATGCCACGCACTTTTTCAAAAAACTCCATATCCTTGGGATTGGAACCCGGCCAGCCGCCCTCTACAAAACCCAGCCCCAGTTCGTCTATCTTTTGGGTTATCCTGACCTTGTCTTCCGCTGAGAAAGAGACGCCCTCAGCCTGTGTACCGTCGCGCAGTGTGGTGTCATAGAGTTGTATTTTTTGTAGTGCCATAGTAAGTGTACTAATATTCCCTTAATGCATTAATAATGCGATACATCTTATATTATAAGTATAATATTTTCAAGAAAAAGGCCTGCGGAGTATAGGCCAAACATCGACGAGGCAGTTGACATTAGTGGGAAATACCTTTAAATTACCTTTAAATCCCAAGGGAGACCCTGATTGCTCACACTACGATCCCTCATATTCAACTTACTCTTCTGGCTAAACACTTTCACCCTGTCTACCTTAGTTCTAATCCTTAGGCCCCTCGGCCTAAAGTTTGGAAATAGGATAGGCCGGGCTTGGAGCCAGACAAATCTGTTCATGCTTAGACTAATATGCGGGATAACATACGAGGTCCGGTTTAAGGGCAAAAAACCCGAAGGTCCGGTGGTCTATCTAGCAAAACACCAGAGTGCATGGGAAACTGTAGCCTTTCCTACCATCTTACCGCCCTTTATGTGGGTACTTAAAAGAGAATTGATGTATATACCCATATTCGGCTGGTGCCTTAAGGCACTGGGTCATGTAGGAATAGACAGGAAGGCAGGAAGCAGTGCCATCAAGCAGATCAACAGGGAAGGCAAAAAGATACTGGAATCAGGCTATAGCATGGTCATATTTCCCGAGGGTACGCGCATTACGCCTGGAGAGATGGGAACATTCAACCCGGGAGGAGTCGGCCTGGCCATAAATAACGGCGTGCCTGTAGTACCTGTTGCCCATAACGCAGGTAGCCTCTGGCGTAAAAATGCCTTTGCTAAAAGACCTGGGAAAATAACAGTAATAATAGATGAAGCGATCGAGACAAAAGGAGTATTACCTTCAAACAGGAAAACACTCACCGAACAGGTAAGAACAACTATAGAAAAACGTATGAAGGAAATTGAATTTTAGCCACTACCTCATCAATATCAAAATAGCAGGCGATTTCCGCTGCATGTCGATATTGTCACAAAACCCCAGCCCACAAGCAGCTAGCCAGTACTTTAGCGACCATGTAAATCTTCTACGTTTTCAATCACTGCACTCAAAAAAATGACAAAGCATCTCAGGGTAAAGGTGAATATCCACCATCAAATACCCGTATGCCGGATCAAATCCAGCATTATACATCGCAGAGACCCTTTATAAATATTAAGTAAAGGTCAGCTTACGCTCCAGATCTGTAGAATGTGATACTCTTTTTGCCTCATTGAGGGAAATAATGTTTTTCTTGCAAAGGTGAAGTAAGTGCTGATCCATGGTCTGCATATGGTACTGATCACGCCCGTTCTCAATGTGTTTTTCCATCTCATCAAGGCGTCCATCTCTTATACAGGCCTGTATAGTCGTTGTAGTTCTCATAACCTCGACAACCGGAACCAGTTGCTCCCCCGTTTTGTCCTTAACTAGTCGCAGTGACACTGTAGCCACTAGTATGTCAGCCAGACGTTGCCTTACTATTGTTTGGGAGTCCGGCGGAAAATGGCTTACAATCCGATTAATCGTAGATGATGCGTTTTGAGTATGGAGTGTAGAAAGAACAAGATGCCCCGTTTCAGCTGCCTTTATACATGCGTCGATGGTCTCAAGGTCTCGCATCTCACCAACCATGATGACATCAGGGTCCATCCTCAGGGCAGCTTTTAAAGCGGCACTAAAACTCTCTGTATCTACACCGACTTCACGCTGGATTATGCAACTTTTATCAGATTTAAAAATATATTCAATAGGATCTTCAATAGTAATCACATTATAATTAAAATTTTCATTAATACATCCCAGCATTGAAGCCATAGTTGTTGATTTACCGTTACCAGTCGGCCCTGTAACAAGTATCAAGCCATTTGGAGCTTTTACAATCTCTCCAAGTACGGCAGGAAGACGAAGATCCTGAAATTTGCCGATATGAGGGGGAATGACACGCATAACTATGCCGGTGCTGCCCTTTTGACGGAATACACTCACGCGAAAACGACCACCGTTATCAAGTGCATAGGATGTATCGAACTCCTTGAAATCATCAGGAAGAATCTTGTGGTTATGCTCCATGATAGTTGAAGCTATAAACTTGGTATCTTTTTTGGTCAATTTTTCGAGCTTGGAGCGGACGAGTTTACCTCTCGCCCTGAAAAAAGGAGGACTGTCTACCTCGAAGTGTACATCAGAAACTTTCTTCTCGAAGGCGATCTCTAAAATCTGATTAAAGCTTGCTATATCCATAACTATACCTCTGTTTAATTTATAAAAGCCTCTCCAGCATCAAGATGCTCTTAAAGTGTTTCCTGTAAAAACCATTTTTCGGTGCCGGTTTGACTTGCCAATATCTACCGGATACCCACATCGTGGGATGTCCACAATATGTCCATAGCTTTAGTCAGCGCAAATGAAGTTTAATACAAATAACATTGCCAATGCAAGTCATCATATAAAAGTAGAAACTCTTAGGCAATTTAGTTTTTCAGGTATTGCCTCTAAAAAGATCTTATTGGCCAAGTTCTTTCCGCTGTGGACTAAACAAACTCAAAACATCGCTGTCTGCCCTTTTCGTGTGTCTTTATCCTCTGGAGGGCTTACATCATCTGCCTTATTGGAAGTTTCTTTCTTCGGAGTTTTGTCCACTTCATTCTGAGGCAAACAATTACGCTTATAGATATAACGCTCATAAAGACGGTGGTATCCGGTCCAGCTGGAATCGCTTCCCGCCTCTGATTCAATGAGTGTCTGAAGGCTGTTTACCTTGGCATCAAGGTCGTCAAGATAGCTCAGGATCGTCGCCTCCACTGTTTTGGGGCGCTTGGGCGAACCATACTCGTATACGCCGTGATGGCTCAGGATCATATGTTTGACCAGCATGGCAAGTTCAGCCGGGAAGCCATCTATGGCCCTTATCTTTTCGTCTACCATCTCCACGCCGATAGTGATATGTCCCAGTAGCCGCCCTTCATCGGTATAGCCAAATGAGCGGCTGTAGGAAAGCTCCCGAGTTTTACCAACATCGTGAAGTATTGCACCCGTCGTTATCAGGTCCTGATTTACCCCTTCATAGTGAGCACAAATCTTCTCTATAAGCTTGCAAAGCGACAGGGAGTGCTCCAGCAGACCACCTATGTATACATGGTGCATGCCCTTGGCTGCCGGTGCATGCTTATAATCATCTGCTATCTTCGCATCTGAAAAGATATCCAGAACAAGCTGCTTCAGGTAGCTGTCTTTCATTGTTCCTGCGATATCTATGAGCTCTTCAAACATCTCCTCTAGAGGGCGCCTGGCCGTAGGGAGAAAATCCTCTACATCAACATCATTGTCATCAGTTCGGCTTATACTTGTCACCTTCACCTGCAATTTACCCATGTAGGCAGATACAGAACCCTTCACCCGGACAAAGTCCTCGGCATTGAAGAGGCCTGCAAAATGCTCGGCATTGTCCCATACACGTCCCTCTATGCTTCCGGTTTTGTCCATCAGGCTCACTGCTATGTATGACTTGCCAGTCTTGCCTGCCGACAGGTTCTTATTAGATACAAGGAAAACGGTGTTGAAACTATCGTTTTCCTTCAGATCTTTTGTAAATATCTCTTTCATAAATCAATCTTCCTTATTGTCATTACCGGGAATGTCAGCTATCTTTGCAGTCAGTTCCTCTATCCTTTTACGGGCATACTCGCTTTTTCTTTTATCTCCACTTTCCCTGGCCACTTTTTCATAGAGCCTAACAGCCTCTTTGTAGCCACCCATTTTCTGGTAGACCTGGGCTGCCATGTAGCGCGATGTTAGTGCCCACATACCTTCTGTCGGGTAAAGATAGGTCACTTTGAGGTATTCCACTACAGCTTCTTCATGACGACCCTGATACTGGAAGGACTCACCTATCCAGTATTGGGCCTCCGCCTTGATCTCAGTACTTTCTGTAGCGGCAATAAGCGTCCTAAGCACCTTGACTGCCGCATCATACTCCTTGTACTGCTGAAATGTAAGTCCCACCTTCAACCATTCCCTGTCAATCCCTCCAACAGTGGAATATTCTTCAGCAAGGCGCTTGAAGCTTTCCAGGCCCTTTTCATTCATACTGAGAGCAAAGGCCGCCTCTCCCTTTAGAAACAGACTCTTTGCCATCATGAGTTTGGGATCTATAAACTCCTCTATGCCGAGCTTTTTATCCTCATTGTCAGCCTCATGCTCTGCTATTTGTTCAAGTTCTACAAGTGCACCCCGGTAATCTTTCTGCAAGGAGGCAATTTTCCCAAGGCGAAAACGTGCAAGGTTCTTCAGACTGGATTCGGTCAGCACTCCTGCGGCAGACAGATAATGACTGGAGGCCTCTTCCATATAAGCATCTTTAAATGCGACTTCAGCTGCCATTATCATCAGCTTGGCAGAAAGTTGGTGACCCGGGAACTTTTCAAAAAGCCTTTTAGCTACCTTTACTGCATCACCATAACTGCCTACATCAAATAAGGCCATTGCCTCTTCATAATACTTTTTTATGTCTATTGTTCTGCCGGGATTCATCTCTGAGAATGTGGTAGAAACCTCCAGGGCTTTTTTAAATTCACCCATGGCGGAGTAGCATTTCCCCTGCATTGACTCACCGTCACGGTAGCTTGAAGGGAAGGTCTTTGTAAAACGCTTGAAAGTCTTCAGAGCATTTTTATATTCCCCCAAAGACAACTGGTTTTTTCCAAGCTGCCACATAAGCTCTTCCTGCAGGGGAGAATCCGGAAATTTCTTAATAAACTCGGCATAGTCGTTATTGGCCTTTTCAAGGAGTCCTGATCTTTCAGCAGACCAAGCCTTCAGGTAATAGGCCGGAGCCGCTTCGGAGCTGTCTGGGTATTCTTCTATGATTATCTTAAGGGTAGATATGGCATCTGGTATATTGCCTGTCTGAATATATCCTCTTGCCAGTTTCAGGGCAATAGTTGGATAGGAGGGGTCTTTTTTGCCCGTTTTAATAAGGCCCTTAAGGAGCTTTATTCCCTTATCATAGTCGCCTGTCAAAAATCTCATCTCTGCCATCACAAGTGCCGCGACCTTTGCTTCAGGGCTGTCAGGGTATTGCCTTATATAGTTTTTATAAAGCTTCAGGGCAGATTTCAGGTCGCCCCCTTTTTTAAAAGATTGGGCGCCTTTCCAGAGTACCTCTTTCTCATTTTGGTCAAATGATTTCAATATGGATAGGTAGCCCTTGCCAGCCTCCATGTGCTGCCCGGATATGGAGGCTATATCAGCCAGTCTTACTGTGGCTTCAAAAAAGTATTTAGAGGTTTTGAAGTTCGTAGAGAGAAGGACAAACTGCTCCTTTGCATCCGCCATCTGTCCCATCCTGAATAGAGACTCCCCAAGGTAGTAAATGGCCTCATCTGCCATATCCACGAGAGAGTTTTTTTCGACAAATGCCCTGAAATTTACTGCAGACTCTTTGTAAACAGACTTGCTGAAATTGATGAGGCCCAGGGCAAAAAGACTTTTACGAGCAGCTCTTGAAGAAGGGTAGCGCTTTATTATCTCACGGTAAGTCTCCTGCTCCATATAGTCATATTCAGCCCTTTGGTAGGCCTCAGCTAAAACTAAAAGGAGGTCACCCTTTAGCGGGTCTTCACCGAAACGCTTCAGCCCTTCCTCAAGCATCCCCATCGCCTCTATATACTCTCCGAGAAAGATAAGCCTTGAGCTTATTCCCATCAGATCATATGCCTCAATGCTTAGGGTCTCCTTTTCACCCTTTCTGAGCATATTGAAGTAGCTAAGGCTTTCTTCATACCTGTCATCTTTATACAAGGCCCATGAAACAAGGCTATGGGCAGATGAAAGCAAGGGGTGGTCAGGGGTTTTCTCGATAAAACTGATCATAGCTGTAGCGGCGCTATCATAATTGCCCATATTAAAATCTATATAGGACAGCTGATAGAGGATACGGCCTTTTTCTTCACCATCGGGAAGGAGCTTAAGGGCATCGCCATAAACTTTTGAAGATTTTTTAAATTTGGCGAGATGGAATAGAGAGTCAGCTATCCTTACAGAAAGATCAGGAGATGAGGAGATATCTGATTTTAGTTTTTGTACTTTTTCAAAGTTGTCCAGAGCCTTTGAATATTTCCTTTCATTAAAAAACTGTATTCCTTCCTGGTATATTATTTCACTCAGACTTGCATCTACTTCCGCGATGTGTTCTGACTCAGGATACAAGTCCCTTATTTTTTCAAAGCGTTCTCTTGCTTTCCCCCTGTCACCAAGCTTTAAATATACATTGCCGCTTATATAGTAGGCCTCTTCCTGCATATCAAAAGAACAGCCATCATCAAAGAATACGTCCATAAGCTTTGGAATCGAGGGATAGTTCTCCAAGGAAAAATAAGCCTTGGACAGATATAGGTTGACCTCACACTGGTCCGTATCTTTATTATCGCGAAGAGCATTAAACTCCTTAGCTGCCAGATCGTAAAGTCCGTCTTTAAAAAGTCCTCTGGCTACTTCGATATTCCCCTGCAAGGCATCCTCTTCAGCTAAGCATGGCTGAGCGGAAATCAGTACATACGCCAAGAGCAAAAGCACCACACACGAATTATTTTTTTTCAGCATTCCCTTGATAACATTCTCCACTAATTTCTTCGTAAATATCTGTAAAATAAAGGAAAGGATACCACTCTTTAAGTTTTCATATCAAGAAAAAAGGGGCAACCATTAGGCAGCCCCTTTTTATTGTTAATCATGAAAAGCTTATGATTTTTTCATCCTTCCCTTCCTGTCCATTTTGCTTGCAGGATGCGGCTTCCCTCTTACACCACCTATCTTCACATCAGCACGATTATGGTGCTCCACGCCACCCTCATTCCTGGCCCTTTCTTTGGAATAATTCTTTTGATGTTCCCTCTCCTGCCGTTCACTAGCTTTTTCGCTCTCCTTCCAATCTACATGTTCTACCTTTCGTTCATCACCATGATATTCTTTTAGATTTTGCAGTTCTTTTTCCAGAAACCATGCCCTGTCCTTGTCTTTTTCTTCTTCTTTTCCCATTTTCACTCCTTTCTCCAGTCTGCCAGTATGACCTGTTTAAACTGTTTTTGGTCTCACTGTAAGCACCGGCACCTTTGAGTTTCGAACAACTTTTTCAGCCGTACTTCCAAAGAGCACATGATCTATTGCCGTATATCCATGGGTCCCCATCACTATTATATCCGACCCTCCCTCCTCAGAAGCAGAGATTATTTCCCTATATGGGATACCTTTTCTGATACAAATGCTGTAAGCGATCTTACCTTCCAGCTTCTCACTGCACACCTTCTCAAGATTTGCCCTGGCTGCATCTTCCATTTCCTTTTCAATCACATCGAAGGACATATGGGGGACGTAGAAATTTGTCATGTCAGCGATCTGATGAACTACATGAAGCAGATCTATCTTAGCACCGTACTTTTCCGCCACAGAAATTGCATATGACAGCACTTCATCAGCACCCTGCGAAAAATCAGTGGGATATAGTATTTTCCTTATTTCTTTCATAAGCCCTCCTTAACAAACTTGCATTGATATTATATCACCTCTAAGTCACAGGTCAAACAAAAGACAAGACTCTTCCCCACAGAGGCGTAAAGATCCATTTTTTTAATATTAGTAGAATTTATACCGGTAGACGTGCAATAAATAGAAAGGAAAATATGTTTGCAATGAGTTTTAAAGTGTGATTTAGCAGGCAGGAATTTCAAGCTTGGGGTGGAGACCATGCCGTTTTTTCATAATATATATTCTATCGTTGACTACATCTTGCCATGGCAAATCCTTGTTTTAAAAACCTTTTAATTGCAAACCGGTTCTATTTTGAAATATTAATATCCCGCTTTATGTGTTGAGTTTATATAATATTTAAGGTGTATTAAAATCAATAGTTTAAAATCGTGACCTGCCACTCAATTTCACAAAAACATATCTTTTGAGTCTAAAGTTCATTCCGGGTATAATCCCCCCTCAACTTACAATTTATCGAGCAAGCAGCCTATGTCATTCTCCTCTCTAGGACTTTCAAAACCCCTTCTTCGTGCTATCGATGAAGCAGGCTATTCCACTCCTACCCCGATCCAGGTCAAGGCGATCCCTGCTATTCTCTCCGGCAGAGATGTCATGGCCGCGGCGCAGACCGGCACTGGCAAGACTGCCAGCTTTACCCTTCCGCTCCTGCAAGGCCTCGCCAGCGGATCATCTGGATGGGATAAATCAAGGGTCAAACCGAACCACATACGCGCCCTGGTGCTGACGCCAACGCGCGAGCTGGCGGTGCAGCTTGCAGAAAGCGTTACATCCTATGCCAGACATCTTCCACTAAAATCTGCCGTCGTCTTCGGCGGGGTTAAGATCAATCCGCAGATGATGAAACTGCGCGGCGGAGTCGATGTCCTGCTGGCCACGCCGGGCCGCTTACTTGACCTTTTCAATCAGAATGCAGTGAAGTTCTCACAGATGGAGATACTGGTGCTTGATGAGGCAGACCGGATGCTCGACATGGGCTTTAGCCAGGATATCAGCAAGATCCTCGCCCTGCTTCCAAAAAAGCGCCAGAACCTGCTCTTCTCGGCCACCTTTTCCCGCGACATACGCAAGCTCACCGGGGGACTGCTAAAAAAACCGATGAAGATAGAGGTGAGCCCGCGAAATACCGCTGCAAAGAGCATTAAGCAGTCGGCCTATGAGGTGGACAAGGGCAAGAAACCAGCCCTTCTCAGTCACCTGATCCGCAACAAGAACTGGGACCGGGTGCTTGTCTTCACCCGCACCAGGAAGGGGGCCGACCGACTCGTTCAGAAACTGCAGGGCGACGGTATATCTGCTGCTGCGATCCACGGTGACAAGAGTCAGGGAGTACGCATGCGCACCCTTGCCGACTTTAAGGCAAGCAAGCTGCGTGTCCTCATCGCCACCGACATTGCCGCACGCGGCATCGACATAAATGAACTGCCCCAGGTTATCAATTTCGATCTGCCCAAAGCACCTGAAAACTATATTCACCGCATAGGCCGTACCGGTCGTGCCGGGTTAAAGGGGGAGGCTATCTCTCTGGTCAGTGCCGATGAGGCCAAGCTTCTCTCAGGCATTGAGACCCTGCTCCGCCAGACTCTGGTACGCGAGGTTGAGACCGGTTTTATACCAAGTCACAGTGTCCCCTTGACCCAGTTGAGGGAATTAAAGAAGAAGCCGAAGAGGCCAAAAAAGCCGAAGCAGGGGCGAGATAAAGAGGGTCGAGGCGGCGACGAACAAAAACGCGATCGCGGCAAGAAGCAGGGCGCGGGCAAAGCAAAAGGGGCCACGGGCGGCAGGGGAAGGCAGAGGAGTGGCAATGACGCTGCACCTGCGAAGAAACACTCCTCCTCTAAAAATCGGAAAAAATAAGTGTATGGGGTCCACGCCTGAGTAAGCTGCCTTGATTAAACCCAGCAAGGGTTTTATTTGCCTTTCCTCCCCCTTAAAACGCAGTTAAATGAAGCAATTGCCTGAGGCGTAAGCTCACAAACCGTTTGAGCGAAGCGAGTTTTGTGACCGCCTCTTGAAGAAACACATGCCGGTATATTTGAGGCTATTGAAATATTCTGGAACGGACAAAGATAAAAGCTGCTCTCCCGAGCCAGGGCAGCCTGCTTAAATTTATATATATGGGCATTCAAAATGCCGGCAAGAAATGGACAATGCCGACCCATAACTGCTCTCTGACAAGCTCTCAACTGGCTATATCCTTTGAAGGAAGACTGGATAAAGAGTTAATGCTTTGATATGATGACCATCCAGAAAATAACGATGCCAAAGAATATTGAACACTTCCCTGGGAATTTTCGTTATTTGTTGTGTTGTTTGTTCAACTATTCAAACTGATGTTTCTTATGGGGATAGTTTAATGACTAAAGTTGCACTTCAGACTTGAATCCACTAGATAATTTCAATGAAAAAACTTTTTTATATATCTGTATTGCTTTGCATAAGCATTTTCACTTTTATCGCCTCGTCGGAAGTATTACTTAGGATTTCCGGATTTGAACCTTGGAAATATTTTAGTATTGATTTAAATAGACCTACAGTTCATGAACCTGACCAAATTTTAGGATGGAGAAATAAACCTGGAAAGTATCAGTTTCCACCCTACCATCCATCAGGAGAGAAAGTTGAACTGACTTTTCTTCCGAATAATTCAAGAAACACAGGAAAACCAGGTGGAGACTATAATGGAGAATTAATATTTGTAGGGGGCTCATTTACCCAGGGAGCGGCAATATCTGATCACGAAACTTTCCCATGGAAACTGCAAAAGAGGTATCCATCACTAAAAAGTCTAAATTTTGCAACATCAGGCTACGGAACATACCAGTCACTATTGATGTTAGAGAAAATAATGCCCGATCTAAAATCTCCCAAGCTTGTTATATACGGCTTTATAGTTACTCATGAGATGAGGAACATTGCGCATTCATCGTGGCTTGAGCCGATAGCCAAACATTCCAGACAAGGTAATATTTATTTGCCTTATGTTACTTCCGGTAAAGATAAAAATCTGATTAGAAATCGGCCCGAAAAATATATCGAACTTCCATTTAGAGAAAAATCAGCTTTGATCGCTTTTGCAGAGAAACAGATTATGGAATTTAAAACAAAAAACCGGAAACAATTCAGAAGACTTTTGACTGGAAAATTAGTGCAAGAAATGGACAAACTAAGCAAAGTTAATGGTGCAAAATTCATTGTAGCTCTCCTGCAAGCTGAAGAAAAAATCAAAAAAGAATATATAAGCTTTTTAGAGTACAATAATATTTCCTATGTAGATTGCTCTTTTTCAATGACAAAAGATATGACTGTATTGGGCGAGGGGCACCCGAATGGAAAAATGAATTCTCAATGGGCCGAATGCATTTCAGAAAGACTCGACAGTTTTATCCCTGAATAGTCAGATAGGTTCATCCATAAATCAAGTAGGCGCTAAAGAGTCAGACCAAGTGTTTACTTAACCTTATTAAATATTTGCCGGGTAAATAAGTTAAGTTGGCTTTGGTCATAATAGATATAAACCAAAGAACATTATGAATTAATCATCGCCATATATATGAAAAATCCCATCAAAACACTGACCAATCTTTATTTGACCCTCTTGTTATCAATCTCATTATTAGCTTTTTGCACTATAAGCATATGGCTATTTAAACCTTCGTTAATCAGTGTTTTTGATGAATGGGCAGTTCAAAAATATGTGAACCACTACAAAGAAAGGCTTAACGGGGCTATGAAAAAGCCGCTTGTAGAAAGAAAGCAATCGCTTGACAGATTGATCGTAACACTTGAGTCTGTCAAAAAACTTGATCGCCTTTCACCAATCAAACGACAAACCTTCCTTTCATTGATTAACATGTCAATGGCCAAGGGTGAACATGATAATGCTGTGTACTGGACCGACAAATGGATCGAGTTTGATGAGAAAGACCTTGTTGCAAAGCTCAAAAAAGGTCAAATATTGTACGGAATACCAGGGCGAAAGAGTGAAGGCCGTCTGATTTTGAAAGAACTTAATTCGAGATATCCAGATGTAAAGAAAATTTCTGACAATTATACAAAGATGATGGAGATTGAAGGTTATTAACTTTTTTGGCAAGAAAACAATGAAAGTCCGGGCAAAAAAATATTGGCGCTGGAGTTGGATTGTCACCTTGCCTATATCAATAATTTATATCTATTGGGCATGGAATACTCTGGACCGCTATTATACCTTTGCGCTACGCTATAATTCGGGACCTATGCCTGTAAAGTTGCTGATTTTAGGAAAAAGTGAGCTTGTTCATCTAAAAAACAAATTCCGGACATCTGTGACTGAAAAGATGCTTCGAAATGATACTGCTAAAGAAGGGCTAAGAACGATAAACCTTTTTATACCTGAGCCGGATTTAGCCTCATTAAACTCAAACCTACCCTATTCCGGCTTTAAATATGTAAAAGGCCGGCTTTTCAGTGAGGGTAAGTTATTAAAGGTAAAGGTCAAATACCGTGGGGATTTTGTCTACCATTGGGGTTACTATAAAAAATCACTGCGAATAAAGACGAAAAAAAGTCGCCTTTTTGAAGGCATGCATTCATTTAACCTTATAGCTCCTAAATCAACGGAACAATTAAGAACATTTCTCTCCTACAGATTAGCTTCAATAATGGGCCTGGTTACGCCAAGAGTGGAGATGGTAAATGTTACCATTAACGGAAAGTCGCAAGGTTTATATACTCTAGTTGAACAATTAAACGAAAGTACCCTGCGAAACAACCAACTAATGCCGGGGGACCTATATAAAGGCGAACTTATGGGGAAAGATTATTATACGGGATCGACAGGGCTAGTTTTCGATCATCCCTCCCTTTGGGCTAAGGCAGCTGTCAATAATCATTATCCTCCCGAGTCCAGAAAACCACTGGAACATTTCATCAAATTATTGAATTTATCTAATTCCCCGGATGAAAAGAAGCGGGAAGATGGAGTAAAGAAGTTTAGCAGTTTCCTTAACATGGATACATGGGGACGTTTCAATGCCTTTGAAATATTAACTCATTCAGTGCATTATGACCCCTACCATAACTGGCGTCTTTATTATGACCCGGCACGAAGTCACTTTATCCCCATTGTCTGGGATCCATATGGGTGGGCACCATTTTGGCTGCCAAAAGAAGGTCAAGGTATGGATTTGACGGTTTCGTCGACACGCCTTCATAAGGCACTGAACAATAATGGCACTTTTTTACGCGCACGGCACCAAGCTATAAGAGATTTTTTTAAATCAGGGTCGGATAAAATCTTCCTGAATGAAGTCGGCCAGGTTGTAAAGGATATCGAGCCTTATATTTACAATGATCCTAATCTAATTGCAATGACGCAAAATCAAGGCTTCTTTGCTGGAGACCCTCAAGAAGTTATGACAGCAATAAGGCAATTAAGAGAAAACATTAAAAAGGTTTTTACTGAAGTTCGCAAGGGATATTTGAGCAAGAATGGAAATGTTTCTTACTTTGAATCTAAGCCAAACAAGGTTCTATCGATTTTGATTACCGGGCGGCGGCCAGTTTATAAATTGTCTATCAACTATTTGGCCCCGTTTCAGGATACTGTAAGTGCAAAAATCAGATACTGGCGCAATGGGCAAAAAAAAGAAGTCGATATCTCTGGAGCGGTTTCCCAAAATGGTACAAATATTCAAGTCTCAACCAATCTGCTGCCTCAGTCATCTAATGTGACTGGTAATCAACCCACCTATTATGAACTTCTTTTAAAAGGGATACCTAGAGGCAATAAACTTATTGAAGTGCAGGCAGACCGTGGGGGGAATGGTTTTGAACAGGCCCAGCATATAGGAGAAATAAAAAGACGCTCATTCATGACAATGAACAATGTGATCAATCCTGAACCACTGCCAAAACCTATCATATGGAGTGGGGTAGTAGAAATCAGTAGTGTTCAAGAAGTAAACTCTGAACTAATCATTAAACCCGGCACCACTATATTATTAAAACCCGGTGCAAGTCTGATTTTACACAAACGACTTTTTGCTGAAGGGACGCCAGAAAAGCCAATCCGCTTCTTTCCTGCCGGAAAAAGTCAAGAGCCTTGGGGTGCTATCGTTTTAAAGGGCCGTGGTGCCAATAATTCAGTTTTGAGTTACTGTAATTTTAAAGGTGGAAGTGGTCTCAAAGATGACCTTTTTGAATATTCTGCCATGTTCTCAGTACATGATGTGCTGGGAGTTAGGGTGAACAACTCAATATTCAGCAATAGCAAATCAACAGATGATATGGTGCATGCCGTTTATTCTGATATCAAATTCAATGAAAGCACATTTATTCAGGCTTATGCCGATGCCTTAGATCTTGATATGAGTTCTACGACTATAGAAAATTGCCGCTTCACTAATAGCGGGAATGACGCCATAGATCTTATGACCAGCAAAGCAGTGCTTATTGATACGATAATTGAGAACAGCGGGGATAAAGGCGTTTCCGTCGGTGAAGGGGCACAACTAGTTGCTATTAACAACCGCCTAAAGGGGAATCTTGTTGGCGTCCAGTCCAAGGATAGCTCAATTGCCGTTCTGTACAATGTAGACTTAAGCGAAAACGGTCGGGCCCTTGACGCTTATAAAAAAAACTGGCGTTACGGGGGCGGAGGAAAAATATTTCTTTATAAAGGACACCTGTCCGGCAACAAGGAGGAGATCAAGGCCGACAAAAAATCCCTTATAAAGATATACGACAGCTTTAATGATCGGACAGTCAAAGCGGGAAATAAGCGTATAGCCATTGATAAAACTGTTGACTCTGAGAAACCAGAAAAGGCGAAGGAAGGCGAATTCTGGCGCTTTCCTGAAGAAATCGCCACTCTGGAAGGATTTAAAAAAGATATCTGGATAAAAGCAGACCCCTCCAGAAGAGGCTACAAAAATGTTACCCACTAGTACAAAGCTCCATTTTGCACGTTTTGAATTCAAGTATCTGTTGCCCGAACATTTACGGCGTGAACTTGAATCTGAAATAAAGTATTTCATGGAATTTGACCCCTATGTTGCATCACTGCAAGATCATTACTATATAGTTCGCAGCCTTTATTTTGATGATCCATATTATTCATGCTATTATGACAAGGTTGATGGGATCCATACTCGAGCCAAATTCAGAGTGAGGACCTACACAAATGATATCAATAAACCGTCTCCTCAGTTCTTGGAAATTAAGGGTCGTTACAATAATCTTGTACTTAAACATCGTGTAATGTTAAACGGTGAACGACCCCTTGCTCAGGAAAAAGGAGACGGACTCATATCTAAAATACTGAAAGCCTTGCCTGAGAGTGAAGTCGGTCGACAATTTGAATATGAGTTGTATCGCAAAAGGTTGTATCCAGTTGCCTTGGTAGATTATTGCCGCAGGCCATACATCAGCAGGTTTGATCCTGAATTCCGGCTTACTTTTGACAATCATTTGCAGAGCACTCTTACGAAAGGCGTGTTTCCTTCTCCTACAGAAACTCGCCGTAAGATGCTTGCCGGTTATACTGTTATGGAGGTTAAGTTTCGGCAGCATATACCATCATGGTTCCATCGTCTTATACAGTCTTATGAATTACGCAGAGTATCGGTCTCTAAGATATGTGAAGCCATGGAGGTTCTTGAGCTGGCTCAAGACCCTAATTAAAGAATTCTTGATCAAATTTTATTACGCTAAAGGGAGAAGTTTTTATGGAAAATCAATTACTGACAGCAGCGGGCAACATGCTAAGTTATTCTTACCAGGAGATGTTGATCAATATTGTACTGGCCACGATCCTAGGGTTTTTTATAGCTATAGCCTATCGCTACACTCATAAGGGACTTTCTTATTCTCAATCCTTCACACAAACTATTTTGTTTGTTTCAGTCATTGTAGCGATTGTGATGATGGTCATAGGCTCAAGCCTCGCGAAGGCCTTTGCCCTGGTGGGTGCTCTATCAATTATTCGTTTCAGGACTGTAGTTAAAGATACACGCGATACCGCTTTTGTGTTCGGTGCGCTCGCTGTAGGAATGGCATCGGGCACTTCCAATTATTTTCTCGCTTTAACTGGCGCTATATTTATTATATTGATTGCTCTTTCCCTTTATAAATTCAATTTCGGTGCACTCTATAAAAGTGAATTTATCCTTCGTTTTACCTTTGGGCAAAACTATGACAGCTCAGCCTACCTTGAATTGATCAATGAACACAGCAAACGCTCAAACATGCTGCATATTGAACCTTCCGGCGATGGAGAATCTCTCAGGCTTACCTATGATATTACTCTGAAAGAAGATACAACAGCCGAGAAGCTTACCAAGGCAATGGGGAAAGTGGAAGGGACATCAGAGGTGGTGTTAATTGCGTCGAAAAGCGATGTGGATTACTAGTTTTGCCTGGTTTCGGCCGAAACGATACCAATCAATATATTCCACAAGGTTTCCCATTGGATCAGGGAAATTCAGACGTTTTTATAGAATCCAAAGGTGTTGACACAACCTAGATTCCTGATATAATTTTCTCTTTTAAATGGGTATTTTGTAGTAAAACCTCAATTATGGAGTTTTTAATATGGCTGGTGTAAACAAAGTAATTCTAGTAGGAAACCTTGGCAGAGACCCGGAAGTAAGGTACACAAAGAGTGGTCAGGCTGTCGCCTCTTTCAGTATTGCAACCTCAGAATCATGGAAAGGAAAGGACGGCAATCGCGAAGAAAAAACAGAGTGGCACCGCATAGTTGCCTGGGGCAAACTGGGCGAAATATGTGGAGAATACCTGAACAAGGGCAAGCAGGTCTACATTGAAGGGCGTCTCCAGACCAGGGACTGGGATGATAAAGACGGCAATAAACGCTCCACAACAGAGATAGTGGCCGGCACTATGACCATGCTTGGGCAGGCTGGTGGTGGTGGAAATCAGGACTATTCCAACGGCCCTTCGGGTGCTTCAAGCTCTTCAGCAGGCTCTTCAACTTCCTCTGATCGCAGTAGTGGAGATGATTTTGAAGATGACGACATCCCGTTTTAGAGCATAGCCTGAAAAAGTAAAGTTATTTATCTTAAGCCCCTCTCTCAGGGGCTTTTTTTTTACCCTCTTAGAATAAGAGGGTAAAAAAACAGTTTAAAAAAATGGGGAGGGCATTAGCTGTGAGGGCGTCATTCCCCCATAAATCAGGTGCGAGGTTTTTTGATCCTGCTGCGCAGTGTCTTGGGGTCGAGACCAAGGAAACGGGCCAGTTCCCCCATTTTCATATCAGACCCTTCCATAACTCTACGGATAAGCTCAAGTTCAAGAGTTTCAGACCAATCCCTTACAACTGCCTTAATATCCAGCCGGCCATCCTCGAATCCCCGGCTGACAATTTCATTGAAATCAAACATATGGGGATAAGATACAACTGAATCGGCAGGAGGCGTAGAGGCAAACTGGTAAACATTGAGGTATTGGGGAAGGTGCACCGTTTCTATGATGCCGTCCCCTAAAATAGCTGCAGAACGAATAACATTTTCAAGCTCACGAATATTTCCTGGCCAGTGGTAGGTCTTCAGGATACCCATGGCTTCAGCGGAGATGCTTCCTTCTTCACAGTAGTCAGAGGCATAGGACTTAAGAAAATATTGAACCAGCTCCGCTATGTCTTCCTTCCGCTCCCTTAAGGGTGGAATGACTATTACAGCCTGACTGAAACGATAGTAAAGGTCAGAACGGAACTTCCCCCTCCTCACAAGATCCATAAGGTCTGTATTGACAGCGGCAAGGATCCTGACATCCACCTTTATTGCTGCATTACCCCCTACGCGTTCTATCACTTTTTCCTGTATTACGCGAAGCAGCTTTGCCTGAGTGGCAGGTGTAAGGTTTTCAACCTCATCAATGAACAGAGTACCTCCGTCGGCCCGCTCGAATTTACCGATCTTTTGGCCCGTTGAGCCTGTAAAGGAGCCCTTTTCATGACCGAAAAGTTCGCTCTCAAAAAGATTTTCAGAAATTGTGGCGCAGTCCAGTGGAATAAAAGGGCCATCACGGCGCTCACTGCTGGCATGCATTGCCCTGGCAAAAAGTTCCTTACCCGAACCTGTCTCCCCCTGAAGCAGAACGGATATGTCTGACCTGGCAAATTTCTCTATCAGCTCCATAGTCTGCCTTACTTTATTGCTGCCTCCTACAATCCCGAAATCACTTTGTTTTAAAACATTACCTGTCTTAAGCACATCACTTACTGTCTTCCTCAGTTCCGATGAGTTGAAGGGCTTTTCTATGAAATCGGCGGCCCCCTCCTTCATGGCTCTTACAGCGAGTTCAACGGAACTTTGGCCGGTCATAACCACAACAGGCACATTACTGTTCTTGCGCTTAACCTTTTTGAGAAGATCTATACCGTTAATATCTGGAAGGTTTATATCGAGAAGGACCAAGTCGATTGACTCATCAAACTTTTGCAGGGCATCATGCCCGGTCAGGGCAGTTGAGACATTGTAACCGTCTTTCGGGGAAAGTATCCTGATGATAACATCAGCAATTGCTTCCTCATCATCTATTGACAGAATTTTGTGCACCCTACTCTCCGGAATGACAAATGTTCTTGTTCAAATAAAACAGCAATGTTGCAGACTATAACAAAAGGGACAAACTTGGCAAGCATTGATTGTCACTGCTTGAACAAACGGTATTTTTATTATCCTGGAGCCATCTTCGAGGTAAACAAGGGCCAAAGACCGTGCGCTTAAGAGATTAAAAAAGCATCTGGCGGCCCCAAATGAGCGTACACACTGGCCATGCATGCTAGACTGCTTAGCCCTTATCTGCTATATTACGGGACTTCAAAAAAACTTAAGGGACTACTATGAACAAGCCTTTTTTATACCGCCTTACGCTTTCAAGCATCATTTTAACGGGGATATTCCTTAGCGCCTGTACCGGAGAAGAAAAGGCTTCAAGTGAAAGCGGCGAAGAACTGATCATATCTGCCACAAACCCGCTTAATGGAAGAGCCGGGGCCATTGAAGAAGGCTTAAAGCTCTTTGCCATAAAGTGCAGCCAGTGTCACGGCCCGGCAGGGGCCGGAGGGCCTGAAGCGCCAGACCTTACCGATGGAGAGACAAACTACGGCGATGCCGACGACGATCTCTTCCGCATAATATGGTACGGCACGCCCAACGGCATGCCGACATGGGAAAAAAATCTGGGTAAGGAAAATATCTGGAAGATTGTTGCCTATCTTAAGAATATTAAAAAGAAGCCGTAAATAGTTTACTTCAACAAAAACTCCTCTCTGCACCACTAATACTCCCGTTATTTGCCCTGAATTCTCTAAAAAAATGCACAAAAGCAATATATGTCGCAAATTAGGCAATATGTGTCGCGCATTTTCATATTGAGTGTGATATAAAGGTGCTGATTTTAAATCTGGATGGATTTATCAAGAAATCTATCTTAGATATATCTCGATAAAGGCAAACTCTGGGTAACCAGGGGACGCAAAGCTACCTGTCATTCTTTTACTTGTGATAGAGGGGCTATCGAAGGACATACTACATCTCTGCAAACAATCCCGTAGAGCCTTCCCTTGTCGAGTTTAATCTTTTTAAAGTTTTGGAAGTATTAAAACTGCATGCACTTTAATGTGCATGGTCTTATTAACATTGATTAAATGGAGACGGTTTTATGAATCACTATGCAAAGTCTGGAATAGGCAGGCTACTCTCATTGGGAAGTATCAAGTTTTCCCTCATCCTGGCATTGTCGGTCTCACCTATCTTAAGTGGGGCATACGCTAACGCCGGTACCTTCACAGCCTTCGGCCCTAAAGACTTTACAAGAGGCAATGGCAAGCCAGCGATTGAGTCTGCTGCCTTTAATATCAAAAACCCGGACACGGCCTACACTCTAAATATTTACAACGGCGGTGATGGTTCGGAATATAAAAAGGTCTCCAGCGCCATAATTGAACTGAACAACAATAATCTCTTCGGTACAAAGGATTTTAAGCAGAAAACCACCCTTCTTAAAAAACAGGTTGGTCTATCAAGCAGCAACAAGCTGGAAGTGGAGTTAAGAAGTATCCCTGACAGTGGATTGACCATACTTATTGAAGGTGAAGATAGTTCAGCGCCTGAAATTACGATTTTATCTCCCATATCTGATACATACCTGAATACTCCCTCTATAACGGTGAGCGGTACGGCGGACGATTCCATCAGCTGGGTAGAGACAGTTTCTGTAAACGGCGTAAATGCAAAT
>JADFVX010000075.1 GCA_015222755.1 Pseudomonadota bacterium | reverse complement strand
GCCCAGGACTATATCCACAAAGGGCGCATATTGCCTGGAAGAGAGGATGCGGATAATCTGATCCGGCTGAGGCCCCCGATCCCAGATGTCTCCCAGCACCAGAATCCTGTCCAGAAGAACATGCTTAAGGGTGTGGCAAAGGTTAAGGACTAGGGCCCTGGCAACCCTCTCTACCTTAAGCAGATCGCCCGGGATCTCCTCTCCTGCAATAAGCTTGAGGATATACTGGCGGTACTCCGGCAGGATGGCTTTTTCTGCCTCATATTCCACATGATCCATCTTGAACTTGATGACCTGAGTCAATAATCCAATGATTTCATGAACACTGAACTCATCCTGATCTGATCTCGTGTAGGATTGCTTGCGGATTATCTGCACCAGATGCCGGATCCTCTGATCTGATATGCTTTGATGCAGGACCTCCCTGCAGGTCTGGTAGATCAGTCCGAAACGTCCCCGCAGGATAGACTTAAAACGCTCACCTTCACCGTGGAGGTCGGAAATCCATAGAGTGGAAGGGATGTGAGAGGCCAGGCGACTGTCGATCTTCAGGATTTCCTGTTCAAGCTCATCTATCTGCTCATCCAGAGAGGGCTCAGTTTGATGGAGATAATTCATAGGCGGTATTATTTGTGCTAAGCTACAAATGTGTCAAGCTTTTCCTGCAAATATGCCAGAAGGAGATAAACTGTCTGGAGTTCTGAGACCGTTTATGAAAAGATAGAGATATATTCCATTAAAAATCGGGGAGAGATAATTGCGGGCATACTCTCTCCTGTATGACAGGGGCATTTTAAAGAGAGTATAAAAGGTAGGCTTTTAATGGATCTTAAAATCGTTGAAGGTGATCTCCTGGACCAGGAGGTCGAGGTAATCGTAAATCCCTGGAACAGGAACATTATCCCCTGGTGGCTTTTGCTGCCACAGGGAGTTTCAGGCGCTATCAAGAAAAGAGGAGGCCTGGGACCTTTCAGGGAGCTCGCAAAAAAGGGCCCCATCCCTCTGGGCGGCGCCGTAGAAACATCGTCCGGCCAGCTCCCCTATAAGGCGATCATCCATGTTGCCGGAATAAACTTCTTTTGGGTTTCTACAGAAAAATCAATTACCGACTCCATACACAGCGCCATGGAGATAGTAAAAGCTAAAGGATACTCATCGCTTGCCTTTCCCCTCATAGGGGCTGGCACAGGTGGTTCAAATCAGGAAGTAGTCCTGAAACTTATAAGGGATACACTCTCTACAATTCAATATGATGGGCATGTGAGGATCGTTGTTAGAGAGCTGAGGGTCAGATTGCAGGATAAGGCAGCTTATGACCTAAAGATACTGGAAGGCAAGGGCTAGAGAAAAGGGTCATGTCCGGCTTCTTTTCCGGGCATCTTCTCTCTTATATTACAGGGGCACTTTTTTGATTGATACGAGCAATCTTAATAAGGGGATCGTATACCAGAGCAGAAAACGTAAGCCCTGCCTTGATGCTGCCCTTGTACTTGAATCACTTGGAATCTCCTCTGAAGTGCTTCCATGGGAGGGCCATTTCCTTCTTATAGTGCGTCCCGACAAGCTTGCAGAGTCCAGGGAGCAGCTCCGCCTCTACTTTCTGGAAAATAGAGAGGAAGAGGGGAAAAAGAAACCAGAAAGACCGGGTATCTTAAAGGGTCTGCCGGGATCGCTCACCTATGTATCAATCCTGCTCCTTGTCGATTCAGTTCCAAATTACAATCTTATCAGCCTTGATCTGAATGAGATCGGGAGCGCAAATGCCGCTTTGATCCGCCAGGGTGAGTGCTGGCGGGCCGTAACGGCACTTACGCTTCATGCCGACTTTCCTCACCTTATAGGAAATATCGGTTTTGGCCTTGTCTTTAGCCTCTTTGCCTCTCAGATCCTGGGCAGCGGCGTCGCATGGCTCAGCATCCTCATTGCCGGCACAGCGGGGAATATAGTGAGCGCCTTCATCCACTCACCGTCACATAACTCCATCGGGGCCTCAACTGCCGTCTTCGCCGCACTGGGGATAGTTGCAGCCCATACATGGAGGACAGGCCATAAGAGCCCTTACCGGAGGCTGCGCCGCTGGATGCCTATCATCGGCGGTATGATGCTGCTCGGCCTTCTTGGAGGGCCGGGGGAGCGCATCGATGTAACGTCTCATATTACAGGCTTTATTTCAGGCGCAGCCATCGGCGCCTTCTACGGGAGATTCGGCAGTGGAGTGAGACTTAAGGCCGTCTATCAGGCCGCACTCGGCACAGCTGCGCTTCTGATTGTCATCACCGCCTGGCTGGCAGCGGGATAATGCTAAGCTGACAGAGGTTTTGTGTTTCAAGGCCGGGACTTGTAGAATTAAACTTGTATTCACAGAATAATGAGGTATATATCTATTATGAAAGAGAGAAGGAAAAACTGATATGCAGGAACTAAGTGTCGATGAACTTCGTGAAATTGTGATCCAGTCCTTCAGGAGGGGGGAGTTGAGCAAGAGTCAGTCCGCCTGCCAGGAGCTGCATAGGAGGTTTCCCGCCGACCTCGATATTCAGCTGAAACTAGCTGAGATTATAGAAAGGATGGGCGATGATGGCTGGGCTATAGAACTCTACGAGGATGTTGCAGAGAGCTATGCAAAGGGGGGGTTCTTTATCAATGCCCTGTCCCTATACAAGAAGATACTGGAGATGGACCCCTCTCTTGGCACTCCCAAGGAGAAGATGGAGGAGCTCTGTGCCCGCCAGGAGTTAGAGGAGAAGAAAAAGGCTGCAGAATCGAAAGATGCCGAAGGGCCAGCCAGTGGAGGGAGACCTTCACTCCTTTTACTTACGGAGCTTAAGAAGGAGGACCTCCTGCCCCTTGTGGAGACATTCAAGAGGCTCACATTCCCCATGGGGAGCATCATATGGCGTGAGGGTGACGAGGGGCGCTCCATCAACATAATAAGCAGAGGTGCGGTGCGGCTCTTTATAGAGGGGGTTGTAGGTGAAAGGGTGGAGATAGCCCAGCTGAAGGAGGGGGACTTCTTCGGTGAAACGGGCTTCTTTACCGACGGCAAACGCCACGCATCTGTCATGGCACTTGACGATACGGAGGTTCTCCAGATGACAAGGGCTGATGTGGAAAGTATAGCAAAGGGGCATCCCAGAATACTGGAGATCCTTGATTTCCACTTCAGAACGAGGGTACTGGACAAGATCCTGGCCGTATCGCCACTCTTCAACACCCTTAAGAGAGAGGACAGGCTGGGGCTCCTTGAGCACTTTACCCTGAGGAGCTTCAAGAAGGGGGATATCCTGACAAGGGAGGGTGATGAGGGGGACTCCCTGTTCATCATAAAGAGCGGCCATGTAGAGGTACTTACGAATAAGGATGAGGGGCAGCTTAGGCTCGCGGAGCTGAAGGAGGGGGGATTTTTCGGCGAGGTCTCACTCATCACGGGTAAGCCGCGGACGGCAACGGTGCGGGCACTGGGCGATGTAGAGGTTATGGAACTTAAAAGGGATGACCTAAAGGGCTACGGGAAGAGATATCCCAACATAGAAGAGACTCTGAATCGCTATCTGAAGGTCCGCATGGAGGATACCATCAACAAGATGGTACTATATAAATACGGGAATGAGGAGTGACATTACCCGCTTTCTCTTACAACTTTCTGTCCCTCTAGGACAGATCCTTTCAGCTTAATAAGGCGACTTAGACCCTTATCCTCACAATAGTTTCTTTTCTGCTCTGCACCGGCCAGTAACTAGCGTGATAGAGGTTTTGTTTCTTAAGGCAGGGGAGTATACTGTGATCTCAGGGAATTCGGGGGACGGCATACTTAATTCAAAACAATCGTGAAAAATAAAGGGAGGCTCAAATGAAGTATCTAAAATATCTTTTCCTCGTCCAGGCAGGCTTTTTCCTCTTTGCTCCTGCCGCTTCGGCTGGTGATTTCGAATGGATAAAGGAGCTTAACATCGAGGTAAAAGGGGATTCATCGGGTTTTAAGACAAGACTGACGACCCGCTTTAAGGTAGGCGACGTGCAGCTTAAGGCCGTGTTCAGCAATGTCGACAGGCCGGCAGACGCCTATATGGTGCTCAGACTGGGCGAGCTGTCGAACCAGCCTGTAGAGGATGTGCTGAGGGAGTACAAAAAGTCCAAGGGGAAGGGATGGGGTGTCGTTGCTAAAGGTCTCGAAATAAAGCCGGGCTCCAGGGCCTTTCATGCCCTAAAGGCGGGTCACGACCTTAAGGGTGGCACGGATAAGGGCGGTGGGAAGAATAAAGAGAGGAAAGGGAAGGGTAGAGGAAAGAAGTAAACAGGGACACCCTCCTTCAGGGTGAAGCGCCTGGGACGGGAAAGAAACATCCCGCATTATATATTTCCAAAGAGTTTTTCAGCTGTAGTCAGGTTTTTCTTTCCATTCGCACTCGCTGTATATGTAGCAAGACCCGCATTCCGGCTTTATTGCCTTACAGATCTGCCGGCCATGAAGGATCAGTGATGTAGCAAAATGCATCCAGTCATTTCTGGACACCTGTTTCATAAGCTGCAGTTCTATCTTATCAGGATCTTTGCTGTCGGCAAGTCCCAGCCTGTTGCTGACGCGTATAACATGGGTATCTACCGGCAAAGAAGGTATTCCAAATGCAGCTCCCAGTACAACATTTGCCGTTTTACGGCCCACACCGGGAAGTGTGAGAAGGTCTTCCATTGTGGATGGGACACTGCCCTTAAATTGTTTGTTTATTATCTGGCAACAGGTCTTGATAGACTTCGCCTTGTTGCGGTAAAAGCCCGTTGAGTGGATATATTGCTCAATTTCTAAGAGCTCAGCCTCAGAATAATCATCTACTGTCCGGTATCTTTCAAAAAGGGGCTTTGTTACTATATTGACCCTCTTGTCAGTGCATTGTGCCGAAAGTATTGTTGCTATAAGCAGTTCCAGTGGGCTTGAAAAGTTGAGCGCAATTTCAGGAGAGGGGAATTGCTCAAACAGCAAGCTGCATATTTTTTTGCCATCTGCCATAGCCTTGGGTTAAAAGCTCAGAGCTGATCCCTTGCTGATCTCAACAAGGTGAATTTCAAGATATGGCATACATGTTCTCATCCCATCCTCCGAAATAGAGCACCCCCTCAGCTATTGCCGGGGAGGATTCTATAGGCTCGCTTGTCTTGAGACGCCAAATCTCCTGCCCCGTTTCAAGCAAAAAAGCGTAGAGATTTCCGTCATTACCTCCTACATACAGCTGGTCGCCTGCAATCGAAGGTGATGAATATACCCAGCTCCCAACTTTTGCCCTCCAGATCTCTTTTCCATCACTTCTGTTTAATGCATGGAGGTCACCGTCTCCCCCCCCAAAAACAATAATATCGTCCTTAATGGCTGCTGAAGAGGTCACCTTGCTGCCAGCCGTAAACCTCCAGAGTTTCCGGCCCGTTTTACAGTCGAGTGCGTAAAAATAACTGTCATTACTGCCGAAATAAATAATTCCATCTTTTATGGCCGGTGTTGACATGACAGGGCCTTCAGTTTCAAATCTCCATAGCTCCCTTCCATCTTCAACTGATAAGGCGTAAAGCTTCTTGTCCCAGCTGGCGACAAAGAGTGTCCCGCCATAAAGAGCAGGTGAGGAATCTATCCCTCCTTCTGCCTCAAAGAACCATATTTCATCACCGGTTTTTGCATCAATGGCATAGACAGCCTCATCGGTACTTCCGAAAAATACGCGGCCTTCGGACACAAGGGCTGAGGATTTGATGGCACCTTCTGTTTTGAAGCGCCACAGCTCTTGTCCATTATTTGCATCCAGCGCGTAGAGGTAGCCGGCAAGACATCCAGTGTAGAGAATATTATCCACTATTGCAGGCGTAGCCTTTACCCTTTCTTCAGCAGAAAAGCTCCATACTTCACTTCCTGTATCTGTATCTATAGCATAGACTTTTTCATCATTACAGCCAAAATATACAGTTTTTTTATGGACCACAGCTGAGGACTGTATTATGCCTGTAGTCTTAAAGACCCATTTCTTGTCTGCATCCAGGGATATTTGAGCTGAGTTGTAAAGGCCTTGTCGGGCAGGATCATTACGGAACAAAGGAGTTCTCCTTGATTTTTTGGAAGCATAATAACACAAAGAGGGTATCCGGTGGACTGCGCAAGCAAGTTTTTCTTTGACAAGATATTGAAGGGAGTTATAATTCACGGGTTCCTTATATATAAATCAACCCGAAGTATGAGACCGGTATGGAAGCTGAACCAACTATAATACCTGTGGCAGGAGGGAAGGGCGGTGTAGGTAAAAGCCTTGTTGCTGCCAATATTGCTATATCCCTTGCCGAACTCGGAAAATCCACAATTGCAGTAGATCTTGATCTTGGTGGATCCAGCCTGCATAACTATCTCGGCCTTCATAATACAAACCCGGGTATAGGTGATTATCTTAAAGCAAAAGCCGGTGATCTTGAATCCCTGCTTGTGCCAACTGCCCATGCTAATCTGCATTTTTTGCCTGGAGACGGGCATACGCCCTTTATGGCGAACATCCAATATGTGCAGAAGATTAAACTTTTAAAGGAGATAAAACGACTTCCTGCCGATTATATTATCCTCGACCTCGGTGCCGGCAGTTCTTACAATGTTCTGGATTACTTCGGCCTTGCACACAGCGGTATTATTGTTGCCACCTTTGACTATTCTTCCATGATGAACGTGCTTGGTTTCCTTAGAAACTTCATTTACAGGTTATTCAGGCAGGTTTCACGTCATAATAAATGGATATGCGAGATGCTTGAGGAACTCTATCACCAGCCTATATCTGCCGAAGTCCCTAATGTTGAAGAAATTATAATAAAGGCTGGAGACATAGATGCTGAAGTGGCAGAAAAAATGCGCTATGTCTGTGATAAATGTCGACCGCGCTTTATCTTTAACATGGGTGACCACCCGGATGAACTGAATGTTCTGGATGCCTTTGACAAGGCACTAAGAGAGCGTTTAAGCATAGAAGCTGACTATATAGGTTTTGTCTTTGAAGACCCTAGCGTTCGGAGGGCAGTTAAAAAAAGGCTGCCCCTTGTGTCTAATTGCCGTGATTCTGTTGCGGCTAAAAATCTCCAGGAGATAAGCAAGCGGGTCGTTCATCTTTGGAACAGGCCTGTTGAAAACAGCATAGAACGCCTTATAAAGGCAACCATGAGAGACTATGAAGAGATGCCGGGAAAGCCTGGGTCAGCGTCAAATTAACAATTGACCTTCTCCGGCTCTTCGGCTAGAATAACTCACGAAATCACAAATATTTACCTTTAAATTAATCCTGTGAGATTAATAAGGGACTCATGGATCAAGCAAATCTAAATTTGTCACAGAACCTCTCTACCTATTTCGGGCAGAGAGGTTTTTTTTAGGTACACTATGGCTAAACAAAAGCAGGTTCTAGATGCCCTTGGCGTTCAACGGGCCGTCACAAGGGTTGCTCATGAAATACTTGAGGCAAACATGGGCATCGGTGACCTTGCGCTTGTTGGAATAAGAAGTGGAGGCGTCATAGTTTCTCAGATGCTGGCCAGGGAGATAAAAAAGATAGAAGGCCTCGACGTTCCCCTGGGGATCGTAGATATAACCCTCTACCGCGACGATCTTTCTGCCGGCACACACCATCCTGCCCTGCGAAGCACGGAAATAGATTTTTCTGTAGACGATAAAAAGCTTGTTTTAGTAGATGACGTACTCTACACCGGTAGGACTGTCAGGGCAGCCATGGATTCACTCATAGACTTCGGCCGTCCCAAGATGATAAAACTGGCCGTGCTCATAGACAGGGGCCACAGGGAACTGCCTATAAGGGCAGATTTTGTTGGAAAGAACATACCTACTTCGCCAAACGATGTGATCAAGGCTTCCCTTGAAGGCGATATCGGTGTTGATATAATAATTAACGATTAGGCTTTTTAAATTGCTGAAAAGAAAAGACATACTGGGCCTTAGCGATCTCAAAAAGGAAGAGCTTGAACTTATCCTTGATACAGCGGAATCGCTCAGGGAGGTCTCTGACAGAGACATAAAAAAAGTACCCACTTTGCGTGGCAAGACGATAATCAACCTCTTCTTTGAGGCCAGTACACGTACGCGCACATCCTTTGAAATCGCCGGGAAACGTATGAGTGCCGATGTGATCAATATATCCGCCTCATCCAGCAGTACGGTCAAGGGTGAGACACTTATAGATACTGCCAGGAACCTCCAGGCTATGAGCCCCGATGTCGTAGTTGTAAGACACGCATCTTCCGGGGCGCCCCATATGATCGCGGAGGCTATAGACGCATCGGTTATAAATGCAGGTGATGGCTGCCACGAACATCCCAGTCAGGGATTGCTTGATCTCTTAACTATCAGGCAGGCAAAGGGCAGTATCGAAGGATGCCGTGTTGCTATTATAGGGGACATAGAGCATAGCAGGGTAGTAAGGTCAAATATATACGGTCTTAAGACTATGGGTGCAGATCTTGTTGTCGCCGGCCTGCCGACTATGATGCCTGCAGGTATCGAAAAGATGGGCGTTGATGTTGCCTATTCAATAGATGCGGCCATAAAAGGTGCCGATGTTATCATGATGCTCCGCATTCAGAAAGAAAGGCTGTCTAACCCTCTGTTCCCCACTGAGCGTGAATATTCTATAGCCTTTGGACTAAACAGCAAGAGGCTGGAACTTGCAAAAAAAGATGTAGTCATAATGCATCCGGGGCCTATAAACCGTGGTGTTGAGATAGCGCCCGAGGTGGCTGATGGTTCGCATTCTCTTATTCTGGATCAGGTGAAAAACGGTGTTGCAGTGCGTATGGCTCTCTTATATCTGCTTGCAGGCCTCAAGCAGGGGGATAATTGATGAAAGTGCTGATTCGCGGCGGCAGACTTATTGACCCAGCACAAGGTCTTGACGGGCTATATGACCTTCTGCTTAAGGATGGGAAAGTTGCAGATGTAAGCCCCGCAGGGAAGGGTAAATCAGATGTCGCTACAGTCATAGATGCCGATGGACTTTTAGTCATACCCGGTATAATAGATATCCACACCCACCTCCGCGATCCAGGTTATGAATACAAGGAAGACATAGAAAGCGGAACATTGGCAGCCGCTGCAGGCGGTGTGACGGCAGTTGCCTGTATGGCAAATACAAAGCCGGTTAATGACAATGCCGCCATTACTCAGGATATACTCAAAAAAGCTGGAGATACCGGTCATGTAAGGGTCTACCCCATAGGCGCCATGACAAAGGGCTTGGCTGGCAAGGAGCTGGCGGAGATCGCCTCCATGAAGTCAGCAGGAATTGTAGCTGTTTCCGATGACGGTATGCCCGTTGTAAGTTCGGAGATGATGCGGGTCGGACTTGAGTATTGCCGTCCTCTTGATCTGACCGTCATATCCCACCCGGAAGACCTGGGGCTTTCTGCCGGCGGTTCCATGAACGAGGGCTACCTCTCCACAATTATGGGACTTAAGGGCATACCAAGGGCAGCAGAAGATGTTATGGTCATGCGCGATATAGCTCTGGCACAGCTGACTGGAGCAAAGCTTCATATAGCCCATATAAGTACGGCAGGTATTGTATCTCTCGTTAGAGAGGCTAAAAGACGCGGCATAAGGGTGACAGCCGAAGCTGCACCTCACCACTTCAGCCTTACAGAAGATGCAGTAAAGGGTTACAGGACAGATGCCAAGATGTCGCCCCCTTTAAGGGAAAGTAGTGATATTCAGGCGATCAAGGAGGGACTGAAAGACGGCACGATAGACCTTATCGCCACAGACCATGCGCCGCATTCCACAATTGAAAAAGACGTAGAGTTTGATCACGCCGCCAATGGCATTATAGGTCTGGAAACGCTGCTACCCCTGACCTTAAGACTTGTCGATGAAGGAGTGCTAAGCCTTACGCAGATGGTAGAAAAGCTTTCTGTAAATCCTGCTGCCATTATAGGCGTCGAGGGCGGGAGCCTTAAAAAAGGGATGCCTGCCGACATTACGATAATAGATCCGGAGATGAAATTTAAAGTTGACAGGAAAAAGATGAAGTCTAAAAGCAAGAACACGCCCTTTCACGGATGGGAGATGAAGGGAAAGGCGGTTTATACTATCGTAGACGGTAAAGTCGTCTATAAAGAGGATAATTATGACTGATGCAGTTTTGGTCCTGGCTGACGGGACAGTCTTTAGTGGAGAGTCGTTCGGTGCCTCAGGTGAGGCGACGGGGGAGGTCTGTTTTAATACCTCCATGACGGGCTATCAAGAGATACTTACAGACCCTTCCTACAAGGGTGAACTTGTGACTATGACCTATACGCAGATAGGGAACTATGGCGTAAATAAGGAAGATTACGAGTCAAAGGAGCCTCATCTCAGCGGCTTCATCCTTAAGGAATATATGGATATGCCGAGCAACTGGCGTGCAGAGGGCAGTCTGGGGGATTTTCTTGCCGAAAATAATGTTGTAGGAATTCATGGCATAGATACGCGAGCCCTGGTAAGACACATACGGGATAATGGCGCACAACCCGCTATCATATCATCATCAAATCTGGATATTGACAGCCTCAAGACCAAAGCCAAGGGACTTCCCGGCCTTGCCGGAAGGGACCTTGTTAAAGAAGTTACATGTGATGAGGCTTATACATGGACGGAAGGATGCTGGGATCTTGACGCTGGATATACTGCGGGTGGAGACAGCCGTTTTCACGTTGTTGCATATGATTTTGGCATAAAACGCAATATTCTGCGCAACCTGATATCAAATGGATGCAGAGTTACCGTTGTGCCTGCCGCAACTTCCTGGAAAGATGTGCTGGGAATGTCTCCTGACGGAATTTTCCTCTCAAACGGCCCGGGCGATCCTGAGCCTGTCACTTACGCCGTGGAGAACATAAAAAATCTGCTGGGCAAAAAACCGATCTTCGGTATATGCCTCGGACATCAGCTTCTTTCTATCGCACTGGGAGGAAAGACCTACAAGCTTAAGTTCGGTCATCGGGGAGGAAACCAGCCTGTTAAGGATTTACAATCTGGAAAGGTGGAGATAACATCTCAAAATCACGGTTTTGCCGTAGATATTGAGTCCCTCAAGGGCAGGGCGGAGCTTACCCATATCAATCTGAATGATAAGACTGTAGAGGGGATTGCGTCAAAAGAGTATTCCGCATTTTCCGTACAGTATCACCCTGAGGCATCACCGGGGCCTCATGATGCATCCTATCTTTTTAAACGCTTCACAGACATGATGTCATCGTGAAGGTAGAGGAGCTTCTTGATAAGCTGACGGCCTATATATCGGAAAGTGGACGGGAAGGTGATATATCTGCTGCAAGGGCAAGCTATTTCAGGGATTCAGGGCCCTTGCATGGCGATGAGGCGACCTATGATATGCGGATTGCCAATTTTCTGGAGTGGTATATCTTTGACAGGACTGCAGGCGGCAAAACGCTCCTGGAGGATTTTGTAGGTTCCATTGAAGACAGTGAAGAAAAGGAAATATATGAAAGCCTGAAAGAGGGAGTGCGAACTGTCTTTGAACTAAAAAAAGCGGATGACAAACTTGCACATCTTGTAGATCTTCGTAATGGCAAGCGTTATTTAGCCGCTCCTACTTGTTGCATGGCGGGTTTGAATCGCGGAGATCTTCTTGACGGCAGGCTATTGCCTTATGGTGGCAAATACTACCTGACGGGATCTAACATTGTTCACCCCCTCAAGGCAAAAAAGTTTATTGTCCGTATGATTAAAGATGCGGAGAACAGGCAGGACATGGGATCGGCACTCAGGATGCTGGCCAACATGAGCCTCAAGTGGGAGAGATTTAGAAATTATCACTTAGAGGATATATACAAGATTAAGGAGAACTGACTTTGCCAAAAAGGACAGATATTAAAAAAATAATGATAATCGGTGCAGGCCCTATTGTGATAGGCCAGGCATGCGAATTTGATTACTCCGGGACCCAGGCCTGTAAAGCGCTGAAAGAGGAAGGTTTTGAGGTTGTGCTTGTAAACTCGAACCCGGCAACAATCATGACCGACCCCGATTTTGCCGACAGGACCTACATAGAGCCTGTAACTCCGGATGTAGTGGAGATGATAATAGAAAAGGAGCGCCCTGACGCCATTCTTCCGACGATGGGAGGACAAACGGCCCTCAATGTAGCGGTGGCAGTGGCTGAAAACGGGGTCCTGGCGAAATATGGCGTTGAGCTTATCGGTGCAAATCTTAAGTCCATAAAGATGGCAGAAGACAGGGAAGAGTTTAAGGATGCAATGGAACGTGTCGGCCTTGAAGTCCCGAAAAGCGGCTTTGCCCACACAATAGACGAGGCGCTTGCAATAGCTGCCGAAATAGGCTTCCCTGTCATTATCAGGCCCTCCTTTACTATGGGAGGAAGCGGGGGAAGTATAGCCTACAATGCCGAGGAATATGAAGAGAAGGTAAAGGCAGGTCTGGAGGCCAGCCCTGTCAATGAGGTTCTCCTTGAAGAGTCGGTGATTGGCTGGAAGGAGTTTGAACTTGAGGTGATGCGTGATACTAAAGACAACGTCGTCATCATCTGTTCCATTGAGAATATAGATGCTATGGGTGTGCATACAGGTGACAGTATTACCGTTGCCCCTGCCCAGACACTGACAGACAAGGAATACCAGATCTTAAGGGATGCGGCAATAAAGATCATCCGTGAAATAGGAGTCGATACAGGTGGTTCAAATGTCCAGTTCGCAATCAACCCTGAAAACGGCAAGCTGGCCATAGTAGAGATGAACCCCCGTGTTTCAAGGAGTTCAGCCCTTGCTTCCAAGGCAACCGGTTTCCCTATTGCAAAGATAGCTGCAAAGCTGGCCGTAGGCTACAGCCTTGATGAGATACCGAATGATATAACAAAGGAAACGCCTGCTTCATTTGAACCGACTATAGATTACGTAGTCGTAAAATTCCCCAGGTTTGCCTTTGAAAAGTTCCCCCAGGCCGATGCGACCCTGACAACGCAGATGAAATCTGTCGGTGAAGCAATGTCCATAGGCCGTACCTTCAAGGAGGCCCTTCAGAAGTCTCTGCGTTCCCTTGAGATCGACAGCTACGGCTTTGAAAGCGAGCTTTTCAGCATTGAAGAGCTCAGGTCGGGAAAGTGCCGTATAGATGAGGAAAAAGGCGCAAAGCTCAGGGAAAAGCTTACTATTCCCGGGTGGGACAGGCTATGGTATGTCGCTGATGCGCTGAGAGGGGGAATGTCTATCGATGATGTCTTCGAGCTGACAATGATAGACCGCTGGTTCCTTGAAAATATACGCCGGATCGTGGCCTTTGAAGTTAAAATAGCCGCATCTGCAAAGGGTGGAAATATTGATGTTGCCGTATTTAGAAAGGCCAAGGAGATGGGTTTTTCCGACAGGCGTATAGCCGTCCTTTCAGGCAAGACGGAAGAAGAAGTCCGCTTAGAGCGCCTGTCTGCCGGAATTAATGTTACCTATAAAACGGTCGATACCTGCGGTGCCGAGTTTGTTGCCCACACCCCTTATCTTTACTCTACATACGAGAGTGAGGACGAGTCTGATGTAACGGACAGAAAGAAGATTATTATCCTGGGAGGCGGGCCTAACCGCATAGGGCAGGGAATTGAGTTTGATTATTGCTGCGTTCACGGTTCTTTTGCCCTTGCAGAGGAAGGCTACGAGACTATTATGGTCAACTGCAATCCTGAAACGGTCAGTACCGACTATGATACCTCTGACAGGCTGTACTTCGAGCCTCTTACCTATGAGGACGTCCTGAATATTGTTGAAATAGAAAAGCCTGTAGGCGTTATAGTGCAGTTCGGCGGACAAACTCCGCTTAAGCTGGCCCTGTCGCTTTGGGAAAAAGGCGTGCCTATTATAGGAACATCCCCTGACAGCATAGACAGGGCTGAAGACAGGGAACGTTTTAAGGAAATGCTACAGAAGCTTGGCCTGAAGCAGCCTGAGAATGGTACTGCAAGGTCCGTGGACGAAGCGATAAAGATCGCTGATGAGATCGGCTATCCCGTTGTTGTAAGGCCTTCGTACGTGCTGGGCGGAAGGGCTATGGAGATAGTCTACGATCTTGCAGGGCTTGAAACTTATATGCATACCGCTGTAAAGGCTTCACCGGAACACCCTGTGCTTATAGACAGTTTCCTGAGCGATGCCGTAGAGCTTGATGTTGATGCCATATCGGACGGCACCGACGTGGTAGTGGGAGGCATTATGGAGCATATTGAAGAGGCGGGCATACATTCCGGTGACAGTGCCTGTTCACTCCCTCCTTATTCTGTAGGAGAGGATATGCTTGACGAAATACACCGGCAGACAGAGGCTCTGGCACTGGAGCTTAATGTGAAGGGCCTTATGAATATACAGTACGCCATAAAGGACGGCGAGGTCTATATCATAGAGGTCAATCCCCGGGCATCGAGGACCGTTCCCTTCGTCAGCAAGGCCACCAATGTAGCGCTGGCCAAGATCGGGGCTAAAGTAATGTCCGGCATGACTCTTAAGGAACTTGGTATTTCAGGCAGGATCAGCACAGATTTTATATCTGTCAAGGAGGCCGTTTTTCCATTTATGAAATTTCCGGGAGTCGATACCCTGCTAGGGCCTGAGATGCGCTCTACCGGTGAGGTTATGGGTATAGACAAGGAGTTCGGTCGGGCATTTACCAAGGCCCAGAAAGGGGCCGGTGTGCTGTTGCCTAAGGAAGGGCGCATCTTTGTCAGTGTCCGGGATGAGGACAAGGCTGCCGTCTTTGATGCAGTTAAGCGCCTTCACAAAAATAGTTTTGAGATCGTTGCCACAAAGGGTACGGCAGACTATCTAATAGAGAGGGACGTTCCTGTCACATTCGTACATAAGGTCGGCCAGGGCAGACCCGACATTGTAGACAGGCTTAAGAGCTCAGAGATAGGCATGGTTATAAACACGACTATAGGCAAGGAGGCCATTGCCGCATCATACTCTATAAGACGAACCTCTCTCTTGAAAAATATACCTTATTTTACGACTGTGGCAGGCGCAAAAGCGGCGGTTAAGGGTATAGAGGCAGAGCTTGAGGAAGGGCTTAGCGTAAAGCCCTTACAGGAATATCATAAAAAACAGGAGACAAATTAATGGAAGGAAGAGAGCCTATTACTGTAGACGGGCACAAGGCACTTCAGGAAGAATTGAAAAGATTAAAGACAATAGAGCGCCCCAGGGTCATAGAAGCGATTGCAGTAGCGCGGGACCACGGTGACTTGTCGGAAAATGCAGAATACGATGCCGCAAAGGAAAAACAGGGCTTTATCGAAGGACGCATCAAGGAAATTAATACTAAACTTGCCTGCTGTGAAATAATCGATATATCAAAACTTTCAGGCGATAGGGTGGTCTTTGGGGCCACCGTTACTATTTGTGATATAGATACAGATCAAAAGGTGACATACAAGATAGTAGGCCTTGATGAGGCCGATGTGAATGCAGGTAGAATATCCGTGCAGTCCCCTATTGCCAGAGGGCTTATTGGCAGGAATGTGGATGACGAGGTAACTATCACCACACCGGCCGGTTCGAAAGAGTATGAAATCGTGGATGTCGCCTTTAAGTAAGAAAGCTGCCTTACTTGCGGTTTTACTGATATTTCTTCCTGCCTGTCACTCTGAGTCACGAAAACCGGCAATCGTTGACGGCGAATTTAAGTCTTTGTCTATCTTGCAGGACGAATGGATGGAGGCTTTTTTTCAGGGAAAGAAGATCGGTTACGTCCATGGAGTGACTTCAAGTGGCACTCTGGGCGGGAAAGAGGTCCAGCAGGTTAAAAGTTTTGCCCATATTGAGATGGAAGTAGAGGGTGATAAAACCTTCACCCAGCTGGAACAGACCGCTTATCTTGATAAGGATGGACATCTTTTCGCCTTCGACTATAGACAGAACATCATGGAACACCGTATGTCTGTCCGTGGTGAGCGCAGGGGAGACAAGTTTTTTGTAGAGATAAATGCAGGTGACAGGCGCAGCAAGCTATATGACTGGAGTAAGAATCTCTATACATCGGTCCTTTTGAAACAGGCTCTCCTTGACAGGAAGCTGAAGGTCGGCGAAGAGGCTGTTTTTGATGTCCTCCTTGAGCCGCTACTTGCAGTAGAAAAAGTGACTGTTAAGCTCATGGCCGAGGAGAGCGGTTTTTTCAGAGGTGAAAAGACCAAGCTCTATCGTTTTGAAGAACGCTTCAAAGGCATTGTAGGTGAATTGATCCTCACAGCAGAAGGGGACACTGTGGAGGAGGTCTCTCCCAACGGCTTCCGTCTTGTTCGCGCCGAAAAAGTCGATGCCCTTGCCCCTGCTGCACCACTTTCAATGGCTGAGCTGCTGCTTTCAACGAGGGTCAAAAGCAACATAAAACTTCAGTCTCCCAGAGATATTAAGACTCTGCGGGTCATGCTTAAAAATGTCCCCAGTGACTATCCTTTCATTGATGATATCCATCAAAGCGTGGTGGAAACAGTCAATAAAAACGATAGCGTGGACTATTTACTTAACGTAGTTTCACAGCCTGTGCCTGAGCGTGTTCTCGGCCTGCCGGCCAGGGATGGCAGCTTCGAAATCTACCTTGGGGCAGACCATGTAATTAACTCGGATAATAAAAAGATTTTAGGTCTTTCAAGGGAAATTGCAGGGAGTGAGACTTCTGCCTTAGAGGTGGCCCGGAAAATATACAGCTGGATGGACAGCAATATTGGTAAGCGCCTTGTAGATACCGTATCGGCTCTTGATACACTGAAAAGCGGGGAGGGTGAGTGCCAGGCACATGCCAATCTTTATGCGGCCCTTGCCCGGGCTGCAGGCCTGCCGACAAAAGTCATCTCGGGGATAGTCTATTCCACAGAATATGAGGGCTTTATGTATCATGCCTGGAATGAAGTCTGGGTAGGTAAATGGCTGGCCATTGATACCATATTAGGCGGCTTTCCTGCCGACGCTACTCATATCAAGCTGGCTGAGGGCTCTTTTGAGGCACAGCTTAGGATAATGGCACTTATTGGAAAAATTGAAATAGAGATAATTAATAGAGTTAGTAAAAAATAAAAATAAGGTTTGGTAGGATTATGGCTAAAATAACGGAAGAAACAAAGATAGGCGAGATGTTTAAAAAATACCCGGAAACCAAAGACGTTGTAAAAAAATACAAACTGGACTGTTTCGGATGCCTTGGCATCGAGCAGGAGTCAGTGAGAAACGCCGCGTGGTCACACGGGCTTGACCTTGAAAGACTGGTCAAAGACCTGAATAAGGCGATTTCAGGCTGACAGGGTAAGCTATCTTTGGAAAGCGAACTTGAAAAGAGGCTTCTGGCGATTCAAAAGCCGCTTCTCTTTGCATCAAAGAAGGGCTTTGCGAACCTTGCCAAGGTGAAAGATCTCGCAAGTCTCATCCCCACTCTTATAGACAGCGCAAATCCCCTTGCATCTGACATCCAGAAAGCACAACTCGAAGCCTTAAGGCAAGACTTTGCAAGATTTGACGGCCTCTCCCTTGAAGACAGGCAAAAAAACATTGCCACAGCCCTTAATACAATCAATTCCCTAAATACTCCTGGTCAACCGCAAGATGCCCAAGGTAATGAGAGACACGCTTCCTCAGTAGATACTGAGGTCTCTTGCAGGGCTATGTCTACAGAGCTGCAAGTCATAAAGGGGGTAGGGCCAAAGATATCCTCTCTGCTGGCAAGGAAAGGGATAAATACCGTAGAAGACGCGCTTTACCTTGTACCTCACCGCTATGATGACAGGCGAAACCTAAAAAAGATTGCCCATTTAGTGTCTGGTGAGATTCAGCAGGTCGCAGGAGAGGTCCTTGCCATGGGGGAAGCGCCTCTGGGAAGGGGGAGGCGCAAGGTCTTCGAGGTAGTCATAGGCGATGGTACTGGCACCCTTACCCTTAAGTGGTTCAACTACAACCTCCGTTATATAAAATCCAATTTCAAGGAAGGTGAACAGATACTTGCCTCGGGAGATGTAAAGTCCTTCGGCGGCAGCAGGGAGATGATACATCCTGAAGCAGAGCGCCTGAAGGCCGGTGAGGATGCCCTTGAGAGTTTTAAGCAGATACTCCCCGTCTACCCCCTTACAGAAGGGCTGGGACAGAGGAGGATGCGCAAAATCATGTCCCGCATTGTAGATGAGTTTGCAGTCTCTATACCCGACGGTATACCTGAGAGACTGCGCAGACAGAGGAAGCTTATGCCAATGGGGGATGCTTTCAGGATAATACACCGCCCGGAAATTGATGCAGACATAGAGGCATTGAATGATAAAAGCACCCAGGCCCACAGGCGCCTTGTTTATGATGAGTTCTTTTTTCTTGAGGCAGGCATAGCACTGCGCCAGCATGGTGTGGAGATCGAGCCGGGCATAGAGCTTAGATCTGCCAATGCATTGCGAAAGAAACTCATCTCCTTACTTCCCTTTAAGCTTACCTCGGCCCAGCAACGCGTAATAGGAGAGATAGACGCAGACCTTGCAGCGCCTTTCCCCATGCATCGCCTCATACAAGGGGATGTTGGCTGCGGAAAGACCCTGGTGGCTTTAGCTTCCGCCCTGACCGCCATTGAGGCAGGTTATCAGGCTGCCATAATGGCGCCAACGGAGATACTTGCCGAGCAGCACTACCTGAGCATAGGCAGTATTGCAGAAGAGCTGGGCATTAAGGTGGCCCTCATAAAGGGAAGCCAGAAGGGCAAAGAAAAACGTGAGTACATAGAGCAGGTAGCAGCCGGAGATGCCGATATCGTCATAGGTACCCATGCCCTGATACAGGAAGGTGTCAGCTTTAGAAATCTTGGCCTTGGAATTGTAGACGAGCAGCACCGCTTTGGCGTTATGCAGCGCGCCCAGCTCAAGAAGATGGGGGCCGGAGGCCGCTATCCCAACATGCTTGTCATGACGGCAACGCCCATACCGCGCTCCCTTGCCATGACAGTATACGGTGACCTGGAGCTTTCCGTAATAGACGAGTTACCGCCTGGAAGGCAGCCCATTAATACCAGGGTCTATCATGAGCGCGACCGCCTGAAGGTATACTCTATAATAAATAATGAACTTGGAAAGGGCAGGCAGGCCTACATTGTCTATCCGCTAGTTGAAGAGTCTGAGAAGATGGACCTTCTCGATGCCACAAGCATGGCAGAGGAGATCAAGACGCATTTCCCTTCCTTCAGTGTAGGCCTCATACATGGAAAGATGAAGCCGGGCGATAAGGATGCCGTCATGTCGGCATTCAAGGCCGGGGATATCACGATACTTGTTTCTACCACCGTTATAGAGGTGGGCATAGATGTCCCCAACGCAAGCATTATGGTGGTAGAGCATGCCGAGCGTTTTGGCCTCTCCCAGCTTCACCAGCTGAGGGGCAGGGTGGGGCGGGGAAGCGAAAAATCCCTCTGCATTCTTCTTGCCCAGTATCAAAAGTCCGATGAGGCAAGGCAGAGGCTCTCAGTAATGGAGCGCTACACCAGCGGCTTCGATATCTCCGAGGCGGATCTCAAGATACGCGGGCCGGGCGATTTCCTTGGTACCCGCCAGTCGGGTATGCCGGATTTCCGCATAGGAAATATCATAAAAGACGAAAAGATACTCAAAGAGGCACGTGAAGATGCCTTTGCCCTTGTAGCCGCCGACCCGGAACTTTCATCTCCGGAAAACAAAAGAGTGGGTGCTGTGCTTAAGGAGAGGTGGAGGGGCCGCCTGGAGTTTGCAACTGTGGGATAGTTGCAGCCGCCATTCACCTTACTCGGGAGAGGGAGAAAGGAATTTCTTTTGCTCCCTTTTTTTGCTACTATTTGAAATCCAAAAAAAAGGAAGCTTGAAGCCATGACAAACAATATAGATGGAGTGCTTGACGCGCGGATAACTCCGCAGGGACGGATGGAGGTACTCTCCAAGACGGAAGTGACAAGGCTGCTGGATGCCAGTGAAGGGGAGATGCACAGCATCTTCCGCAACTGCTCGCTGGCGGTTCTCAACTGCGGCAGCCATATAGACGACGGGAAGGAGCTGCTGGAAAAGTTTGAATCCTTCGATATAAGGGTCGTGCAGCAGGAGAGGGGGATAAAGCTTGAACTCAAAAACGCCCCCGCAAGCGCCTTTGTAGACGGAGAACTGATAAAGGGTATAAACGAGCATCTCTTTGCCGTGCTGAGGGACGTTGTCTTCCTTCAGGATGAGGTATACAGGAACACCTGCAAGTTTGACCTGAATACATCGCAAGGGATAACCAATACAGTGTTCCATATACTGCGCCATGCAAGGATACTGGTACCCCGCACCGTGCCGAACCTTGTCGTATGCTGGGGAGGGCACTCCATAAATGAAGAAGAATATAAATATACCAGTGAAGTAGGGCACGCCATGGGACTCAGGGGCCTGGATATCTGCACAGGATGCGGCCCCGGTGCCATGAAAGGGCCAATGAAGGGGGCCACAATCGCCCATGCCAAGCAGCGCATAAGGAGCGGTCTCTACATAGGGATGTCCGAGCCTGGCATAATCGCCGCTGAACCGCCAAACCCAATCGTAAACGACCTCGTCATACTTCCGGACATAGAAAAGCGCCTGGAGGCCTTTGTACGCACAGGCCACGGTGTTATCGTGTTTCCCGGCGGGCCCGGAACGGCAGAGGAGATCCTCTATATCCTGGGCGTGCTTCTCCACCCTGACAATAAGGAGATACCATTTCCTCTGATCTTTACAGGCCCTGAATCTGCCCGTGACTACTTCAGAGAGATAAACCTGTTTATCGGTGACACGCTGGGCCTTGAGGCGCAGCAGCGCTATAAGATCATCATAAATGATCCCGACTCCGTTGCCCGCGAAATGAAGGCGGGCATAGAACAGGTCTATGAATTTCGCAAGGCAAAAAGCGACGCATTCTACTACAACTGGCTGCTAAAGATAGATGAGCCCTTCCAGCATCCATTCGAACCTACACATGAGAATATGGCCTCGCTTGATCTCCATAAAGACCAGGAGAGGCACCACCTGGCTGCCAATTTACGCAGGGCCTTCTCCGGTATCGTTTCAGGCAACGTGAAGGACGAGGGGGTACGTAGCATAGAGGCCAATGGCCCATTCGAGATAAGTGGAGAGGCGGCCATCATGGAGTCTATGGATAAGATGCTTGCCGGCTTCGCAGCCCAGAGACGGATGAAGCTATCAGGAGAGTATGTCCCCTGCTACAGGATCATAAAATGACAACTAAAGGCAAAGTTATAGATATGGATGCCATGATAGACCAGCTGGAAAGGCCGGATCTTGACGGGAGCAGGCTGTGTTTCGATAGGCAGGAATATGAGATAGTGGTGGTCTCAAATGATGTCATGCAGGCCGTTAAAGAAAGCGATGTCGAGCAGATAGCCTCTTTGCCGGAGTGGAAAAAAGACCTCGTCGAAACGGCAGAGAACATCCTGTTCTATGAAAAGGAACGTTACTTAGACATCCCGAAAGTACTTGTCTTCATGATAAAGCATCTCATGGCCGAGTTTATAAATAGCTTGCCCGATAATGCATTAAAGAAGGAACTTCATGCAGTACTTGAAGATGGTAGTCCTGTAGAGGCCTTTGAAAAGGCCCTTTTTGAATACCCTGAAGAAAAAGAGCGATGGGCCGATCTTTGCGATAAGGGCATGCGTGAGGCTATCAGGGACTGGCTCAAGGAGAAAAAAATCATCAAGGCGGGGGAAGGGAGATAGAGCATGGGCGTGTCATTTGACAACATCTCCTCATCAGAGGTCTATTTCAATATGACTCAGACACTCATTCCCAGACCCGCAGCCCGGGTGCTATCCGAACTCACTAATTTATAATCTTTTATGCTGGAATGCTGAGCCTTTAAAGGGGAAAGCAGGGGAGTATATTGGCAAAACGCTGGGAGACAATAGAAAGTACTGAAAGCCCTGACGGCTTACTTGAGCTGCGCAAGCGTGGTGAGGGAGATTTCCTTATCACTATAGACGGACGCGTTCTCATGAACTCTCTTGCCAATCGTTCCGAGTGCGTCCTTTCTGAACTTGCCTGTGACGCTATGGGGAAGAGACGGGCCCCCAGGGTGCTGATCGGTGGGCTTGGAATGGGCTGTACGCTGAAGGCAGCACTTGATGTCCTTCCTGCTGCCGCATCGATCAAGGTGGCAGAGCTCAACGAAATCATGCCAAGATGGTGCAAGGGGCCACTGGCATCCCTTACAGATAGTGCCGTGACGGATCCCCGGGTATCCGTTGAGATTGAAGACGTTTCTTTACTAATAATGAAGGCGGCTGTGGGAGAGGATTCTGGCCGCTTTGATGCAATAATACTCGATCTCTACGAAGGGCCATTTGAATCTGATGGGGGGAAAGGTGAGGCCTTCTACGGCGATGGCGCGCTGGAGCTTACCCATGAGGCCCTTGCACCGGGAGGTGTGTTTGCCGTATGGTCTGAAGACCCCGACAAGTCATTTGAAGGGCGCCTTAAAAATGCCGGGTTCTCCTTTGAAAAACAAAGGCCCGGCAAGGGCGGTTTGAGGCATATTGTATATATAGCAACGCGTCTTGAGAGGGCGGGACCTGCAAAAGCGACAGGCCGGAGTGGACGCACTAAGGCAGGAAGACGTGGCGGCAGGGGCGCAAAACAATAAAATATATGGTGTTTTATGGCAGATAACGAGAGGTCCTGCTGGCAATGCAGGTACCAGAACTACACGGATAGCACCTTCTTGGGAACATGCACCTGGTTTAAAGAGAATGAAAAGGGTGATAATAAGGAGATCCCGCCGGACGTAGTAGATAAAGGGTGTAAACACTGGGAACTGCGTGAAGCAAAGAAGAAAGCCTAACGCAGCATTTTTATACGCCTTGCAATAAGGCTTCCCCTATTTGCACACGTAACCCCAGCTTTCCATGAGTTCCTGCGCACCGCTGCGAGGCAGGCAGTGATTGCAGCAGTGGCAGTCGATTAAATGGTATCCGAAGTCCTGATATATCCGGTAATCCCGGAGTTCGTTGGTATCGGCCAAGGTAGTAGCAATTAATGCATTTATTAAGGTTGATAAGGTTGATAAGGTTGATAAGGTGTTAGATGCTGAAGTAATTGTGAAAAAACTGTTTTCCCTGAGTTAGCTAGTGTCGTTTAAAAGTTAATCAGACAATAGTGATATAAGAATAATATCCCCTCAATATATCTCGCAACGACGGATTTTTTATGATATAAAGTTGTTTTTTTGATTTGAATTGTGGAAGTTTTGCAAGTTCACACTGCTTTTTCGGGAGAGGGGGAGGTATATGTCCATTAAAGTGCTGATAGTTTTCAGTAACTCACTATTTTCAGAGGGTGTGCTCCGACTGTTTGAGGATGTAGGTGATATCGAGGTTGTAGGAATCCTGGATGTTGGTGCCAGCCCTGGCAAAATCATAGAGTCCTTGAAGCCGGATGTAATTCTGGTTGATCTTACAGCTCTCTATAATGTATTCGTTGATTTCGATGAAACACCCGGTATTAATTTTATCCTCTTTGATACCTGCTGTGGTGAAGACAATATAATTTCTGCTGTTATTTCAAAGGAAATAAAAGGTTTGATCCTGGCTAACACACCACCTGATCTCCTTATGAAGTCCATCAGGTCAGTAGCAAGAGGTGAGGTGTGGCTGGATAAGTCAACCGTCAAAAATCTGATAACCGGCATGAACGCAATAAGGAAGAACAGCAAATCCCCTATGCTTACCAAAAGAGAGAAAGAGATTGTGGCCCTAGTCGGTAAGGGCTTCAAGAACAAAGAGATCGCCCAGAAACTGTATATCAGTGAACCTACCGTGAAGACTCACCTCCACCGTGTCTTTCAGAAACTGAACGTCAGAAACAGGCCTCAATTGATAACTTATGTACTGAATAACCATGATATTTACCAGAAAAATTTATGAAAAGTTAAACCGCCATAGAAATATATTCAAACCCGGCAGGCCATTGACTAGGTGCTGACAGCATGCCCCGCTCTGTAAGCGGGGAGCATCACTATATCTCGCTCTGGCCACCTGATCTCTTCATCCTGAGGTTCAAGATGCCATTTTTATAAAAGGCCACACCGGGACACTTAAGCCACAAGTCACCATCCTACACCTTGCAAACCTCAGCACTTCTCACTCTATCCACCATATCGATGAAAAGTTGTAAAAATTATTCATCTATAAGGTTTACATCAAAAAGATGTAAATTTTATCCCTTTGGTGTATTGACTTCCCCTATTCGGAAGATATACTCAAGCTTAACAGTGCCAATGTCAATCTTTTAAGATATTTTTGAAAAAGAGATGGTAGAAATCAGGCTTTGCCCAGAGTGCTTTAAAGCTTTTTATATTCACTCCGAGGCGGGTTGTCCACCCTGCCCCCACTGCGGTTGTATTTTTATTGGCAGACATCAAGAAAGAACAAGAGCAGGGATAGACTTTCTGTTTTCAATAGAAAACAAAAAACGGTCAGGAACAATGGAAGATTACTCAGATGATGGAGCAATGATTGTTTATATGGGAGAACTTTTGATCATTGACACTGATCTCCATGTCAGCGTTGATGATCTCGATATCCATAGAGCTGCAAAGACCGTGTGGACGAAAAAAATTGATAGATCGGTAAATGCATCAGGCCTGAGACTGTTATAGTGCATAAGGCTGTTAAGCTTATTTTGATATTGACTTTATTGTAGAGAAAAATACATTACACGTTTTTCCTCTAAATTGGGTGGTAGTATGAAGGCTGTCATATTATCTGGAAGTCCAGGAAGCGCAATCTTTCCTCTCGCGAACTATTACCCGAAGTTAGCCTTGCCCTTGGGTAATGTTCCTTTACTTGTACACCACTTAAATGTTTTAAAAAAAAATGCTGTGACGGAAGTTGCCATCGTCTTGCCACGTAACATAGATAGTATCGACAATATAATCGAGAGACTGAATAATTATGAGGCGAAAGGGGTGAAGGTCTCCTATTTTTTTGAGGACTACCCAAGAGGCACAGCAGGGTCATTAAAAGAACTTAAAGACTTTCTCGGAAGGTCTCCATTCTGGGTTATCTGTTCCAATGTCTTCATTGAAGGTCTGAACTTATCTAAAATTCTAGATTTTCATACAAGCAGGCAGTCAGGGGCAACAGTAGTTGTAGAAGAAGACAATCCAGGGAGGAGAGATCTTGAGCGCATTGAAGTCGGTGAAGACGGAACTGTTAAAAGATTCCATATACTCCACCATTCAAGGGACAACCGTCACTATATAAGACCCGTTGGAATATATGTATTTGAGCCGGATATGTTGGGCTACATACCGGAAACAGGCTATATGGATATTAAGGAACAGCTTGTTCCGATCCTGAATGCTAAAGGGATTCCGGTACATACTTACAAGACAGAAACAAAGACGATAAAAATCAATAGCCTTACAGGTTATTTTAAGCTGAACCGGGAACTCCTTTTGAATGGCCTGGATAAGCACAATAAAACATTTTGTTCCTGGAAAAAGTTCGGTGATCGCATTTGGGTTGGGAAGAATGTCAAAATATCGCAGGATGCTTATCTTTTGGGGCCGGCTATCATCGGTGACAATTGTATCATAGAAGGTAATTCGAAAGTGATAGGGCCTTCAACTATAGGCAGCGGATCAAACATAGGAAATGATGTTCTGGTGCACGAGAGCATAATACTTGAAAATGCATGTTTGATGAATAAGTCCCGTGTCGAATATAGCCTTGTTGGAGAGTCCTGCGTTGTTTCAGAGGATGAAACTGTCAGAAATGCCGTTGTAGTTCAGGATAAGAGCTGTGATGGTATTCTGAACTTTGTCTCTTCTAATCTTAATGATGATAAAGATTTAAAAACCGTTTTCAATATGAGTATTCCAGGGCCAAGATTACGCAATCTATTGAAACACAAGCTCTTTTTTGTTGCCAAAAGGTTGTTGGATATAATTTGTTCCTTGTTGGGATTGCTTTTTTTGCTGCCGCTGTTTACTTTTATCGCATTGCTTATAAAGAGGGACTCGCGCGGACATGTTTTTTTCTGCCAGAGAAGGTGCGGTAAAGACGGGCAGGAATTCCCCATGTATAAGTTCAGAACAATGATTGAAGATGCTGACGAGATACAAGGAAAACTCTTGAAAGAGAATGATGTCGACGGTCCAATGTTCAAGATGGATAGAGATCCAAGACTCACAAAGGTGGGCACGTTCTTAAGGAAGACAAGTCTTGATGAACTTCCACAGTTATTTAATGTATTAAATGGCGACATGAGCTTGATCGGACCGAGACCATTGGTTATGGAGGAGATGAAATTTGCTCCCAGCTGGAGAGATATAAGGCTCAATGTAAAGCCGGGTATAACTGGGCTATGGCAGGTAAACGGCAGGAGTGATACATCGTTCCACGACTGGATAAGATACGATATCGCCTATGTAAAGAGCCAGTCCTTTAAAATGGATATGAAAATATTTTTAAAGACAATAATGGCTGTAATAAAGGGAGTTGGGGCAAAATAGAGATATATTAGCTTAGTATGGGAAACCAAGTCTCTTATTAATTCTTAAAATCTGCTAAATATGGTGATATAGCTATGGACAATAATCGGGAAGGAAAGATAATAAAATCGAAAAGCATCCAGTTGTGGATATTGTTTTTTTCTTTCCTGCTGAGTTGCACAACTCCGGGCCAAAAACAAACAATTGTACAGGAACATCAGGAACAAATCGAAATCCCAGCCATTCGGTTAACTGAATATATCATAGGCCCCGGCGATTCTTTGGACATTCAAGTTTGGCGTCATGATGATATAAATCGTGAAGTCAAGGTGCAAACTAATGGGACGGTTCAGCTGCCACTGGCTGGGGCAATTAAGGCGTCTGGTATGAGTCTAACAGAGTTTCAATCTGCGCTTACCAAAGGATTATCTGAGTATCTTCGCAATCCCCAGGTGACTGTTCAGGTGAAGAATGCAAGATCGCAGAAGATTTATGTCCTTGGGGAGGTAAACAGGCCGGGAGTTTACCTTCTCGATGGCCCGATGACGGCAATGGAGGCAATTGGCTCTGCAGGTGGATTTAACCGCGATGCAAAAAAACAGAAGGTCGTACTTATGAGAAGACAAAAGGATGGCCAATCAAAACCGATAGTCCTGACATCGGAAGCACCCGGAAAGAATGAGTTGGCATTGCACAATGCCTACCTTCAGAGAGGTGATGTTCTCTATGTATCGCTCAGTAACGTTGCTATGGTTGATCGATTCTTCAATCATTTAGCGACGGTACTCAACCCGATAGTAACATTGGAAACGGGTATTATCCTTTACCCGGAAGCAGAGGATGTGCTCTCAGGCAAAGACAGTAGGTCCAATTTCATAGTTACGCCGTGAATATAGCTACATTATGGCTTCTAAAACTGAATAAGCGGATATTTCATCTTCAGTGGTCGATCCTCACTGGAGCAATAACTTCCGTACACTTGAAGCAGTTTTCCTATTAATATCCTGGATCCGTGACTTCAGGGTAAAGATAGTTTTACTCAAAACTATAGTAAGGAAATATTGCGAGTAATAGGATTACTATAAAACTTCGTTGGGTAATGAAGCGTATTGGTGAATGATTGTGGCATCTGTAATCATGCCTATCTGGAGTTGGTGAGGTCGTATAAATAATTAAAAATATTCAGGAGACATTTTCAGCAGGACCCTTGATGAACGAGTTTGGGGCTAAGGTGAATGTGAAGTAAATTCAGGTTTAAAAGGCCTCAAACTACTTATGCTGAGGGATAAGGAGTAAATTTATGTGTAACAATGAAGAAATAAAACCTGTTTTTCTCGTTATTCCGCCATTTCATTCGATAAATCGCCCATCTCTAGGTGTAAGCCTGCTGAAGGCAGCGGCAGAAAAAGAAGGTTTTCCGACAGAACTGATTTATCTGAATTTGCGTTTTGCAGAGCATATTGGTCCCTACCTGCATGAATGGATCACTGATAAGCCTATGGGGCAGTTGCTAGGTGAGTTTATATTTTCACATTTGCTGTTTGAACGAAATGAAAGGGCTGTGGAGCAGTATGTTAAGGAAGTTCTTCAAGAGGATAATGAGATACATTCACTTATAGAACATTTTCCCGACAAAAGTCTCTCAGAGATTGTTCTTCATCTCATAAAAAAAGCTTATGATTGTTACAAAAATGAAGTTGAAAAAATATTAACCCGTCAACCATGGGTGCTTGGAGTAACCTCAAGTTTTCAGCAGAACTGTGGAGCGGTCTATCTAATCAAGCTGATCAAGGATAGAAATCCTAACATCATTACTATGATGGGTGGCGGAAATTGTGAGTCTGAAATGGGGGAAGAACTATTTTCATGCTTCAACTATATAGATTACATTGGACAGGGTGAAGGTGATAAATCATTTGTGGAACTACTAAGGTCATTACAGTATGACGACGGTAAACGATACGTGCCGGGTATTCTTACGAGAATGGCTCAACCGCTTGCCGATTCTTCAACTTCGCTCGGTAGTGAGACTTTGGATGATCTGCCCTATCCAGATTTTGATGACTACTTTGATCAGCTTGATGCTGCCAGTTTCAAAAATCAAATTGTCCCTGGTTTAGTTATGGAAAGCTCCAGGGGTTGTTGGTGGGGAGAAAAAAAGAAGTGTACTTTTTGCGGATTGAATGGTGAAGGGATTGCCTTCAGAAGTAAATCCCCGCAACGTATATTAGATGAATTGAATGATTTAGTCAAAAAGTATGGCATAGGCAGGGTTTTGTTGGTTGATAGCATACTTGATATGAACTATTTTAAAACAGTCATTCCTCGGCTTGCAGCTAACCCAATTGCTGAACTTGTTTGTGAAACTAAAGCTAATTTGACTAAAGAGCAAGTCAAAATGTTGGCAGAGGCAAATATAAGGATGATTCAACCGGGCATTGAAAGCCTTAGTGATCATTCTCTGCAGCTTATGCAGAAAGGGACTACTGCTGTTCAGAATATCCAATTGATTAAGTGGAGTACTGAATTGGGTGTTTTCGTTATGTGGAACCACCTCTGTGGCTTCCCTGAGGAAAAGAACGAATCTGAAAAGATAGACGAAATATGCGAGATGATTCACCACCTGCAACCCCCTGCCAATACAGCTGTAATTCACCTGGATCGTTTCAGCCCATATTTTGAAGACCCAGAGCAATACGGTTTAGTACCTGTTTCCGTACCAACACCTTATAAACACGTGTATCCATTTGAATATAAATCGCTAAAAAAACTTGCTTGTTATTACCAATCTGATTTCTTGAAAGCAAAATTGAAAGGTGAAATATTCAAGAGATTAAAAAAAACTACTTCCAATTGGTGCAAGGCCTATCCTAGATCACATTTAGTTGCCATCCCTAGAAAGAAAAGCTTGATCATAATAGACACTCGATCTTGTCGTCAACAAATATGGATCCGTTTAACCGGTATTGACCGCAGTATTTATGAATATTGTGACAAAGCACAAAAACTCTCTAAAATACTTGATTATTTCAAGGCAGATGTGGCAGAAAGTGATCTCAAATTATCGATACAAAGACTTATTGATAAGCGGCTTATAATGAATGTTAGTGGGAAGTACCTTAGTTTAGCGGTTTATCCAACAAATGCTTACAAGAACTTTCTTCAAGTTTGCCCGGCAGGAACATTGACGTATAGGCATTCAAATAAATTACGAAGCTTTTTAAAGAGGGTTATTCAATCGAAAAGTCTATTAAAGACAGCGGTGACCTTAATATATGAGAAAGTCTCCCATATATATGAATCTCTTGGAACTGCTCTATTAACAAAGACACTTTGGTGCGTTATAGGACTCTTGTATAAAGTTGAAAATGACGTTAAAAAAGAAACGGCCTTTTAATGGGGTGTGCAATTTATAAGATCATATGCGCTGCGACGTATTGTATGTTTAGTAGTGAGAGGAAGAATGGTTCTTTGAAACTTGCTCCGAGGATTCAAACAAGGTTAAGTTGAGAACTTCACCATTGGCTATGGTCACAGCATTCGGGAAGGTATTAGTATGTTAAATGTTGAGTTGATCGAAACCATGGATGGGTTGCGGGCCTTGGAGGAGGCTTGGGAAACTCTTTGGATAAAGGATTCTACCGCTGATATCTTTACAAGCTTTGATTGGTTCCTGAACTGGTGGGAACACTTTGGGAATGGCACAGAACGTAGCACTCATGAGCTTCATGACGACCACAATCTGATCGGCATCGGTGGGAAGGATGCACGCCTGCATGTTATATTGGTGCGGGATAAAGGCGAGCTTATAGGTATTGCTCCATTGATTTTGCTTAGGGGGCAATGGAGAAGATGTCCGGCACGGATACTGGCGCCTCCACTGAACAGTCATGCACCGCGTAGTGGAATCGTACTGACATGTAACCCCAAGGAAGCAATTGCTGCTATAGTTAACTTTTTATCAAAGAGCAAAGCTTGGGATGTCATGCTGCTGGATGGTATTTCCCAAAGATCTGGAGTTATAGCTGCATTTCGCAATGAAATTACTCGAATGGGGTTAAAGACTTACGAGAGTTCACCTTGGCATCATTCATACATTGCTTTTGATGGAACATGGGAACAGTATCTTGCACAAAAGAGCAGGAATTTTCGTCAGCAGATGCGTCGTTCGGAGCGTTCTCTTGAAATTATGGGGGCTTTAAGGGTGGAGTGTTTTGATAAGCCTGAGACAATCGATATTGGATTACGGCTGTTCATGGAGATCGATGGTGAAAGTTGGAAAGCAAGGGCCGGAGAAAGCCTTGCCTTAAATACAACGATAGGCGCTTACTATGCGGATCTGGCAAGGCAGTGTGTTAAGAAGAGCCACTGTCAGATATGGGTTCTGCGGGTTTCAGGGGAACCCGCTTCAGCTTTTCTATGCCTACGTGATGATAGGACTTTATATACGATTAAAACATCTTCTAAAGAAAAGTTTGCTTCAAATGCCTGTTCACCTGGTTCAACGCTCATTGCTCATATCTTTAAAGATATATGGGAAAGTGAGTTGAACGGCTTGGATTTTGTTGGGCGTATCATGTTCTCTGAAAGATGGGCATCTGAGATAAGAGGGTTTGAACAGCTTGTGGTTTATAACAATCATTTGTATTCAAGTATAATTAACTGTTTTGAAGAGATAAAAAGAAAAATACAAGGTTATCGTAAGGCTGGTTTTACCCAAAATTAGAATAAGGAAAAGTATTATGAGTAATAGGATTACTAGAAAGCTTAGCTGGATAATAAGACGTGTTGTAAGCCGAGTACTACATCTGTGGACGCGTCTAATTGAACCAGATGAAATTACCAAGGTACTTAAACATATTAAGGAAGATACATCCCGGAAGGATATTAGTGGGCAAGTTGTTGTTATAACGGGATCTACCAGAGGTGTAGGTTTGGCCGTTGCCAAGTCCTTTGCTGATGCAAAGGCCAAGGTTGTCGTGAACGGACGGTCTAAAGGTGCTGTGGATCAGGCTGTTCAGGAAATAAGAAAGGCAGGAGGTACTGCAACCGGCATATGTGCAGACATTTCTGAAGATGCGGGTGCACAGCAGTTGGTTGACACGGCCATTAGAGAGTTTGACAGAATTGATATATTAATTAACAATGCGGCTTTACTGGGCCCATGCAAGAGCCATGTATGGGAGATAACACCCAAAGAGTGGCGGGAAGTAATGGCAGTCAACATTACCGGGGCTTTTCTCTGCTCAAGATTAGTTGCTACCTGGATGATGAACAATGGAGTTTCAGGACGTATTATTAATGTTTCTACAGGAGCAACTCATACACAAATGCCGAAAATGTCCCCTTACATTGTGAGTAAATGTGGACTTGAATCTTTGACAAGTACTACGGCGCTTGATGCAGGATGGAACAACATAACTGTAGCGGGTATTGAGCTTGGCTCATTGCAAACCGAAATGTCAAAATCGTTTTTTTCACTGGATTATTTTCTGACCCTTTCACCACCTGAGACAGTGGTTCCTCTGTTTCTCTATATGGCTTCAGTACCGGGAATCCAGATCCATGGACGGATTCTGTCAGCTTGGGGGTTAGAGAAAGATAGAGAAATAGAGACAATATTGACAAGTCCTCTCACAATGCTGGATCGTATGGTTTTTCCACCTCTTAAGAAAGACGATAAAGTCATAAATCGGCTTGATCCTGATATCGTTTGCTTTGACCGAGCTGAGAATTGTTATGGGATGCCTGAAAGTGTTCGTGGTCTTTTGACTCGTATGGCAAATGATGCCAACTTTGCGCGTTATCCTGATGAGCGATATCCATCACTCAGAAAAAAACTGAGCGAACACCTTGAAATTTCAGAGGATTGTTTTACTTTTGGAAACGGGTCTTCAGAGTTGGTTGAACGTGCTGTCCGGACCTTTGTTCCTCCAGGCAAAGAGGCTCTTACTACTGCCCCAGGATGGTTCATGTTTGATCGATACTGTGCCGCTTTAGGTGTGGTGAATCGCAGTGTCCCATTTAAAAAGACCAATGGGAGGTTTCATTTTGATCTTGACACTATGGCAGGGGAAATCACTGTTAATACACGTCTAATCTATCTTATAAATCCCAGCAATCCGCTGGGTGTCGGTATAGACAGGGATGAATTTATGCATTTTCTTCAACGCATTCCGGCGCATATCCCCGTTGTAGTGGATGAGGCATATATCGAGTTTAGTACAAACCCACAAACCTTGCGTACTAATGAGATAATAGGTGAAACCGACCGGCTTGTTATCGGATTAAGAACATTCTCTAAATTTTACGGACTAGCTGCTTTGCGAATTGGTTATGCTTTTGCTTCACCAAAGGCGTTACAACTTTTTAATCGGCTTGAGCCACTTTTTGCCTTGTCGCCTATTGCAGAGTCGGCGGCCATTCTTGCTCTCGAAGACAAGGAGTATGCAACCCGGATATTAGAGAATACGAATCGGGAGAGGGTGCGCATCCAGAAGCGCTTGGCCTCAGCGGGACTTGACTATCTTCCGAGCGAGATTCATTTCATGCTGGTAGAGACCCCGATACCGCCGGAGAAGGTCTATAGCGCATTTGAAGAAGAAGGAATCTTTTTATCCAGAGGGGTGTTAAAGGATCGCTATATTATATTCCCGATCGCCCGCCCTGAGCAAAACGATAGGAATCTGGAGATACTGTGCTCTCTTTGACTATCTCCTATAGGAAGACAATTTTATATAGATGTGCTGCTAACGATATGCTGTCCGATAAAGGTAGAGATCCAGGACCGACGAGCTTGAGGCCATAATGGCGGAAGATATTGTTGTAGAAGAGGTGCGTAGCGAAGAGAATCTATTGTCTCTTAAGAACGATTGGAACGAACTGCTTGAGCGGAGTGATAGCAACATGCTCTTCATGACTCATGAGTGGGTCGCGTACTGGTGGCGCCACTTCGGCCGCCCTCAGAGTTCTCTTAAACGATCTGAACTCTTTGTGCTTGCGCTGCGCATACGAGGAAGGCTCTGTGGAATTGCCCCCTTCTTTATAGAAGAAGAAAGGTTCTTAGGTATATCGGCACGCATAGTGCGGTTTTTGGGACACGGGGTCTCGGACTACTCTGATTTCATCATTGCAGAGAGCAGAGACGCGATGCTTCAGAATATTGTCCGGCATCTCGCCGGTTACACCGTTGAGTGGGACATGATCGAGCTAAGAGATTTTTATGGTGCTTCACCAAATAGGTCTGTTCTTGAGGGGCTTATTGAAAATGCTGGTTTCGCACGATCTATGGGGTTAGATAATATCTGTAGATTTATTCACATAGAGGGTGACTGGGAGGATTACTACAAAAGCCGTTTCAAAAACCGAAGGAGGAAAGAGCATAAACGTGAATGGCGCAATCTAAAAGCTGGAGGAGATATACGCCTTCGGTTCGTGACATCTCTTGAAGATGAACCAGGGTTACTTGATATAATGGCAGAAATGGAACGACATCATCCGGATGTCAAACGAGGTCGTCCGGGACAACTCAATACGGATGCATATAGGAAGTTTTTCGAGGATGTTTTTCCACAATTTGCGATGCTTGGATGGCTGAATATAGCCCTCATGGAGTGTGACGGTAGGGCAGTCGCCTATTACCTCGGGTTCCGGTATAACAGGCGACATTACACTTACATGTCTTCATATCTTGATGAGTTTAGAGAATTAGGGGTGGGGAAGCTTCTAATGTTACGTATGCTCGAGCATTACTGGCTTTCCGGGGATGACGAAATAGATTTTCTCCGAGGCGATGAGACCTATAAGGGCGACTGGACAACGGATGCGCGGCAAAACACGCGACTTGTTGTGTCAAAACGGTCTTTGCATGCATTTTATTTACGATGGTTCTTTTTTGTCTTGCTTCCGTGGATGGAGCGAAGGTTGCCAAGAGTCCATAAGGCCCTCTCAGTAGCGTCAGAGGGCGGTTTGACGGCTTTGGTGCGACTGGTTTACCATCGCCTAAAGCGCGTAATATCTGGTGGAGATGATGGATCTGTTCAGTGCAGGGAAAAACGCCGGTGAAGATTGCACTGGTGACATGGAGCTATAATACGTATGAGGGCGTCAGTCGGTGCGTAGTGGAGTTGGCAAACCGTCTGGTTTCCAGCCATGAGGTTCATATATTTGCCAGTGCCTTTGAGCAATCACCTCCGGAAGGAGTCAACGTTCACAAGATAGATTTGCGCTTTCGTCGACAATATCCGGCTGAGTGTGAGTTCATTCTACGGGTTCGCACAGAGGTGAAACGTGAGTGCTTTGACGTGGTCCACCTTCATGCTCCTGTGTTGTTACCGGCGCAGGTGCTTACCTCTCACGGTGTTTTTCTGTCAGCCTTCCGGAGCATGCGGCGCTTCCCGAGCAGACCGCGCAGGGACGTTTTGTATCGGCGGATACTTATCGACTACATACAGCTACTGCTGTTTAGTTATCACATTTTGCACCGAAAGACATTGATTACAGCCGTAACAGAGCGGGTACGGCAGGAAGTCGTCAGCTTTAGTCGGCGGCAGCCAGAGGAGGTTCCGGTCATTCCCAACGGGGTTGACCTTGATCTTTTCCATCCACAGTTGGTTAAGCAGTGGCGGAAGAGGACAAGGGCCGATCTCGGATTTCGAGATGACCAGTTTCTTCTCCTCTTTATCGGGAACGATTTCCGTTATAAAGGCGTCCGTTATGCTATAGAGACCATTGCCCGCCTTCCTGAGAAGGCAGTCCTTGTTGTTGTTGGGGCCGGAGACCCCAAAAGTATTCCCGGTTCTCAGGATTTGCTTGAAGGTCTAATGCTGTCACGTCGTGTTGTATTTGTCGGCCAGGACCGGGAGGTTTGGCGTTACTACGGTGCGGTCGATGCGCTGCTTTTTCCAAGTTTGTATGAATCGTTTGGGCTTGTTGTTTTGGAAGCTATGGCATCAGGGCTTCCCGTTGTTACTGCGCGAACTGTCGCATTCGGAGACGAGGTGATACGGGATGGCCATAACGGTTTTGTCGTTGGCTGCCCGTGGGATGTCAATGAGATGGCAGAGAGGATCCGCACTCTCATGGAGAATCCAGAGTTGGGTAAGAGTATAGGTAAAAGATGTAGAGAGACCGCCGAGCTGTACTCATGGGACCGGTATGCCGAGCTTACAGAGGCGGTGTATGAGCAGGTCGTCAACGGCAGTGACAGCTACGTACCGGAACCCTCCTCATGAAGTTGAGGGATTGTGACAGAAATACACATGGTATAGCCGGTGAACGATGCTATTTACAGACCGCAAAATGTGATGATGGCATCAGACGCCAAGTTGAACAGCTGTTATTGTGAAACAGGTTGAATATAAGGGAGTTTAATGAAGGCTATTGAGTTAAAGGATGTTGTCAAGGTCTACCCCAATACCGCCCTCTTCTCATCGTTCCATAGAGAACGGAAGAACACCGAAGAGGTCGTTGCGCTCGATCGTGTATCACTGACTGTAGATAAGGGCGAGATATTGGGACTGGTGGGGCCGAACGGGGCCGGCAAGACGACCCTCATTAATATCCTCTGTACGCTCATTATTCCCACATCTGGTTCGGCGTGGGTAGGTGATAAGGATGTGTTGACGGAGGCTTCAGATGTCCGGCGGTTTGTCGGACTTGTAACAAGTAACGAGCGCAGCTTTTACTGGCGGTTAACGGGAAGACAGAACCTGCATTTCTTCTCCAACCTTTATCATATTTCCCATCGGGAAAGCGAAAGTTGGATAGAAGAGCTGCTTGACGTCTTAGACCTCCGGCCCTACGCTGATCGCAGGTTCGATAGCTACTCTACCGGTATCCGCCAACGTTTTGCTTTCGCCAGAGGGCTGCTGCACCGGCCGAGTGTTATCTTTATGGACGAGCCAACCAAAGGGCTTGATCCACTCGCATCAACTGAACTTATCCACCTGATCCGGGAGCGGATCATGGCCTTATGGAGTCCCACGGTCATAATGACCTCGCACAACATGAAGGAGATAGAGCAGTTGTGCACCAAGGTTGCCATTATGGGCCGCTCCAGGATCCTTCACTGCGGAACAATTTATGAACTCAGTCAGAGCGTCTCAACGGACAAGTCGTATAGGCTCATAGTAAGCAAACTTCAGCCAGGTTGCCTGGAGGTAATTGAGGGAATGAGAGATATCGTAGGGGTCCAAAGTTCACGACACGAAGGGATTACCCATCTTGAAATAACGCTAAGCGGTAGGAACGGTGTTATATCGGATGTCCTCCGCACCTTACTCTCCGGTGGTGGCGAGGTCACACACTGTAGTGAGGTGTCCGCTTCACTACAGGAGATATTCAGCCGTATTATCTCATCTTCCACTGGAGGTAAGCTGTAATGCGTTTGGCTTGGGCCTTTATACGTAGGGATTTCCTGCTGAAAATCAGCTACCGTGGCGCTTTAGTGATAGAGCTGGTCGGGATCGCCTTTTTTGTGCCGGTTCTTTTCTATGTCACCCAGGTCTTCGGAGGTGCCGAATCTGCCTCCCTCAAGCCATACGGCGGAGTGTATTTCCCGTTTCTCCTGCTCGGCATAGCATTCCAGGACTATACGACGATCAGCCTCTCCTCTTTTAACACGAGCATCCGGGAACACCAGATGATGGGTACCCTTGAGATCGTTATGCTTTCGCCGACGCCGGTTTCAGTCATCCTTCTCTATTCTTCCCTTTGGGGTTACGTATTTACATCCTTACGGTTCATGGTCTACTTGTTAACAGGCTTGTTTTTCGGGCTCGATTTGAGCCACGCTAACATTCTATCGTTTTTACTGTCTATGTCCCTTGCCATCCTGAGTTTCGCAGCACTCGGGATTCTGACAGCAAGTCTCACACTGACCATCAAGCGCGGCGAGATCGCAACCACGATCCTCACAGGCGCAACGGTTGTCTTAAGTGGCGTTCTGTATCCGATAAGTGTTCTGCCGGCACCATTGCAAACTGTTGCCCAGTTTTTCCCGTTCACGCACGCACTGGCCGGAATCCGCAAAGCGATCCTCTTGGGCGCAAGCCCTATGGAGCTCCTACCAGAACTAACTGCCTTGATGCTCTTTGCTCTGATTCTGTTCCCATTGGGACTGTGGACCTTTACGGTGGCCACACAGCGTGCAAAGGTTTCGGGAACACTTGGACAGTATTGATAGAGGCAGTGATTAACCGGCTAAATGCGGTTATCTCTTTGATTGTAATTGCTAAGCACTGGTCCTTTCTCCACTTGCTTGCAGGCATCATCTTAGAT
>JADFVX010000074.1 GCA_015222755.1 Pseudomonadota bacterium | reverse complement strand
TTTGTAGCGAGGCCTGCCTGTATGGCAAAATCGACTACCTGCCTGTTAAGTACAGGAAGCGTCCCCGGCATACCGAGACATATGGGGCAGGTGTCTGAATTGGGCTCGCCGCCGAACTTCGTACTGCAGGAGCAGAATATCTTTGTATTTGTCAAAAGCTGGCAGTGAATCTCCAGCCCTATTACCACTTCATATTTCATCTTTAACCCTTCATATTGGGGAATAAAATCAGGCCGCTAATATAGCATATGAGTATTAAAACCGAAACCTGTATTGTACGGCAATTCAAGATTTCTATTGTGGACGTCAATGGCCGTTTACTATATAAGATAAAGAAACACTATCATATATCTACAGCATAAATTCGTCCTAAAACACCTATTGCTAACTTTTTCTAAGCCTTTCAATAATAGACGAAAGAACTTCCAGAAAACGGTCCACATCTTCCTTGCTAGTCCACCTGCCCAGCGATATTCGCAAGGTTCCTTCTACCACTGCCTTATCCAAGCCCATAGCAGTAAGCACAGGTGAACCGCTCAAGGCACCGGAAGAGCAGGCCGAACCGGCAGAGACGGCAAAACCTTCAAGATCGAGGGAAATAAGTAGAGATTCGGCATTGACAGCGCTGAAACTGACACTGAGCGTATTAGGGAGCGAAGGGCTGCCCTCTGCATTAAAGACGACTCCATCAAGGGAGTTTAAAAGCCCAGCCTTAAGACTATCCCTTAGGCCGCCTATGCGCTCGGACTCGGCAGGCAGTACTGACTTTGCTATTGAAGCGGCCTTAGCCAGCGCTGCTATGCCAGAAAGGGCTTCCGTACCCGCCCTGCGCCCCAGCTCTTGACCTCCACCATGAATAATGGGAGAAAGCTCCAGCCCCTTTTTAACATAGAGAGCGCCTATCCCCTTGGGAGCATAAAACTTATGACCTGCAAGTGAAAGAAGATCAACGCCGAGGGTCTTTACGTCCACATCTATCTTACCCACGGCCTGCACCGCATCGGTGTGAAAAAATGCCCCCTTTTCATGGGCCATTCTCACCGCTTCTGCAAGGGGAAATAAAACCCCTGTCTCATTATTTGCCAGCATGAGTGATACAAGCACCGTATCATCGCGAAGGGCCAAGGCAAGCTCAGCAAGGTCTATCTGCCCGGCCCTGTCTACAGAAAGACGGGTAATTTCCCATCCCTTTCCTTCAAGGTAATCCAGTGTCTTTATTACAGATGGATGCTCTACGGCAGAGCTTATGATGTGCCTGCCCTCCCCTGCCAGCGCTTCAGCCACACCCTTTATGGCAAGGTTGTTGGCCTCGGAACCGCTGCCTGTAAAGACGAGTTCAGAGGGAAGACAGTTGATGAGGGATGCTACAGGCTCACGGGCGTCATCGAGCCTGTTTTTAGAGGCTCGTCCCTCTGCATGCAGGCTTGATGGATTTCCGTAGATATTTGAAATGGATTCTGCGGCCGCCTCGGCAACGGCAGGGTCAACGGGAGTTGTTGCATTGTAATCTAGGTAAACACGCTTCATTTGGCAGACCTGATATAGAGAAGGAACTAGGAAGTAAAACTAAATACCTGCACCGTGGAGGAAATCTTCCAGGTCCTGAGTGCTACTCTTTGTGCTTTTCTTTTTGACTTCAGCGCCGGGAATACACTCCAGCGCCTTGACCTTTGCCTCAAGCTCCTTCACCTGATCAAAGAGGCAGGCTATGGCACGCGCCTCGGGATCAGGCAGCATGTGATGTTCCATACTGCCCTCACCAAGATCACGGTATACGATACGCCCGGGAACGCCGACGACTGTGGAATGGGAGGGTATCTCCTTCACAACAACCGAGCCTGCGCCAACCATGGAATTATTGCCTATAGTAAATGGGCCGAGAATTTTTGCCCCTGCACCGATGACCACGTTGTCTTCGATAGTGGGATGGCGTTTTTCCTTCTTCCAGCTTGTACCACCCAGGGTAACCCCGTGGTAGATGGTAACGTCATCGCCCACCTCTGCTGTCTCACCTATGACTACGCCCATACCGTGATCTATAAAGAACCGCCTGCCTATTTTGGCACCTGGGTGTATCTCTATACCTGTCAGAAATCGGCCAAGGTGTGAAAGAAGGCGCGCTGGCAGGTAGAGTTTAAGGTGCCATAGCTGGTGGGCAATGCGGTGTATAAAAAGCGCATGGAAACCGGGGTAGCAGCTTATGACCTCTATGATATTCCGCGCAGCAGGGTCTCTTTCAAATACTGAAGAGACATCCTCTTTTATTCTTGATAAAACAGACATAGAAAAAGCTTACAAAGAAAGCCTCTTGCTAGGCTTGCGGCTGAACAAATACATGTAAATAAATCTTATAATGCCTAATACAATAAATAGAAGTAGCGCCACAACCCCGACTGTACGAACGGGGTTAGATACAAAGGAAGCCTTAAGGTATATTTTAAGCTTGAGACATGCTGACTTGTGCCAAGCCAGTGACGGTGCGTCGAGCTTTACTACCTTGTGCGCTACTTCATCTCCTTTAACATCCACTATAACGTAATTATAGTAAGAGTCAGTAGAGGCAAGTTCAGAACCCGCACCACCGCTTATGATATAATTGACGCCCGCCACCTCCTTCTTGAAGTAGCTGTGAATACCGGCACTGAATACGTAGTTGACCTTATATTTTTCTAGGATAGAAGACAACCTCTTGAACTGCCCTCCCTTGCCCATTGGAGCTTCCCGGCCCGGCCTCGGATCAAAAGGAGGCAGGTGCATAAAGACAAATTTATTTGCAGCCTTGCTTTGCATGAGTTCCCTGTCAAGCCAGAGAAACTGTTCTTCTGAAAGATAGCCTGCGCCGTTATCCAGAAAAACAAAATGGGCTCCTTTATATTCGAACGAGTAATACGCCGCCCCGAAATAGTCAGGGTATATATCATGGCCACCTTTAGCTGTCTCCATACTGCCGGGTACACTCAAAAACGGGAGGCGAACCTTGCCTACCTTTTCCAGAAAATCATCATAAGCTGACGAGCCGGGGTGCTCAAGCATATCTCCACCGCTTACGACGAAAAGCGGCTTGCGGTAATTAACATCACTGATTATCCGGTCGAAAACATTTCCCCCGCCACTGGCCTCAGCAAAGACCATAAACTTGTACTCATTTTCTTTCAGGTCAGGAAAAAGCTTGTATACGGCGACTTTTTTCGCCTCTACGTCAGATGAAAAGTCGAGGCTATTATTGCCTTTTTTAATGTCTGCATCTCCAAGACCTATAATCTTGGTCAATTCAGGATTTACATTGGACACACGGAAGTCAAACTTACCCGCCTTGTCAGAATCAAGGTTATCAATAGTAATAGAGACCTCCAGCGCCTTTGCGCGAACAGATATGGTGTTATCGTCATACCATTCTACGAAACCACCGCTTACACTGACCCGGCTTTCACCGACAAAGACCTCACTCATACCCCCTGTCCTTGATTTACCTATGAGGGAAAAGGCATGTACAGGCAGAAGAAACAGCATGAGGAAAAAAGCAGAGGCAATACGTTTTTTTAACATTGCAATAGACCTTTATTTTTATTTAAAAAGCGTGATTATTATAATAGATGGGCCTTAAATGTAAAGGGATAATTCCTTTTACGGTGTTTACTCATCAAGGGAGACAGAAAAAGCATCCAGGTACCTGGCTATCCGTCGCAAACCTTCTGCCATAAGTTCTTCAGATATTGCATAAGAAAGCCTTATGTGGCCCTCCCCTGCCGATCCGAAGTCTATCCCGGGCGTCACTGCCACTTTAGCCTTATCCAGCAGGTCGTATACAAAGGGAAGGGAATCTGATGTGTAGCGTCTCATGTTTACAAAAATATAGAATGCGCCGGCAGGAATGGAACTGATCTCAAGACCTATCTTTTCAAGCCCTGATATCAGAAAGCGGCGGCGCTTATCGTAGGAGCTTCTCATCATGGCAAGATCATCGCCGGCCTTTTCAAGTGCCGCAAGACCTGCCCACTGGCTTATGACAGGTGCAGAGATGAAAAAGTTCTGCACAAGGCGCTGCATGGGCCTGACATAGCCATCGGGCACAATGGCATATCCAAGGCGCCAGCCCGTCATGGCATACCTTTTAGAAAAACCATCAATTATGAAGGCATCCCTGTCGTATTCAAGCATGGAGTGTTCTTCTCCCTCGTAGCAAAGCCCGTGATAGATCTCATCTGAGACGACATTAATACCCATAGCTGCAATGGCCTTCATGTCTTCTTCAGGCATGAGGACACCTGTAGGATTGGCAGGTGAATTTACAAGAATCGCCTTTGTTCTAGCCGTAATGGCAGCCGATATCATATCTGGATCAAAGCGGAAGTTACTTGACTCACGGGTCTCGATAAAAACCGGCTTTCCGCCAAAAAAACGTACAAAGTTTGCATAACAGGCATAGTGGGGATCGGTCATAATGACCTCATCTCCCTCCTCCAGAAGCATGCCGAATATCATCTGAAGGGCGGGGGAACTGCCCGAGGTAATAACTACCCGCTCAGGTGATATATTGACACCGTAAACTCTCAGGTATCTTTCAGCAAGAGCCTCTCGAAGTTCCGGCAGGCCAAGAGATGGGGAATAACCCAGTTTTTTTTCATCTATTGCTTTTTTTGCCGCATCACGTATACAGGGGGGAGTTTCAAAATCAGGCTCCCCCACTTCAAAATGAATAACATTCTCGCCCTTTGACTCCATCTCTTTGGCCCTGTCCAGAAGGTCCATTACGTAAAAGGGGGTGACTTCTTCAGCCCTGCGGGTGATCTTTTTATCTTTTGATGGCATAAGGGTTTATGAAAGATGGGCTTAAAAAAAGAAAAGGGGGGGCTTACTTAAACAACTCGACGTAGCGCTCAGCTTCTATAACCACGTCATCATTTTGTCCATCTTTTATGATTGTCTTAAACTGCTCAAGAGCGAGACGGCGCTTCTTTAGCTTGAGATAGGTAAGGCCTAGCTTCAGGCGCGCCTCTGCATACTCAGGATAATCCTTGACCAGCCTTTTAAACTGCGCGAGGGCCCTCCTGTAATCCTTCTTGTCGAAATATATAAGACCTATATTGTACCTGGGCAGTACAAAGCTGGTAGAATATTTTAAGGACTTCTCATAGTTTTCAAGTGAGGCAGCATACATCCCCTTTTTGTAGTAGGCCCAGCCCACATTATTGTAAGCCCTTTCAGGTGTGGCGTACAAGATATTTGAAACAGCCTTGCCAAATTCATCTATAGCATTATCGTAGTCCTCCATCTTCAGGTAGGCTACCCCCATATTATTGTGGGCCTCGGAGAATTCAGGGTCAAGCTCGACAGCTCTTTGGAACTTGACCACAGCCTCTTTAAATTCATCCAGACTCAGGTAGACCAGTCCCAGAGCATTAATTATATTTTTATCTCTGTTCGCAAGTTCAGATGCCCGCATAAGCTCTTTCAAGGCGCTTGCCCTGCTGCCTTCATTGTAGTAAGAAACTCCCAGTTTGTAGTGCACCTGGGCCTCTTTGGAACCCTTCATCTGCCCCGTAGTGCCGCATGAAGTCAAAAACAAAGGGAATATAATGAAAAATACTTGCCTGGGGATTGTCATTTTTTCTCCATGAAATAAGGTATAAACTAAAGCTACAGGTACTTGCCGAGAATAAGTTCGAGGTCTTTTTTCGTATCTGCCGGAATCTTTGATTTGTCTGTCATCACGGCATACTCAAGCGCACTTTCGCAGGGACAATCTCTTTTATCACCTATTTTGGCGACGGACTCACGTATGATGGCCTTTGCCGTAGCGACATTTTTCCTGATTATCTCAAGCACCGCCTCTACCGTCACATCTTCCTCTTCTTCGTGCCAGCAGTCATAGTCCGTAGAAAGGGCAATTGTGGCATAACATATCTCCGCCTCCCTTGCCAGCTTGGACTCGGGGACATTTGTCATACCGATAACATCGACGCCCCAGCTTCTGTATAGCTTTGACTCGGCACGCGTGGAGAACTGTGGGCCCTCTATACAGATATATGTACCACCGAAGTGAGTAGTTGCACCGACCGTCTGGGCGGCATCATATACGACCTTGCTCAGGTCGCTACATACAGGATCTGCAAAGCTGACATGACCAACAACGCCACTACCGAAGAAGGTCGAGATCCGGGACTTTGTCCTGTCAATAAACTGGTCAGGGATGACTATATGACCGGGTTCTATCTCCTCTTTCATACTACCTACGGCGCTCACCGAGATTATCCTCTCCACGCCAAGCTGCTTCATGCCATGGATATTTGCACGAAAATTCAGTTCCGAAGGCAGTATGCGATGTCCCCTGCCGTGACGCGGCAGGAAGACCATATTCACATCACCGAGGCGCCCCGTTATATAAGTGTCTGAAGGCTTTCCAAAGGGTGTATCGAGTTCTACCTCCCGTACATCCTCAAGCTCATCCATCTCATAGAGACCGCTTCCGCCTATAACACCTACTGTTTTCAATCGAATTCTCCTTAAGGTTTCAGAGTCTAATAGCTTACACTTTTATAAGCCCGGGTCAAGAAATTTTTCCCCTTCACTGGCACCACGCAACTGTCCGCAGGCTGCAGAGATATCGGCACCACGACTGCTGCGCTTGATAGCCGCAAGCCCGCTATCAAGCAAATAACGGTGAAACCTGACTATGCTTTCATCAAAAGGCCTTTTGTAGTCTGACCCTTCATGCTCATTAAATGGAAGAAGGTTTACCTTTGAGGGTATACCGCGTAGCAGTTTCACAAGCCGCTTTGCATCATCCATAGAGTCATTCATCCCCCTGATCATGACATACTCAAAGGTAATTCTACCCTTATGCTTCAGTGGATAGTTACGGCAGGCGTCTAGCAGCAGATCTAAAGGGTATTTTTTATTTACAGGCATAATAAGGTCTCTCACCTTATTTGTAGTTGCATTGAGAGATACCGCAAGGTTTACCCCGCTATCCCTGCCCAGAGCTGTTATCTGCGGCACAAGGCCGGCGGTAGAAAGGGTCACCTTCCTGTTTGGCACCTGTAGCCCCTCACCTGCCGTTATTATTCCTATGGCCCTGAGCACATTATCATAGTTAAGAAGCGGCTCTCCCATTCCCATGAAAACTATATTTGTAATACGCTGCCCCTCTTCGAGGTTCTTATTGACTGCTGTAATCTGGCTGATGATCTCAGATGTCTCAAGATTCCTCCGGTATCCAGTCGAGCCGGTGAGACAAAACTTGCAGTCCAGAGGACAGCCCGCTTGCGAAGATACGCAGAGTGTCAGGCGTTTGGCTTCCGGGATAAGGACAGACTCTACGGCTTCACCATCTTTCAGTGCAAAGAGGTACTTCCTGGTACCATCTGTTGATATCTCCGTCTTTAGGGGCGTGAAACTGCTTATCTCAGCTACTTCCTCTAATGAAACCCTGAACTGCTTTGAAAGATTGGTCATCTCTTCAAATGACTCCACCCCATGCTGATAGACCCATTTAAAGATCTGCAAGGCCCTGTAACGCTCTTTCCCCAAACCTGAGAGAAAGGCCTCCAGCTCGGCAAGGCTCATATTTTTTATATCTTTTTTCATAAACAAACGACTCCACAACAAAAGAACTTGGACTTGCTTTGCCCTAAAAGGGCCTAATTTTCCTTCCCTTTAAAACGTAGCAGAGTGAAGCAATTGACTAAGGAAGAAGGTCACAAACTGTCTGAGCAAAGCGAGTTTTTGTGACCGCCTTAGGCAACTGCGAAACGAGGGAAGCCAAAGGCCAAGTTTTTGGGCGGCCTTTCTTTTGCTTCTTCTTTGGCGGCCAAAGAAAAGAAGAATTCTTATTGCAAAACTTATTAACTCTGCCCCCAGCAGAGGACGGAGTTTTTCATGAACTATTAAATTAAAAGAAACAAAAGCGCCTTCCGCAAAAGGCGCTTTTGTTCAAAATACAAATAGTTTCAATAAGACTTACTTCTTAAACCCTGTCACACACTTCCATTGCATTGAAGAAGTAGCTGATCTCAATAGCTGCTGTTTCAGGAGCATCAGAACCGTGTACAACATTGTTGTCGATACTATCTGCAAAATCGGCACGGATCGTACCTGCATCAGCCTCTGCCGGGTTGGTAGCACCCATAAGTTCCCTGTTCTTCTTGATAGCATCAGGGCCTTCCAGGGCCATTACAAGACAGGGGCCTGAAGACATGAAATCTGTGAGATCATTGAAGAAAGGTCTTTCACTATGCACGGCATAAAAACCTTCTGCATCCTTCTTGGAGAGGTGCATCATCTTCATTGCAACAGGCCTCAGACCATTTGCCTCAAAACGCTTTATTACTTCACCTATTACATTCTTTTTTACGCCGTCCGGCTTAACGATTGATAGTGTTCTTTCCATCTTTTTTTCTTTCCTCCAGTTTTTTTATTTATTGGCTTGTTGTTCAAGGCGTTTAAATGCCGCCTCTTTTTCATTTTCATCCAGCTCCACAAACTCTTTAAGCGGCGGCAGTTGGGAAAGGTCCCTCATGCTGAAATGTTCAAGGAATCCCTTTGTCGTTCCATAGATCATAGGCTTCCCAGGCACTTCACGCCGACCCAGTATCTTGATGAGCCGCTTTTCCAGAAGGCCCCTTACAATCCCTCCGGAATCAACGCCGCGCAAATCCTCTATATCGGCCCGCGTCAAAGGCTGCCTGTAGGCAACAATGGAAAGCACCTCCATCGCCGCAGGACCGAACTTTGGGGGCCGTTTTGCCTTCAACATCTGTACGGCAGTTGCATGGACTGTCTTTGTCCTGAACTGGTAGCCCCCTGCAATCTCAGAAAGGGTAATGCCCCGGCCTGAGCCCTCTGTATCTTCAGCAATCTCCTGAAGCAGTTCTTTCACCAGAAGCCTGTCACAGTCCTCACCTTCTTCATTTGAAAGGATTTCTGCAATTTTGTCTATCTTCAACGGCTGCTGAGATGCAAATATCAAGGCCTCAATAGCACCTTTAATCTCTTCTCTTTCCATAATCCTTAAACATGCCTAGTGCAGGGTCTCATTCGCCATAATCCGTATAACACCGAATGTCTCCCCCTGGAAGGCCTTTACCGTTTTTTCCTTTATAAGCTCCAGCAGGCCCAAAAAAGTTGCGATAACATCAGCACGGCTTGCATCCTTTTCAAAGAGGGCCTGAAATGTGACGCTCCCGTCCCTCTGCAATCTTTCACAGAGAAGCAACATCTTTTCCTGTACCGAGAGAGGTTCCAGGTGTACCTCGTGCATACGGGCCTCAGATACTGTCTTTAAGACCTCTTTTAGCGCCTCCACAAGGTCGAAGAGACCGATCTCCGGTATGGCCTCATCCTCATCGTTATCTTCCATATCTTCAAAGAAACCGCGTAAAAAGCTGTCCCTTCCAAGCCGCTCCTTGCCATCTAATTCCTGGGCCGCCTCTTTATATTTGCGGTACTCCAGAAGGCGCCTCACCAGTTCCTCACGTGGATCGCCCTCGTCCTCGTCTCCTTCTTCTGTCTCACCGGGAGGCAGAAGCATCTTAGACTTTATATGCATAAGTGTTGCGGCCATGAGGATGAACTCACCTGCAATATCGAGATCAAGCATCTGCATCATCTCGATAGACTCAAGGTACTGCTGCGTAATCATAGAGATCGGGATATCAATAATATCGACCTCGTGTTTCTTGATAAGGTGCAAGAGCAGGTCGAGAGGCCCTTCGAAGCTGTCGAGCTTAACCTCATAATCCATTTAGATCTTCATCGCTCCCCGAACCTCTTCCATAGTCTTCTCAGCTATTTCACAGGCCTTTTTGTTGCCAGCTTCGATGATGTCCCTTATCGTACCGGGACTTTTCAGCAGTTTCTCCCTCCTGGCACGAAAGGGAGCAAGCTCGGCAAGTACATTTTCCGTAAGAATAGTTTTGCACTCGATACAGCCTATACCGGCTGTCTTGCAGCCATTCTGTACGAATTCCTTCTGGTCTGAGCTGGAGTATATCCTGTGATAATCATATATCGGACAAAGATCAGGATCACCTGGATCATCCCTCCGAACACGCTGAGGATCGGTCATAGCCCTTTTCAGCTTTTTAGCCACCACCTCTTCAGAGTCAGAGATGTATATGGAGTTGTTGTAGCTCTTACTCATCTTCCTTCCGTCCGTGCCAGGAAGTTTGGGGTACTTGGTCATGAGATGCTGCGGCTCAGGCAGTACCTCCCCATATAGATTATTAAAGCGGCGGGCGACCTCTCGAGTAAATTCAACATGAGGTACCTGGTCTACACCTACAGGTACGCAGTCCGCCTTATATATCAGTATATCAGCCGACTGAAGGAGCGGATAACCTAGAAAACCGTAGGTACTTAAGTCTTTATCCTTGAGGTTTTCAGCCTGTTCCTTGTATGTGGGTACCCTTTCAAGCCAGGGTAGAGGAGTTATCATGGACAGAAGAAGATGAAGTTCGGCATGGGCCTTCACCTTGGACTGCACAAAGAGAACAGCCTTTTCAGGGTCTATACCTACACTGAGCCAGTCAACGACCATCTCATGTATATTTTCCTGCACGCTGCCGGGATCGGCATACTCAGTGGTCAGGCTGTGCCAGTCTGCTACGAAAAACAGGCAGTGGTATTCATCCTGCAATTTCTTCCAGTTTTCCAAAACGCCGTGCAGGTGCCCCAGATGCAGCCTCCCCGTTGGGCGCATTCCACTTAATACAGTTTTATCACTCATTTCAGCCCTTTAGTACCGGAGGACAAAGCTCTCAACACCATGTTCTCCATTAATAGTTTCTCCAGCAATCTGGGCCTCTATGTCATCGCCGTAAGGCCCAAGAACCACCTTGTAAACATCTCCGCCAATTACAAGCGGGGCCAGTCCCATAGAAGCAAGCCCTGCTGCATAGTCCCGCGCCCCAGCGGAGGTCTTGTAAACACCTGTCTGAAGATAGAAAAGCCCCTCGGGCTCTGGCGATTTAAATTCCCTTGTCTTTCCGGCATTTTCACTTGCTGCACTTTGTGCTGCCAGAGATCCGGGGTAGCTGCTGACAATCTTCTCAAAAAGCCTTCCAGCCTCTTCCGTATCTCCCACTTTTTTGAGACAGATAGCGCGCTTAAGCATCAACTTTGCCTTTTTGCTGTCATCGCTAATAGAACTTCCTATTTTCTCATAGATTATCAAAGCTTTATCGCAGTGCCCCGATAAAAAATAGGTATCAGCCAAACCGGACTGTGCCTTTAGACCGTCATCTTCATCTATGGATTCCATTAAAGAGAAAAGACCTTCCGCTGCCTCATAGTCACCGGAAGAAATCGCGTTTATTGCTGATAAGTATACCGCCTTTTTTCTAAATCGGGCCTCGACAAACTCTCCTCTAAAGTGAGAAAAATCCTTCTCGGCATTTTCATGCTTACCGTTAAGAAAAAAAATCTCGCCTCGTTCCAGGCGGCCTTTCATAGCCCAGTCCGTATTACTGAAGTCATCTATGATACGCCCAAGCAGTTCCAGCTTTTTGCCCCTCCCATCCTCGGCATCAGCCATCAAAAAAAGCACTTCAGCTAGGCGATCGGAGCGGGGATATTTTTTTAAAAAGATCTCGCCCATATGGATTGCCATAGCGGCATCTCCTTCGGCCAAAACCGAGCTTATTGTCTCTACATCATCACTTTCCCCTGCGGATGCAGGATATACAGACAAAAAGAGGGAAAACACCAGGATTGAAACTGGGATGAGAACTTCCAAAACAAATCTCTTCGGCCGGTATAGACAGGCAAAACCATCACCCATCTAGGCTTTTTCCAGTGAGACGGTCTTGCCACTTATAGAATCCCAGCTATGGCATTGCGGACAACGCCAGTGAAGCTCCCTTGAATCATACCCGCACTCACGGCACTGGAAATAATTTTCAGGCAATGGAGATTTATCAAACAAATCCTGGTAAACAGCAACAGCCTCAGACTCTCTCCCCTGTTCAAGCAGATATTGTCCCATTTTCCGACCTGCTCCAAGGTGTGATGGGTCCAGCTCCAGCACAGTCTTCAGTTCTCCTATAGCCTCGGCAAACATGCTCTTTTTGTAGAGATATTCCGCCAGGGCCAGGTGTGTATGTATATCGTGATAATTCTTCTTGGAATTTTCCCTCAGCACAACTTCCATCTGGTCAAATTTATTAAGCTTAAAGTAGGCATCTTCCAGCCTTGGGTATGCAAGGTAGGTAAAATTGGGGGCGAGCTCCATCATCTTTTTCCACTGGGTAATCGCCTTGGGATAGGCCCCTTCAGAAAAAAGAAGGTCTCCATAGTGCAGGTAGGCGTCAACGCAATTCCTGTTCAGGGATATAGCCTTTGTATAGGCCTTTTTTGCCTGACTCTCCATACCATTAGCGCTTAATATTTTTCCAAGTTCCACCTGATGATGGGCCAGCACATGACTGTCGTCACTTTTTTTAATCTTAGACAATAAGGTCTGAGTATGGTAGGCCTTTTCCCATTCTACCGTATCCTCGTAAAGCCCTACAAGCTGCACATGGGCCTCAAGGTGGCGTTTTTCAATCTTTACAACTTCCTCAAAAGACTCTATGGCCTTATTTACAAAACCAGCCTTCTTGTAATCAAGTCCCAAGTCATAGGATGCCTGGACTTTCGTCTTATGATCTATATTGGGACGCAGGATTATGCTCTGGTGTATTCTGATAGCCCGGGCGACTTCACCTTTGCTCCTGAAAAGATTACCAAGGGCAGTATAAGTCTCAACGGTATCGCTGTTTATCTTTACCGCCTTGGAA
>JADFVX010000073.1 GCA_015222755.1 Pseudomonadota bacterium | reverse complement strand
CTGTATACTAAATATATCCAGACGGACTTAGAGAGGTATCCAGATATTTTAGCTTATCATGCTCAGCGACTTATTAGTCGACACTTTAAATTGGTTGAGTCTCCTTTGCTCCTTTTGTAAAAGACATTAACTCATTGACATTCTGCCTGAACAATCCCTTCGCTTCCACATCTTTTGGTTTTTCTTTGCCTGGTGAGAGATTAGATGCAATGCAATCTGCCAAGCTTATCCTTTTGCAATGAGCGCAGTATTTTTTTAAAGCATTGTCAAAAGATTTTCTGCTCTCACCGGGCACAAATGGCCTGAATTCGGCAGCTGCGGATTCTACCTGGGGAATAGACCTGCTGAACCTACTTATTAGTTTAGGGTCCAGGTAGCGGGGTAAGGGATACAAGCCTTTAAGTTCATCCATGACTTTATTCCTGAATACGATAGCAGCTTGAGCAGTTTGGGCTGCCTGGGCGGCTCTTCTCTTTTGCCCTCTGTTGCGCCAGGCAAAGAAGATGACAATAAAAGCAAACAAAACAGAGCCGGCAATTATGGCAGACTTGGTTTTGCCTATGTCATTAATGATAGTCTCGATCATTTTAAAGAGAATCTCCTTTTTTAGGCCATTTTAACGGGATATGTCACTATTTTTCTTATGCTCGATTTCAGGCCAATAACGTTCGAGATCAAAAGAAGGACTGTGTGAGCCGACATGGCACTGCTTGCATATTTTTTCAGGCGGCCATCCGGCATTAGCTACTGGTTTTGCACCTTTCGAGACGGCATGGGGCCGGCATGGACCGTGACACGATTCACACTGAACATTTTGCAGGTGGGCGGTAGCGACGGGATCGACAAATCCACCGGGCCTTTCAAAACCAACGGTATGACAGGCGATGCAGTCCGGGTCGTAATCCTTATTCACTAACTTCAATAGTTTATAGGCCCCCGCATGTTTGCTTTTGGCCCACATCTCATATGCCCCGGCATGGCAGCCTTTACAAGCCTCGCCTCCCATGTAGGGGCTGCTACCTGAAATAAGGGCCTTGCGAATCCTGGACCGTTTCATAAAGTCTTCTTTGCCCTGCCCCAGGTATTCAAGGTACCACTCCTCCAGTTCCGGGTCGTCGGGAACCGAAGCGGGTAGACGGATCACCTCAAAACTGAAATCAGCGATCCTGTTGTTCCGATCCACTACGAGATCCACACGCCCCAGGCGCATACCACGCATGCCGGGCTGCAGCAGCAATGTATTGCCGATGTGTTGCGGTTTGCTGTACTTTTCATTTAGAGCTTGAACGAGCAGGATATCCACCTCTTCCATGCTGATACTTTCACGAACCTCTTCCAGTGGCAGGGTAGTCAACAGCACCGTGACAGCGCCATCACCCCTGGCTTTAGCTATAGCATGATTGATGGCCTGAGTATCGTCATGGACGCTTTTTTCAGCTCCGGCCATATGCCGTTCCGGGGAAGTTTGCGGATCCAGCCATGTAAAAAATGCCAATTTAAGACCGGCACGCTCCACCATGCGCAGTGCTGGAAACTCATCACCAAGCCAGTTACTCGCCACCCATGGCAGCTTAAACCCCTCTATGAAATCCGAACCGAAGGCCAGATCACTCCACTGGATTCCAAGGGCGTCATAATCCATGGCCGCCAAACCCTTCAGGATGTACTTTCCCGTGAGACGATCCTGGGGGGTGCCGCTCATCAATAATCCACCGCTGGAGATGAGAAAGAGATCAGGCTTTTCTGCCCGCAGTTGTTTGACCATGGAGGCACGACGCTTGATGCCGCCCTGATTACTCTCTTCGGCGCAACCGCATGGCTCCAGTTCACCATTTAGATTGCCCGAGTAGATGATGGTTAATTCCTTTTCTCTGCTGCCTAGGCAGCCTGTTTGTACGAGGTAAAGAGCGATAAGCATAAATGCCAAAGTCCTGAACATTTCTTTATTCACTCTTTTCGCACAGTCTTATGCCTTTGTCCTCAATGGTGATAAGCCTTTTTTTGTAAAGCCCGCCGATGGCTTTCTTGTATGTCTTCTTGCTGCACCCGAAGAGAGTATTGATGACCTTGGGCAGGCTTTTGTCGGTAACATAGAGGAATCCGCCCTGTTCTTTAAGAGCACTTAATATCTTTTCCGAGAGCTCATCGACCTTCTCAGCGCCCGCTTTTTGGAGCGAGAGGTCTACCTTTCCATCATCCCTGATTTTTTTTATGAAGCCCCGTGTCTTCTCCCCTATTTTCAGTTTCTGGAAGACCTCGTTGCTGTAGAGCACTCCTCCTTGGTCTCCGTTTATTATTGCCTTGTAGCCCATATCGGTCTCTTCGCATATGAGAAGCTCCACTTCCTCACCCTCCTCAAAAGAGGGCGGCTCTTTACTTAAGAATCTGTCCAGCCTCGATGAGGCTGCGATACGCTCGCTATTGTCGAGGTAGACAAATACAACATACTCTTTTCCCTTTGACATCTTTTCCTTCTGCTCACGAAAGGGGACCAGGAGGTCTTTCGGCAGCCCCCAGTCGAGGAAGGCACCCACCTCAGCTACATCAACGACCTTCATGCAGGCAAAGTCGCCTACCTCGGCATAAGGCTTCTCGCTGGTGGCAACGAGCCTGTCCTCCGAGTCGAGGTATAGAAATACCTCGATAACATCGTCAGGCTTGCATCCTTTGGGCATATACCTCTTGGGCATCAGTATCTCGCCAAGATCTTCGCCGTCAAGATAAAGCCCGAACTCAACTTCCTTTACAACCCGCAGGCTGTTTGTTCTTCCTATTTCTACCATCTTTATACCATCTTCCTCTTCTTTGTCTTGATCGGGCTTAGCGGGGTAAATTGTCCATTTTATAGTTATAGGGGAAAAGGGGTTCGGACGCAAGAGAGGAATTTTTGTATCGATGGATTACTTAAATCGAGCCCTCCCCCGGAGATGCTAGTGCCAAGGTGCTTCAGCAAACAGGACCATAAATACCTGTAGATTGCCGGGGGGAAGAATTAATCAGGGTCTTGCGGGCTTATAATTTTCGAGAGTTAAGCCTTGCGCCCCCGGAAACACCCTTCTTTTCAATAAAAATATAAAGCGGATAGTTCAGGTCTTGCTGACAATAGAGTTAAAACTCCTTGACAAGCTGTTTTGGCTTAGATAAGGTTATTAAAAAAGGAGGGTAATTCTATGAAGAAACTAGGTCGTTCTGTATGGGTTTTACTTGTTATTTCCGTGCTTTTCCTCGGTGGATGTGCGGGAGTATGCGGCGTTCCTAAAGTAAATGGTTTTTTATGGACAGATATCGAGGCACCTTTAAATGTAACTTCTAATAAGACTTCAAGAAAGGTAGGGACTGCTAAATGTGAATCTATTCTCGGATTGTTTGCAACGGGTGACTGTAGTATCAAGGCCGCTGTGAAAGACGGCAAAATCAAGACAATCCACCATATAGATCACAAGATAAAGAATATCCTGGGTGTTTATGCCGAGTTTACCGTCATAGTTTATGGTAATTAGGGGCTAAAATCTCCCTGGATGTTAACAGGGATACCTCCCCGTTAATTCCTTTATTTTTTTCACCTGAAAATCTATAGTCTGGCAGGGTGGGCTCAGCCCCCCCTGCCAGACTGCTTGTTCTTCCTATCTATACCACCTGAAGATTACCTTTGCTATCCTCAGTTTTTTTGAGCGTTCTATTATTCGGTATTTCATGCGGATCAATCCCCTTCGCTTATTGCGCCCCACTTGCTGTTCCAAATAAAAAATCTCTTACCCTTCCCAATCTCTCCCGGTGTACTTCCTCGCTGGCATCCATAAAGGGATGGGCATAGCCTGCCCCCTTGATGATGTGAGCGCCTTTTTTCTCTGCCAGCCGGCGGAGGTCGCCCGTCATATTCTCGTTAAGGACCTGATCCCTGTCCCCTGTGATCACCATCAGCCTTGAGGCATCATCGGGCAGGTTTTCTATCGGGTCAAGGTACTGCGGGCAGCCATAGGGAGACAGGCGGCCAGGGCTTGAATCGATCACGGCAGCGTCAAATTCAATACCGGAACCGATGACGTTTAAAAGAACAACGCCGCCGAATGAAACCCCATATAGCAGTCTCTTTTCATATCTATCGTTGAGGTAGGACACTATCTCTTTGTAGTCGGCGACGATGGCCTTGATCCTTCTCTTCCCTTCGGACTTTCCATATCCCCGGTAATCATATATGTATATGTCGTAACCTTGCCTTGCAAAAGGATCAAGATAGCCGATGATCTGATCGGCTATCATCGCATTGCCCAGCGCCATCAGCAGATAGCCCTTCGGCGGAACACTCTGCCCGCTTTCATCTCTTGCAAGGAGTTTATATCCCTTAAGGCTTTTAGCATCCCCCGTTGTAAAAGAAACAGTTTCAACATTATACAGATGAGCGACGCGCTTCGGGTCAGGTTTAGGGGCAGCCCCGCTCCACAACCAGAAGACGAATCTCTCCTTGATCGCGCCGCACAGGGTGTCCTCCCGCCCGGCCTTTGTATCAGAAGGAGACGTAAGACCTGCCAGGATGAAGTAGGTCAGTAAAATAGAACATCTTTTTTTCAAGGGGAATCATCTCTTGTTAAATTTACGTATTTTTTTATCCACCTTAAATAGTAGCTGGTGTCCCTATTGAAGTCTTTATTTAGGGTTTCTCACTTCATCGGACACTCTTTCCGGCACGTTCTTAATAAATCTGAGTCGTGCTGATGGAAGAGGCGAGGGTCAGGTGTTTGGGGGCCGAATCAGTCCCGGAAGCCACATGGTCAATAATGGCCTCCCGATTCTCATCATCAACCCGGCCCTTTTCGAGCCAAAGGGGAAGTCCCTTTTTTAGCCGTTTTAAAAACTTTTCAGTTCGCATTGATTTAATTTAATAGTCGCTGATTATTATTTATTTAATAGGGGAAGTGTCCCCGGTTTTCCCGGTTTTCTGGTTTTCCTCCATAATTTCCTGAAGACCTGTCTTTTTATCAAACATTATAATACCTCCTTTGGAATAGATCGTTAAAAGTTAACTACCAAGGTCACAGCCAGCTTGGTATCGGTTTTTTTGTTCCCTGGAACAGGTTCGGCATCATGTTCGATGAGATAACTCGTCTTCATGGACAGGAAGCCGTTTAACGCCGACAGCAGGGATGTTTCTGCATTTACCTGATAGTTATCTGAATCATCAAAATCGTGGAGATATTCTACCCACTGTCCAAAATAGTTCTTTTCCGTAAAGTGGTAGGCATAG
>JADFVX010000072.1 GCA_015222755.1 Pseudomonadota bacterium | reverse complement strand
AGCGCAACAAACCATTTCACACGCTATGGGTACAGGAAGACAAGTATAGATGAAATCATAAAGGATGCCAAAGTAGGAAAAGGAACGGTATATAACTACTTTAAAAATAAAGAAGAACTTTTTAAAAGGGTGGCCGAGATAGAATATGAGATTATGTTTGCCCATCTTAAAAAGCTTATGCCCTCTGAATGCGAAGCGGATAAGAAGTTAACCATTTACGTAACGAGGAAAATTCAATATCTCCACGATTTCTTTGCCACCCGTGGGAGCGATCCCGGCATATTCAAGGAGCTGAAAGAATCCTACAACCAGATGGCACCTGACAATTCAACAGAAATTGACATAATAACTGAAATTTTAAGAACAGTCACGAAGGCCGGAATTATGGAAAGAGCCTCTATACTTTCTATTATTATCAACCAGTTTGAACTCAGGTGGATTGAGCAAAAAAAAGAAGACTCGGATAAAGAGATTGCCGCTTTGTTTGAAATGTTTTTTAAGGGAATCAGGCGTTAATCTGAAAATTACAGTTTATGAAAGGTTAAATTAGCTACTAAAGAGTAAAGGAGGTATGGTGTTGATTACAGGTTGTAATCCGCACCATTTCAAGGAAGGATGTTTTTGATGCTTTCAGGAAGAAATAATTGAATAGTAATCATCTAAACTGCAATATTAGGAGGTACTTCTGGGAATCTTTGTAGTATAATTAGCAGCTAAAGATGAAATCACTCCGGGAGAATCAGCACTATGACTAAAATATTGCTTATATCAGCGGCACTTGGCGCAACTATTTTACTCTTCCCCAACTCAAACAAAAAAAGACAGCCATCGTTCTTGTCAGGGAGAAGAAGAGAAGAAGCCCTAAGCGTAGATAACTATGAGGATATGACCTGATGGTTTTTTTGCTTTTCGGCATCGCCTTGTTTATCGCCATTCACCTGCTGCCCACCTTTTCCAGGCAACGAAAACTACTGATAGACCGTTTGGGGCACTTGCCCTATCTGGCGCTCTTTTCCGCCATATCCTTAATTGCATTCCTGCTCATCATATACGGTTACAGCCAGGCTGACCGCACGCCCCTATGGCAACCGTTTGCCTTTGGCCGCTCCCTGGCCCTGACTGTGATGCCTTTCGTTTTCATCCTGATCACAGCCGCATATCTCAAGACCTATATACGCGCAAAACTAAGGCATCCGATGCTTATAGGCACCGCAATATGGGCCATAGCTCACTTGACGGCAACCGGCGACATTGCCTCTATCATCCTGTTTGGCAGCTTTTTATTCTACGCCCTTGCCGACATGATCATGGCAAGGCCCCGCCAGACCTTAATCCCCTCGGGGGGGCCTTCAGTTATTCATGACCTGATTGCGGTAGCTCTCGGCCTCACAGGCTATGCGTTTGTCCTCTACGGTCATGAGATACTATTTGGCGTAAGCATATTTAAAGACAGGACAATTTGAGGATTACCGGTTGAAATATTATATTTTTACAGGGATTTAGAGTTAGCTCTTTAAGGAAGGAAGCAACAGCTTATTCATACGGCAGCCTTCACAACTTTTTCAACTTTTGCTGTTTTTTCCTCTCCTCTTTTGAAAGCCTTCTCGCCGGGCCTTTTTTATTGCCCCCGGTAGGTGGCTGATACTCTTCTTCATCAAAGCAGCCATACTCTTCTTCCTGAGAAACCAAACGCACCCTCATCTCAAAATCTGCCGAAGGGATCACTGCCGAGCCGCGCTTTAAGGCATGCGTTTCGATAGCCTTATCGGAAGTAACAATGACCACCTTGGCCCGCAGTTCATCGGATATCCTCTTTATCACCTCATCGGCCTTCTCGCCCCGGCCACTGTATATTATATCTACACCCTGAATCCTGTCATGGGAGCTGCCTATGTTGTCAGACTTCCAGCCATCAAAAACGATGGTTATGTCATGGCCCCTGGACTTCTTATAAGCAGCCAGGATGCGTATAAGGCCCTTGCGCCCTTCCTCCAGGGAAACAACCTCAAGGTCGATAAGCTCGTCCCACTGTTTTATCAGGTTGTAGCCGTCTATCACTATAGTCTCAGACATGCCGAAATGATAGCAGAACAGCGACTTAAATTCAATGCGACTAAGGGGATATTCCTTGACTGAAAAGGCCTGCCTGCTCTATACTTCATGGCTTTATCCGTAGAGAGGAAAATGAAAAAAAACAACTTTGAAAAAGACCTTAAAGGCCTGGAAGAGATCGTCACGAAACTGGAAGGCGACGAGGTCTCTCTGGATGAAGCGATGGCGCTCTTCGAAGAGGGTGTCAAGCTCTCACGCCTTTGCGCAAAAAAACTGGATGAGGCTGAACATAAGGTAGAGATACTGACAAAGGACAAAGATGGGGAGTTTAAGGCAGAGCCCTTTGAGCCTGATGAAAAATGACATCTCTTAAGCTGATAAAGACTATGGACATAGTTAAATACCTGAAAGAAAAAAAGGCCCTGGTAGAAGCGGCCATGGCAGGGATGGCACCGGGCGGCAAAGGCCTTACAGACCGTCTCCACCAGGCAATGAACTACTCCCTTGAGGCCGGGGGGAAACGTATAAGACCCATACTTACAATTGCGGCCTGCGAAGCGCTTGGTGGTGATATAAACAAAGTAATGCCTGCTGCATGCGCCCTTGAGTTTATCCACACCTATTCTCTTATACATGATGACCTGCCTGCTATGGACGATGACGACTACAGGCGGGGAGAGCCAACCTGCCACCGCGCATTTGACGAGGCCACGGCCATACTTGCCGGAGACGGACTCCTCACAGCCGCCTTTGAACTGCTTACCCGCTCCGACCTTTTTGAAGGGGTCGATCCTGCTACAGCCATGGAAGTTGCAAACGACATAGCCAGAGCAGCCGGCCATGGAGGCATGGTGGGCGGCCAGCAGGCCGACATGGATGCAGAGGGAAAAGAGGTGGATCTGCCAACACTTGAGTTCATACATACACATAAGACAGGGGCGCTCATACTGGCCTCTATCAAGGCAGGCGCAAAACTGGGCGGCGGAAGCCCGAAAAAGATAAAGGCACTTATAAAATACGGAGAGGCCGCAGGTCTTGCATTCCAGGTAGCCGACGACATACTCGATGTTACGGGAGACACTACAACACTCGGCAAAGATGCAGGGAGTGATGAGGCAAGGGGCAAGGCGACCTACCCTGCCATCCTCGGAGTTCGTGAAGCTAAAAACAGGGCGGCAGAGCTGCTTGATACTGCACTGGATAGTCTGAATACATTCGACAGCAAGGCCGATCCATTAAGAGAGATAGCCCGATACATCGTAAACCGGACACACTAAAAAAGAAGAAATCATGCCAGACAGACTCTTAGACAAAATAAACAGCCCCGAAGACCTTAGAAAGCTGGAGATTACCGAGCTATCGCAACTTGCAGAGGAGATACGCGGGGAGATAATCACCTCCGTTTCCAAAACAGGTGGACACCTCGCATCGAGCCTTGGAGTTGTGGAGTTGGCTATAGCCCTGCACTACAAATTTAACACCCCTCACGACAAGATCATCTGGGATGTGGGACATCAGGCCTATGCCCATAAGATACTCACAGGCAGGAGAGATGGCTTCAAGACGCTAAGGCAACATAAAGGGATGAGCGGCTTCCCGAAGCGGACGGAGAGCGAGTACGATGCATTCGATACGGGGCACAGTTCCACCTCCATATCGGCTGCACTGGGAATAATTTCTGCCAAAAGCATAAAAGGTGACAAGAGCCGTGCCATCGCAGTGATCGGTGACGGCTCCATGACAGCAGGGCTTGCCTTTGAAGGACTGAATCACGCAGGGCACCTGGACAAAAACCTGATAGTAATCCTGAACGACAACGAGATGTCCATCTCTCCGAATGTCGGCGCCCTTTCCTCCTACCTCAGCCGGGTAATGACTGGCACTGTGTACACCAAGATGAGGAAGGAAACGCAGAACATATTCAAAACTCTTCCCGGCGGCGATTCTATGCTGAAGTTTGCCAAACGGGCAGAGGAATCCATTAAGGGGCTCGTTGTGCCGGGCATGCTCTTCGAGGAACTCGGTTTCAAGTATGTAGGCCCCATAGACGGCCACAATATGGAGAGCCTGTTTTTCAACATGAAAAACATCAAAAATGTTGACGGGCCCATTCTCTTCCATGTAATTACAAAAAAAGGGAAAGGCTATGAGCCTGCGGAGAAAAACCCCTCACTCTTTCACGGCGTCGGACCCTTTGATATAGCTACAGGAGAAGTCAAAAAGAAAAAGGCGCCACCCTCCTATACCAAGGTATTTGGAGATACAATAATAAAGCTGGCCGAAGAAAATGAAAAGCTGGTCGCCATCACTGCCGCCATGGCAGAAGGAACAGGTATGACCGGCTATGCCGAGCGCTTCCCAGACAGGTATTTCGATGTTGGTATCGCCGAACAACATGCCGTTACCTTTGCTGCCGGGATGGCTACCGAAGGCTATGTGCCTATAGTAGCGATATACTCAACGTTCATGCAACGCGCCTATGACCAGGTAGTTCACGACGTTGCATTGCAAAACCTGCCTGTCGTCTTCGCCCTTGACCGCGGGGGACTTGTAGGTGCCGACGGCCCGACACATCACGGCACCTTCGATTATTCCTTCATGCGTCATATACCCAATATGCTAGTCATGGCACCGAAAGACGAGGGGGAACTACGTCATATGCTAAAGACTGCAGTTGAGTGTGGCCAACCTGTCTCAATACGCTACCCCAGAGCCAACGGAGAGGGAGCCGATATTTCAGGAGACTTGACTACCCTGCCCATAGGTAAGGGGGAACTCATCGAAACAGGGAAAGATATAACACTGCTGGCAATCGGCAATACTGTATATCCCGCCGTAGATGCCGCAAAGGCCCTCATGGACAAAGGGATAGATGCAGAGGTAATAAACGCCCGTTTTGTCAAACCGCTGGATGAGGAGATGATCCTGGCCTCTGCAAGAAAGACAAAGCAGATAATCACCATAGAAGAAAATGCCCTTCAAGGGGGATTCGGCAGCGCCGTAATGGAACTGCTTGAAGAAAAAGCTCTCCTGCCAGAGATAAAAGTCAAGCGCCTCGGCATACCGGATCGCTTTATCGAGCATGGCCCCCAGGAAATATTGAGAAAAGAGGTAGGTATAGATTCTGCTTCTATAGTTAGTACTGTTGTTGCAATTCAAGGACAGAGATGAATATTTCCGGAGACAGTCTATTATATGCTGTAGCTCTCTCCTTACCTTTCTTTCTTATCTGCTTAGCATGTTATTTTAAAAAAAAACACTCTCCTCACATTGGCCCATTTTGGAAAATCACCATAGCAAACATATTAATATTTCTTATTTTGCTATCAACATTATTTCTTGCCTTTGAAAGTTATTACCGCTTTATATATGACCAGTCAGACTCTTTTGGGGTGACTCGTGTTTCAGGCAGATGGTTTAATCGCTATTATCATTACAATAATTTAGACCTAAGAGACAATATAGATTATATTAAAAAAAAGGGTGGACAAGCTCGTTTTACCTTTTTGGGAGATTCCTTTACCGCTGGACATGGGATTAAAAATATTGAGGATAGATTTGCAAATATAATTAGAAAATCAAAAAACAAAGAATGGGAAATTCAGGTTTTTGCAAAAAATGGCTTGGAGACTGGAGGAGAGCTTAAAACATTAAAAAAAGCCGTTAACCTGGGCTACGAAATAGATAATGTTGTACTTATTTATTGCCTTAATGACATATCAGATTTAGTTCCTAATTGGAATAAAACCCTACATGGAATGTACCAGAAAGCCAAAAAACAAGGTTTTCTACTGAAACATAGTTTTTTTATTAACACTATTTATTACAGGTTAAGGATAGGTTCCAATCCAAAATTTTCTAATTACTATAACTTTGTTTCTGAGGTATATAGTAGCACTCTATGGAATTTTCAAAAAGACAGGATTGAAATAATTAACAACTATGTTAAAGATAGGGGAGGTGTTTTTCATGTCATCATATTCCCCTTTTTACACTCCTTCAAAACAGGCTACCCTTATAACAATATACACAATAAGCTTTCAGGTTTCTTTCAAGAAAAAAACATCCCCTATTTAGACCTACTCGACATATTTGAAAAATATTCGAGTTATAATTTAACTGTGAACAAATTTGATGCTCACCCTAATGAATTTGCTCACTCTCTTGCAGCAAAAGATATTTTAAATTTTTTGGAGCATAAGCACTCCCACTCCATCGAGCAATGAAAGCAAATCAAAAAGAAAGGATCGACAAACTCCTTGTAGAGAAGGGGCTTGTAGAGTCACGCGAAAAGGCAAAAGCGCTCATCATGGCCGGACAGATCATCGTTGAGGATAAAAGGGTCGATAAAGCCGGAGAGATGGTTCCCATAGATGGCGACATACGTATCCGCGGGAAGCTAATGCCCTATGTCAGCAGGGGGGGGCTCAAGCTTGAAGAGGCTCTCAGGCATTTCAATATAGATGTGGACGGTAAGCTTGCAATAGATGTAGGCGCCTCAACAGGCGGTTTTACTGACTGCCTGCTTCAAAATGGGGCAGCGAAGGTCTATGCAGTCGATGTCGGCTACGGCCAGATGGCTCTCAGGGTCAAAAATGACCCCCGTGTCATCTGCATTGAACGAACAAACATTCGAGAAATGCCGGAAGAAGCAGTCCCGGAAAAGGTGGATATCGCCGTTACCGATGTATCATTTATATCTCTCACCAAGGTACTACCACATATCATTCTGCTTTTAAAGAAAAAGGGGGAGCTCGTAGCCCTTATAAAACCCCAGTTCGAGGTCGGCAAGGGGGAAGTCGGGAAAGGCGGGATCGTAAAGGACGAAAAGAAGATAGAATCCGTTATTGAGTCTATAAAAGCCTTCTGTACCGACTTGGGACTAAGTGTAGAGGGCGTGACCCCTTCCCCTGTTCTTGGTGCTAAGGGAAATCGGGAGTTTCTGATCTACCTTACGACCACCTTCCAGGGCTAAAACAGAGTATAAATAAATGGCGCCACCGCCGAGCCCTGTGTCAAGACAATGAGTGCACCGAGCAGAAGCAGCATAATTATTATAGGTGCAAGCCAGAATTTCTTGCGCACCCTCATAAAATCCCAAAGATCTATAAGTAAATCTTTCATCTAAAATATCCTCTCTACGTGACTTTTATCTTTTTTATCGCTCACTATTCTATAAGATTCAATTGAACTGTCAAGTTTCCTTTGCATAGGGTCTTTTCCCAGAATTTTCATTATAAGGCCAATAGGTGCGATTATGAGATAGAACATTATGCTAAGTATGATTCTTGTGTTAATCCAGCCCATTACATGACCGAACTTCATCCAGCCGTGATAAACAGGCTCCAAAAGCATGGGAAAAATAAGGGCGGGCACCCAGAGCACAGCGGCAATAATAAATGGCCACTTGTGCAGCTTGCCGCTTATAAGCCATGGTGCAGCGCCAAAGAGGACAAGCATAATTGCCCCGGTTATCAGCCCGAAGCTCCGCAGTTCTTTCTTCGTCATTTTTTTTGTTTTTTCATCCATCATCAGTCCAGTTCAAACTCATCGCGCCAATCCCCATCTTCCTGCCACTCGGGCTGGTCTTTTTTGGTCAGCAGTATGTTTTCAAGCACAAGGTAGTCCATCTCCGTACGCATAAAACAACGGTAGGCATCCTCAGGGGTCCGAACGATAGGCTCACCCCTCACGTTGAAGGAGGTGTTTACCAGTACGGCGCAACCCGTCCTTGATTCAAACTTTTCAAGCAGACTGTAGAAACGGGGGTTTGTTTCCTTATGCACTGTCTGCACGCGGGCGGAGTAGTCAACATGGGTAACAGCCGGTATCTCCGAACGGGCAACATTTAGCTTTTCTATACCAAAAAGACTTTCCTGTTCCTTGGTCATGGTATGACAGCGATCCTTCTTTACCGGTGCAACGAGCAGCATATAGGGGCTTGGGCGGTCAAGTTCAAACCAGCTTGACACCTCCTCTGCCTTGACGACAGGCGCAAAAGGCCGGAAGGATTCACGGTATTTGATCTTAAGGTTCATAACAGACTGCATTTTCTGGCTACGAGGATCGCCTATTATGGAACGGGCACCAAGAGAGCGCGGTCCGAACTCCATCCTGCCATTTAGCCAGCCGGCTACACTTTCTCCATCCAGTATCTCTGCAAGTCTTTCCATGAGCGGCTCATCATCCAGCCTCTCGTAGTTGGCCCCTACAGAGTCTAGATAGTTCACTATTTCCTCATCTGTATATGAAGGACCAAGGTAACTCCCCTCCATCCTGTCAGAACCATTGCAGACTCTGGGTTGTTCCAGATACTCATGCCAGACTGAAATTGCCGCTCCAAGGGCCCCTCCGGCATCCCCTGCCGCAGGTTGTATCCATATATCTTTAAAAGGCCCCTCCCTTAAAAGACGGCCGTTTGCAACGCAGTTGAGTGCCACCCCTCCTGCAAGGCAGAGATAATCCACAGCCAATTCCCTGTGAAGCGTCCGGGCAAGGCGAAGTACCACCTCTTCCGTTACCACCTGTATGGAGCGGGCAATATCCATATGAAACTGAGTAAGCTCTGACTCCGACTTCCTGCGAGGCTCAGCAAAAAGAGCATCAAAGCGGCT
>JADFVX010000071.1 GCA_015222755.1 Pseudomonadota bacterium | reverse complement strand
GAGATATACACTGCTGCGACAAGCAAAGCTAAGGCAGGTGAGGAGTGTGACGATACTATGTGTATGCAGGATATAGGTATTTCGTTTCAGTCGGAACTGGTAGCAAGCGCGAATGTGGTCAGGAACCCATCGGGTTATATATTGACACTCAATGTTACCAACGTATTTGATGATGTGGTAGTCATGTCGGAGTCTGTCCCCTGTAAAGGCTGCGACGAATTTCAGGTTGTGGAGCGCCTGAAAACGCTTTCCGAGATATAGAGATTTAATGATATCGTGTATAAAAAATTCAATATTTAAGGAGTGTTGTGTGAATAGATTTATTAAGGTTTTTTTCTGGGTTCTTCTTCTTGCCCCCCTTCTGACGGGCTGTTCGTCGACACGCTTTACCAGTAGCATCAAAAATCAGGATTTTAAGCCGGCTGAAGAGGTCAAATTTAATATCGAAAGAGTCTCTATTGACCTTGGAGATAATTTATGGGCAGGGCAGCCACTCAGGACAGACTTGACTAGAGAACTGCTCATGGAGGAGGCGGAGAAGGCATATCCTGAGTACTTTGTGACAGAAGGGATTGCCATACCTTTGGAGCTAAAGATAAGTATTAAAACAAAAGGCTCCAATAACTTGATAACGGCACTTATGTCACTTGTAAGCCTTGGGATTCTGCCTGCAACCTCTTCTGTGAAGGATGATGTCAAAGTGGAAGTTAAAGTTAGGGGTAAGCGTAATGCTCGGCTGCTAATAGAATCATCAAAGTTCAGGCAGGAGAAGCATGCCTGGGCTACTATACTCAGTCCTATTGGTCGAATACCCGTTCTAGGTAAGTCAGATATCCCCAAGATTGCGGGAGGACTGGGATCTCCGAAAGTAGGTATTGCAAGAGCCCAGCTTTTGCGAAGGTCTATTGTGAACAGCATAGTCAAAAACTTTAAAGACTCGGATATGCGGAAGTTGCTAGCCTCATATAAGCGGAGTAAACGTCTTGCCGAAGTGAAAAAACGTCTCGGGGAGCGACTTCTTACAGGTAAGTCTTCTCAGGCTGATAAGGCAGCGGCCAGGCAGCCCCTGGTCTTGATGCCTTTGCGGGCCAATGGTGTTGCGGCTGCCAATCGCCCTGCCATGGAGTCTGCCCTTGTCTCAGGTCTTTCAAGGCGCTACAAGGTTTTTTCCGGTAAGCGGGTTGCAGACAAGGTGAGGGAGATATACACCAAGGTGACAGCCAAGACGGAGGCGGGTAAGGAGTGTGACGATGCGATGTGTATGCAGGATATAGGTAAATCATTTCAGTCGGAACTGGTGGCGAGTGCGAACGTGATAAAGAATTCCTCTGGCTACCTTTTAACCCTGAATGTTGCAAACGTATTTGATGATGTGCTGGTCATGTCGGAGTCTATTCCCTGCAAGGGCTGCGATGAGTATCAGGTGATTGAACGTCTAAAAACTATTTCCGATATATATTAATAATGGTTGTGTTTAAAATTCAATTTTTAGGGAGTGTAGCGTGAATAGATTTATGAAATTTCTTATCCTGAGCCTTCTTTTAGCGCCCCTTCTGACCGGCTGTTCGTCGACCCGCTTTACCAGCAGCATAAAAAAACAGGATTTTAATGCCGGTGAAGAGGTCAAGTTCAACATCAAGAAAGCCAATGTCGTAACTGAAGTAAATGCCATGGAAGGCCAGCGCATAAAACCCATATATCGTAATGAATTGACCCTGGAACTGCTTAGGCAGGAGGCAAAGACTGCATATCCTGACTATTTTACTACAGAAGCTGATGCCATACCTCTTGAACTTGATGTAAAGGTTAACTACTCCGAAAATTCATGGAAACAGTTCTTTGTGTCATGGGCAAGTTTGAATACTATACCCTCTACCAAAACTATAAAGACTGAGGTTGAACTGGACATTGAGGTCACGGGAGAGGATGATGAACTGCTTCTTAAAAAATCTTCCGGCTTCAGCCATGAGGCGAAGAACTGGATAACTATGTTCAGCCCTCTTGGTTTGATACCCATTCCCGGCAAATCAGACATCCCCAAGTTTACGAAAGTTGATGGGGGGATGGTTGGTTATGTAAAACCAGGAGCTCAGTTTTTGCGCAGATCGATTATTGACGGTATAGTGAAGGGTATTAAAGGTTCTGACATGAAGAAGGTGGTCGCTTCATACCAGGAGAGCAAACGTCTTGCAGAAGCAGACACGCTCTTTCAAGAGCGGCTTCTTCAAGGTGCAGCATCTTCTGCTGCTATGGAAGAGGCAATGGATAGGAATTCTTTAGTCTTGATGCCCCTGCGGGCCAGTGGTGTTGCAGCTGCTAATCGCCCTGCCATGGAGTCTGCCATTGCCTCGAGCCTTTCAAACAGCTACAAGGTATATTCCGGTAAGCGAGTTACCGACAAGGTCAGGGAGATATACTCTGCTGCAACAGCCAAAGCCAAGGCAGGTGAAGAGTGTGATGATACGATGTGCATGCAGGATATCGGTATATCATTTCAGTCAGAGCTGGTTGCAAGTGCGAATGTACTAAAGAACCCGACGGGCTACATCTTGACCCTCAATATCACCAACGTATTTGATGATGTACTGGTCATGTCGGAGTCTATCACCTGCAAGGGCTGCGACGAGTTTCAGGTTATTGAACGCCTGAAAACTATTTCCGATATATACTGATTTACAAAATCATATTTTAAGTTCAATTTGCAAGGAGTATTGCATGAATAGATTTATGAAGTTTCTTCTTTTGGGTCTTCTTTTAGCGCCCCTTATTGGCGGCTGTGGGTCTTCCCGCTTCACTAGTACTATAAAAAATCAGGACTTTCAGACGGCTAAAGAGGTCAAGTTTAACATCAAAAATATCAAAGTCACAATTGCAGGAGGTGAGGACGGTTTTGTAGAGCAGCAATACAAACAGGCTCTTTCCAGGCGACGGATCATGAGGGAGGCAAAAAAGGCCTATCCAGGGCACTTTGCGACAGAAGGAGATGCCGTAGCTATTGACCTTGAGATAAAGATTGATTCCTCTGACAATTTCTCGAAACAGTTAAAGATGTCAGGTGCAACTCTCTTTACTATACCTATAATTGGAACTTTGAAAAATGAAGTTGAGTTGAATGTTAAAATCCAGGGGCAGCGTAACAATCTGCTTCTTAGGAAATCTTCCAAGTTCAGACAGGAGACGACGAACTGGTTTACTGTTTTCACTCCTCTTGGGCTTATCCCCATTCCCGGCAAATCAGATATACCCAAGCTTACGGGGGTTGCGGAACCTGGCAAAACGAATGCAGAAAATCAGTTTTTGCGCAGGTCGATTGTGAACGGCGTAGTCAAAATCCTTAAGGACTCAGATATGCGCAAGATGGTCTCCTCATTTAAACGGAGCAAACGTCGTACTAATGCAAACAAACGCTTTGAAAAACGGCTTCTTCAAGGTGAATCCGCTTTGGCTATGAAAGAGGCAGAGACCAAGCAGCCACTAGTTTTGATGCCACTTCGGACCAGTGGAGTTGCAGCTGCAAACCGTCCTGCCATGGAGTCTGCCCTTGCTTCCGGCCTTTCAAAGAGCTACAAGGTCTATTTTGGTAAGCGGGTTGCCGACAAGGTTAGAGATATATATACCAGGGCGACAGCTGAGGCGAAAGCGGGTGAAGAATGTGACGATACAATGTGCTTGCAGGATATCGGTATTTCATTTCAATCGGAACTTGTGGCAAGCGCAAATGTGCTAAAGAATGCGACGGGCTACATCTTGACCCTCAATGTCACCAACGTATTTGATGACGTGGTGGTCATGTCGGAATCCATCCCCTGCAAGGGCTGCGATGAGTTTCAGGTTGTTGAACGCCTGAAAACTATTTCAAAGGTGTACTGATTTAATAACATGTATTTAAAGTTCAATTTATAAGGAGTTTAGCATGAGTAGATTTATGAGATTTCTTCTTCTGGGCCTTCTCTTAGCGCCCTTTATTACAGGCTGTTTATCTACCCGCTACGCCAGCACTATAAAAAAACAGGATTTTCAGACGGCTGAAGGTGTCAAATTCAATATTAAAACAGTCGAAATCTCAACTGCACAAAATAAGTACGCCCCCCCCATAGATGGTCCGTACAGGGAGGCCTTACGCAGGAAACTGATCATGGAGGAGGCCCAAAAGGCCTATCCCGGGCACTTTGCTAGAGGAGGTGATGCCATACCCATTGATCTTGAGATAGACATTAACCTCCGCGACAGTTGGAGGAAATCGTTCACTTGGTCACTTGCAAGTTTGTATATTTTACCTTTTATCAGGACTATGGAGACTGACGTCGAATTGAACATTAAAGTCCGGGGACAGGGAAATGAGCTACTTATAGAAAAAGCCTCTGAGTTCAGGCAGGAGTCGAAGGGGTGGTGGACGCTGTCCAGCCCTCTTGGCTTGATCCCCATTCCCGGGAAATCAGACATACCCAGGGTTACCACCATGTTTGGAATGGGAATGTCTTCGCAGTCCCCTGAAGCGGCTACAAGACGTCGGTTTTTGCGCACATCTGTTGTGAACAGCATAGTCGAAACTCTTAAAGGCTTGGAAATGCAGAAGGTGGTTGCTTCATACAAACGGAGCAAACGACTTGCAGAGGCGAAGAGGCGTCTTCAAAAGCGGCTTACTCAAGATAAGGCTTCTTTGGATCTGGAAAAGGCTGTGGCCAAAAATTCACTCGTTTTGATGCCTTTACGGGCAAACGGTGTTGCAGCTGTGAATCGCCTTACTATGGAGTCAGCTGTAGCATCTAGCCTTTCAAGCTCTTACAAGGTTTATTACGGCAAGCGAGTTGCCGACAAGGTGCGGGAGGTATACGCCAAAGTGACAGCTGAGGCGAAGGCGGGAGAGCAGTGTGATGACACGGTGTGTATGCAGGATATAGGGAACTCATTTAAATCGGAGCTGGTGGCGAGTGCGAACGTGGTAAAGAACCCATCGGGTTACCTTTTGACCCTGAACATCAGCAACGTTTTTGATGACGTACTGGTCATGTCGGAATCTATCGCCTGCAAGGGCTGCGACGAGTTTCAGGTTATTGAACGCCTGAAAACTATTTCCGATATATACTAGCTTTTTAATGGTTTTGGCAGAAAAACCTGAATAAACATCAAAGGCCTGTGCCATCCTGCTGTCTGGCTTGCCTGGGTTGCCATTACGCAGAATAAAATAGGGGGATAAGGGCCACTTTTCAGATAATTATCTAATTATCACCTGCCCCAGGGCCTAAATGGCCTTGGGGCTTTTCTGTCTCAAGGCATTCATCTGCTACATTCTTTTGGCCTGACCTTTGTATTTTATCTACTGGTCCAGATAATGAAAGCATTAATGAGAAGAAAATCCTCCAAACAACAGGGCCCGGTTGACTTGTGAAGAAGAAATGGGCCAGGAGAAGATTTAGAGAGAGGGGAAAATCTTCCTTCAGGCTCAATCAAAATCCAGTATCTTGAGTGAGGATTTTTTATTTTTTCCCTTTTATGACGCCATCTAATCTTTGCCCGGAATGAATAGCAGTAAAGCCGTTTTTCTCTTTTATTTCGTGGCATTTACCTTGACTGGGCAGGGGTTTCTGGGATATAGTTCCATGTTTTGAAATAAACCACAGGAAGCAGGCGAGAGATGGAAGATACAAACGAATTGATAGCCCAGAGAAGGCAGAAGCTGGAGAGTTTGAAAGATGAGGGTATCAACCCCTATCCCAACGACTTCAGGCCAGATACGCTTAGCGCTGAGCTGGTGTCACGTTTTACCGAGCTTGATAAAGAGGCTCTTACCTCTGTAACAGAGAGTTTTTCCCTTGCCGGACGTATTATGTCCAAGCGCGTTATGGGTAAGGCCTCATTCGTCCATATCATGGACAGGAAGGGAAGGCTACAGGTATTTGTAAAGCGTGACCTCATAGGTGAGGAGGCATACAGCCGCTTTAAAAAATATGACATAGGTGATTTTATCGGTATCACCGGCCGGATCTTCAAGACAAATGTTGGAGAGCTGTCTATCGAGGCGGCAGAGCTAAGGCTCCTTGTTAAATCCCTGAGGCCACTTCCTGAGAAGTGGCATGGTCTGACAGATCAGGAGACTCGTTATCGCCAGAGATATGTAGACCTTATCGTAAATCCCGGTGTGAAGGAACTCTTCAAGAAGAGGAGCCGCTTTATAAATGTGGTCCGCGACTGCCTCATCGAACGGGACTATCTTGAGGTAGAGACCCCCATGATGCAGCCCATTCCGGGCGGTGCAACTGCAAAACCCTTTGTGACCCATCATAATGCACTCGGTATGGATCTTTATCTTCGTATCGCCCCGGAACTCTACCTGAAACGCCTCGTAGTAGGCGGTATAGAGAGGGTCTTTGAGATCAACCGCAACTTTCGTAACGAGGGTATATCTCAGCAGCACAACCCTGAATTTACCATGCTGGAGTTTTACCAGGCCTATGCCACCTATGACGACCTCATGGATATAATCGAAGATATGGTCTCCCGTGCCGCTATGGAAATAAATGGAAGCTGCAAGGTGGAATATCAGGGGGAGACGATAGACCTTTCTCCAAAATGGACACGCATGACTGTAAAGGAGGCCATACTCAAGCATTCCGATGCCAGTGAGTCCGTCCTTTCCGACAGGAAAAAGGCCTTTGACTATGCAAAGAAGATAGGGCTTGAGCCTGAAGAACGCTGGGGGCTTGGGAAGATACTGACAGAGATATTCGATGAAGTTGCGGAGCATAAGCTCATACAGCCTACCTTCATTACGCAGTACCCCACAGAGGTATCCCCCCTTTCAAGGAAAAATGATGACAACCCTGACATCGTTGACCGCTTTGAACTCTTTATTACAGGGCGAGAGATGGCCAATGCCTTCTCTGAGCTCAATGATCCCATTGACCAGAAGGAGAGGTTCAATCTCCAGGTTGCCGAGAAGGATGCCGGCGATGAAGAGGCCCACTTTATGGATGAAGACTATATCCGCGCACTGGAGTATGGCATGCCTCCCACCGCAGGGGCGGGTCTCGGGATCGACCGCCTGGTGATGCTTCTCACTAACTCGGCATCTATCCGTGATGTGCTTTTCTTCCCCCACATGAGGCCCGAAGAAGGGCGTAAAACAATTACTGATGAGGAGAAAAAACACTAATGGCTCTTCCCTATGAAGTCTTTGTAGGCCTGAGATATCTCAAGGCTAAAAGAAAACAGAGCTTTATATCTATCATCACCTTAATATCTATCGCAGGTATAACGGTTGGTGTGATGGCGCTTATTGTCGTACTGGCTGTTATGACCGGCTTCCAGGAGGATCTCAGGGACAAGATACTGGGAACCAATTCGCATATAGTTATAACGCAATACAGTAAGGGCATGGACGATTTCGAATCGGTTGTAAAAAAAGTGAAGGATCATCCTCAGGTTGAGGCGGTCACGCCTTTTATATATTCCCAGGTTATGCTCACCTCCGAGCAGAACGTTTCAGGTGTGGTAGTGCGTGGTATAGATCCAGGCAGAGAAGGAAAGGTGACCAAGCTTGCCGAGAATATGCGAGAAGGTTCACTGGATGATCTTCTCAAAAAGGAGGATGGAGTACCGCCAGGTATAGTCATAGGGAAGGAACTTTCTTCCATGCTTGGTGTCTTTTATGGCGAGGATCTTAACATAGTTTCACCTCTTGGAAATATGACCCCTATGGGTATGGTTCCGAGGATGAAGAAGTTCAGGATAGTAGGTATATTTGATTCCGGTATGTACGAGTATGATACATCTCTTGCCTACATAAGTCTGAAAGAGGCTCAGATCTTTTTCAATATGGGTGACCGTGTGACCGGTGTTGAAATACGTATGATGGACTTTTTTCAGGCTGATGAAACGGCGGCACAGTTAAGAGAGAAACTCGGCTTTGGCTATTTCGTAAGGGACTGGATGGAGATGAACCGTAATATCTTCAGTGCGCTCAAACTGGAAAAGACGGTCATGTTTATTATCCTCATGTTGATAATACTTGTTGCGTCTTTCAATATTATCAGTACCTTGATAATGGTTGTGATGGAGAAGGGCAAGGATATAGCAATACTTAAGTCCATGGGTGCTACATCCGGCGGGATACTCAAAATATTTCTTATTGAGGGGATGGTCATAGGGGTTCTTGGAACCCTCTTAGGCGGCATATCGGGAGTGCTCCTGGCTTTAAATCTGGAGGAGGTCGTCAGTGCGGTGGAAAAGGCCTTTGGATTTAAGGTGCTTTCGCCCGATATATATTACCTTGACCGTTTGCCCTCACATGTGAATTTTACCGACGTCTCAATAATAATGGTAACGGCAGTGCTGATAAGTCTTCTTGCGACTATATATCCGGCTTGGCAGGCCTCACGGATGGCACCGGCTGACGCTCTAAGGTATGAATAAAAGGGGGATAAAGTGGGTAAGGAAAGGGTCGAGACATTACGTAAAGTAGTTGTAGACGCCTATGCTAAAAAAGATTGGCCTAAGTGTCTTAAGGCCTGTATTGCCTTGAATGGCTTACTTCCTGATAACACAGGCATAGCTGTGAAGCTTGCTGAAGTCTATGCTAAGCTGGGGCAAAAGGCCCCTGCCATAGAGACCTTTCAAAAAGTGGCCGATAATTATTCTGCATCCGGTGATTTCCTGAAGGCTGTAAGTATTTATAAGCTGATGTTGAAGGTAGACCCGGAATTGGTTGAGTTGAAGGATAAGATCGAGGCCCTTTGCTCCAGAGACAAGTCTGGCGTGGATCTTGGTTCTCTGCCGGAGATTCCACTTCTTTCAGAACTGAGTGAGGCTGAGCTTGTAGAGTTGGTGGGTAGTTTTGATTATGTCGATTTTCCGGAAGGCCATTTGATATGCAAAGAGGGTGATGACGGAGATTCCATATTTATTATTATAAAAGGATCTATAAAGATATTTGTACAGGGGATCGCAGGTGAGAAGATAGAGATAGCTCGCCTCGAAGAGGGGGAGTTTTTTGGTGAAGTCGGTTTTTTTGCAGGCGGAAAAAGGCAGGCATCTGTAATTGCCGAAGATGAAATCGGCCTTATTGAGATAAAAAAGAAAGAAATGGATGAGCTTGGCAGGCGCTTTCCACGTGTGGGAGAAGTGCTTGGATCTTTCTGTAAGAAAAGGGTCCTTGGCCGACTTCTGGCAATGTCACCTCTTTTTGGTTCACTCAAAGAGTCAGACAGGAACGAGCTTGTAGATGCCTTTGTGCACAGGCAGTTTGAAAAAGGAGAGGTGGTAATTGCCGAAGGTGATGAAAGTGATTCTCTCTTTGTGATAAAAAACGGCAATGTCGAGGTCTCTACAGAACATAGCGGTAGCGGGAAGGTCCCTCTTGCCGAGCTTAAGGAGGGTGATTTTTTTGGAGAGGTCGCGGTGGTAACGGGGAAACCCAGAACTGCGACTGTAAGCTCCTTGTCCAGCCTTGAACTTATGGAATTGTCCAAAAAAGACCTGATGTCATGCTTCAATAAATATCCAAAGGTTAAGGAAATTCTCGAGAGGTATCTTAAGTCGAGGGCGGAAAAAACTATAGGGACCATTATGGCCCTGAAGGGATTTGAGTCTAAGGAAGGTCTTGTCTAAGCTGATGGAAGAAATTTTTATAAAAGTTGAAGGACTTAGCAAATCCTTTAAAAAAGGTAAGGGGCAGGTTGATGTCCTTAAAGGCGTCGATCTCAGCATATTCCGGGGTGAGATGGTCGCCTTGAAGGGGGCATCGGGGGCGGGTAAAAGTACCCTTATGCACATACTTGGCGGGCTGGAGAAGCCGAGTCAGGGTAAGGTTTTTTTTGACGCAAGAGATATATACTCCATGGATGATAACAGCCTTTCCAGTTTCCGAAACCGGGAGATAGGTTTTGTTTTCCAGTTTCATCACCTTTTACCCGAGTTTACCTCCCTTGAAAATGTCATAATGCCTGCCCTTGTCGGCAGAGAGCCTCGTGATATGGCAAAGGAGAAGGCCCTGGCTATACTTGACAGGGTAGGTCTTTCTCACCGCTTGACGCACAAACCAGGGGAACTCTCCGGCGGGGAGCAGCAGCGCGTTGCCATTGCCAGGGCCTTGATGCGTGGGCCGAAGGTACTTCTTGCCGATGAACCTACGGGGAACCTGGACAGAAAAACGGGAGATGAGATTTTCTCCATGCTTGCTGAACTAAACAGGGAAATGGGGATTACCTGTATTATTGTGACGCACAATGAAAGCCTGGCCGCAAGGCTTGACAGGCAGTTCATAGTTCAGGATGGAATAGTGGAAAATTAAAAAGTGAACAGACTCTTGTTTTTCAGGCATAGCCTGGCAGCCTTGACATTTTTACTTATTTCCCCCACTGCCAATATAGACGCTGGAGAGTTTCAGTCTGAGGGTAAGATAATAACCAGTATTGAAGTCAAGGGGCAAAGAAGGATAGAAAAAGGTGCCATTCTTTCTCATGCAAAGAGCCGTGTAGGCGGGTATTTTTCAAGAAAGACAGTTTCAGAAGATATTAAAAGTATCTTCCAGATGGGATATTTTGAAGATGTTAAGGCAGATCTTTCAGAGGGAGATCTGGGCCCCAAATTGACCTTTATAGTGAAGGAGAGGATACTTATACGCTCCGTAAGGGTGGAGGGGACTGTTGAGCTTAAAAAAGAGACTGTAATGGCTGTTATAACAGTTCGCCCGGATACAATATATAGTATGGATAAAATAAGGGAATCCGAGGAAGAGGTCTCTGAGCTTTATGAAGAAAAGGGCTTTTTCCTGGCAGATATAACGCACAGGCTTGATTATGATGGTGATGAAGCCGCTCTGGTCTTTGATGTAGTTGAAGGAAGAAAGATAAAGATTAAGAAGATCAATATCCTTGGAAACCAGAAGTTCTCAGATGAAGACCTGCTGGATGTCCCCGGTGTGGAAACCAAGGAAGGAGGCTTTTTCTCATGGCTTACGGGATCAGGGAAGTTTGACGAGGAGACCCTGTATAAAGATATTGATTTGATAAGGGCCTTTTACTACAATAACGGCTATATTCAGGCCAAGATAGAAGACCCTCAGGTGTTTATGGCACCTGATAAAAAGGCCCTCTACGTCACCCTGCGTGTTTTCGAAGGGGAGCAGTTCAGTGTGGGGAAGATCTCCTTTTCAGGTGACCTGTCAAGGTCTCCGGAAGAGGAGACTGCTACCCGCTCCGATCTCAGACTTAAAGAGGGAGATATTTTTAACGGTCAGAAGATGAGAGGGGATATTGTAATACTGAAGGATACTTTTGCCGATAGAGGCTATGCCTTTGCAGATGTTTCGCCAAAAACCGATGTGGAAGAAGACAGGCGGCTCGTCAATATTACCTACGATGCAGATAAGGGGAGCCTTGTATACATAAACAGGATAAATATCGCAGGCAATACCCACACCAGGGATAAGGTTGTGCGGCGGGAGTTAAACGTACGTGAAACGGAACTCTACAACGGTTCTGCAATCAGGCGTAGTAGGCAGAAAGTCAATAATTTAGGTTTTTTCAAGCAGGTAGATTTTAAAACAGAGCGAATTTCAAAGGATAAGATTGACATTAATATACAGGTAGAAGAAGGCCCTACTGGGACCTTTACTGTGGGGGCAGGTTACAGTTCGAATGATGGCTTGGTGGGGATGATATCCCTGTCCCAAGGCAACCTGTTCGGTACGGGCAGAAAAATTAAATTTTCTACGGAGTTTGGCGGTGAGAGTAGTAATTATTCTATAAGCTATACAGAGCCTTATGTGTTTGACAGCAAATTTACTGCGGGTTTTGACCTCTTTAACAGTAACAGGGAATATGATGATTATGAATCGAGCCGGAGTGGCTTCAGTCTGCGTGGGGGCCGGTCTCTCGGTGAATACAGCAGGCTTAACCTGAAATATAGTTTTGAGAGCCTAGAGATCGATAATGTGTCTGCAACTGCGTCTCCATATATTCAGGATTCTGAAGGCAAGACGACGACAAGTAGTATTACAACAACCTTGCGGCGGGACAGCAGAGACAACTACCTCAACCCTAGTAGAGGTTCTGATAACAGTATTTCACTGGAATATGCAGGCGGCCCTCTGAGAGGTGCCAATAATTTCTACAAGATTGTCGGAAGCAGTGCATGGTTTTTTCCGGGATGGAAGAACCACACTATGATGCTGAGGGGACGGCTTGGTTATGCCAGATCCACAGATGAAAATGAACTACACATAGATGAGAGGTTCTTCCTCGGGGGGATAAACTCTGTGCGCGGATATGAGCACCGTTCCATTGGTCCCGAAGAAATAAGCGCTATCGATGGCCTGCCCTATGTTGTAGGTGGAAACAAGGAGCTGCTTTTTAACGCAGAGTACCTCTTTTATATATCGGAAGATGCAGGCCTTAAGGGATTGTTTTTCTTTGATGCCGGTAATGTATATGCAGCTAGTGAAAGGTATGGAATTAGATCCCTCAGGAAGAGCGTAGGTTATGGTGTCAGGTGGTATTCTCCTGTTGGCCCTTTAAGGCTTGAGTGGGGACACGCTTTAGACCCTAAACCTGGGGAAAGCAAGAGCCGCTGGGAATTTTCAATAGGCTCATTCTTTTAGTGTTTCAACTAATCTTTTTGAGGAGAATTTAGTATGAAAAAAAATATCTTTATGTCTTTGCTCTTCACTGTCTCGTTTTTTTTACCTCTACCTGTTTCTGCAGAGGAGACTAAACTGGCTTATGTGGACCTCCAGGTAGCACTTAGTACCTCAAATGCCGGAAAATCGGCAAAAGAGATGTTTCAGAGAGAGGTAGACCGTATACAGAAAGACCTTGACATAAAACAGAACGACCTTAAACGCCTCAAGGACGAATTGGAAAAACAGGGGCTTTTACTAAGCGAAGAGACCAAGGTAGAAAAAGAAAGGGAGTATCAAGACAAGCTTAAGGCTGTTCAGCGTTACTATCAGGATGCACAGGAAGAGTTGCAGGGCAAGGATGCCGAGCTTACCAGGTCGGTGCTGATTAATCTCAGGAGGATAATCGTAAATATCGGACAGGAAAAGGGCTATGACATGATTCTGGAGAGGAATGAAAGCAGCGTACTTTATGCCAAGGAATCGGCTGATTTAACAAGCGAAGTTATAAAGAGGCTTAATGAGGCAAAAGCCCCCTAGTCTATGAAGCTCTCTGATGTAGCTGAAGCGATAGGCCTGGATTATACTGGAGATGGCTCTATAGATATTACCGGGGTTGCATCCATTGATGATGCAGCCAGGGGAAACATTGTCTTCTTGGCCGATCCTGCAAGAAAGGCTGAACTCACGACATCAAAGGCCTCAGCATTCATTTTGCCGGAAGGGATCAGTTGCGAGGGGAAGCCCTATATATCCACAAATAAACCCTTACTTGTCTTTACAGAGGTGGTAAGGCTTTTTTATCCTAAGCCCAAACCTAGAGGGGTAGATGCAAGGGCCATTATTGAAGAAGGTGTGAGTCTCGGTACCGACCTTTCTATTTTTCCCAATGTTCATATTGGCAAGGGGGCGGAGATAGGTGACAGGGTAACTCTTTATCCGGGTGTTTATATAGGTCCCGCTTGTAAAGTCGGCGAAGGTACGACCCTCTATGCAAATGTCGTTATAAATGAAGGTACAACGATAGGCAAAAGGGTTATAATACATGGCGGTACAGTTCTAGGCAGTGATGGTTATGGTTATGTGTGGGACGGCAGCTGCCACAGGAAGGTACCCCAGGTAGGCGGTGTAATCATAGGTGACGATGTAGAGATAGGGGCCAACTGTACTGTAGACAGGGCTACCCTGGGGAGTACTATAATAAACAGAGGAGCAAAGATAGACAATCTGGTTATGATCGCGCATAACTGTACAGTCGGTAAGGATACACTGATTGTCAGCCAGTCTGGCCTGGCAGGAAGTGCCAGGCTTGGGAATAATGTGATAATTGCCGGCCAGGTTGGTGTGGCGGGGCATTTGACGGTAGGCGATGGGGCCATCATTGGGCCCAAGTCAGGGGTGACCAAAGATGTTGAATCCGGTGCAAAGGTGACAGGCTATCCTCCCCAGCCTCACCGGGAATGGATGCGCATTCAGAATGCAATTCAAAAACTGCCCCAAATGAGAAAGGACTTGCAGGGTTTATTGGATAAAATGGACAAATTGGAGACTGAAGATGCTTGATATAAATGAGATAATGTCATACCTGCCACACAGGTACCCTTTTCTGCTCGTTGACAGGATAGTTGAGTTTGAGAAAGGAAAACAGATAACGGGAATCAAAAATGTAACTATAAACGAGCCCTTTTTTCAGGGACACTTTCCCGGACATCCTATTATGCCGGGTGTGCTCATAATAGAGGCCATGGCCCAGGTCGGAGGTATACTGGCCTTCAAGTCGGAGCCTGAAGAGAGTAAAGATAAGCTGGTTTATTTTATGGGTATAGACAGCGCCAGGTTTAGAAGTCCAGTTGTACCTGGAGATCAAGTCAGGCTTGTTCTTACCGTTTTCAAACAGCGCCGTGCCATATGGAAATTTAAGGGTGAGGCCTTTGTTGACGATAACCTGGTGGCTGAGGCTGAACTTATGGCCACTATAATGGACAAATAAATATTTAAGGGATTAAGTGAAATATGTCGATTCATAGCACGGCTATTATTAATTCAAAGGCAGAGCTTGCCTCTGATGTGGAGGTGGGTCCTTTTTCAATCATTGGAGAAGGGGCCAAGATTTGTAAAGGTACCGTTATAGGCCCACATGTTGTCATTGCACCTTATACTGAGATAGGTGAGGACAATAAAATACACCACGGTGCTTCTCTGGGAGGAGACCCACAGGACATAAGTTTTAAGGGTAAAAGAAGCTTTGTCAGGATAGGCAATGGCAATACCATAAGGGAATATGTGACTATCCACCGGGCTACAAAGGATGCTGAGGCCACAACTCTCGGGAATGATAATTATTTTATGGCTTATACCCATGCCGCTCATGATTGTAAGGTGGGCAATAACGTCATCCTAACAAACTACGCTGGGCTTGCCGGGCACGTTATAGTTGAGGATTTTGCCATAATTTCTTCCTATGTCGGGATTCACCAGTTTGCCCGCGTTGGTACGATGGCGATGGTGGGAGGCTTAGCGAGAGTGAACCGTGATATACTCCCCTACACACTGGTAGAAGGCAATCCGGCCACAACGCATGGGCTTAACTCGGTAGGGCTTAGGCGACGGGGCGTAGATCCGGAAACAAGGAGTAATTTGAAAAAGGCGTACAAGATCCTTTGCAGGAGCGATCTGAGCATCGAAAAGGCGCTTGCTAGAGTCGAGGTAGAGGTTGAGCAGAAAAAAGAGGTGGCACATCTTGTAGATTTTGCCAAGGCCTCTAAGCGTGGAATCATAAGATAAAAGCGGAGGTAAAAGTGGCAAACAAAATAAGAGCGGCAGTTGTGGGCGTAGGGCACATGGGCCAATATCATGTAGGTATGTATGCAGATTCAAGTGATGTAGAGCTTGTAGGTGTAGCCGATTCATCTAAGGAAAGGGCAGAGCTTATTGCCTCGAAATATGGGACCCAGGTCTTTAGCGACTATAAAAAGCTTCTTGATAAAGTAGATGTGGTGACTATCGCCGTGCCAACATCGCTGCACTATGAGGTGGCAAAACCTTTTCTGGAGAGGGGCATCCATGTCCTCCTGGAAAAACCGATTGCCAAGAGTCTTGAAGAGGCTACAGAGCTTTTCAATATAGCCGATGAGAAGGGTGTTCACCTTCAGATCGGTCATGTAGAGCGTTTCAACGGTGCCGTGCAGGAGGTAAAGAACGTTATTAAAGACCCGCTGGTACTTGAGTTCCGCAGAATGGGCCCATTTACAGGTCGTATCAGCGATGCCGGTGTGGTCATGGATATTATGATCCACGATATAGATATAGCACTTAACCTTATTGACTCAAAGGTAAAGGGCATCAAGGCTACAGGCGGCAGCGCCTTTACCGATATGGAAGATTATGCCAGTTGTCAGCTAATTTTTGAAAATGGCTGCCTGGCTAATTTTATCTCCAGCAGGGTGACGCAGGAAAAGATCAGGACCCTCTCTCTCTCTCAGAAGGATGCCTATGTCTTCCTTGATTTTAACGAACAGGACATACAGATACACCGCCAGGCATCGGCAGAATATTTCCTTTCCAGGGAGGAACTAAGGTATACGCAGGAATCGCTGATCGAACGCATATTTGTTCACAGGGGAAACCCGCTGAAACTGGAGGTGCAGCATTTTCTAGACTGTGCAATGCGTGGCGTCGAGAGGCATGTTTCTGCAGAGGCAGAACTGAGGTCTCTTAAGATAGCACTCAGGGTGCTCGATCAGATAAGTGCTGCGGCTGCATAGAAATAGATGGCAGTATCGGAACGCTTTGCTCTCATAGCCGGTGCAGGAGAGATACCTCTGATCCTGGCCAGGGAGGCTAAAAAGTCGGGGGCCTCCTTCATTGCAGTTGCACTAACGGAGGCAGCCATTGCTCCTCTTGAAGGCCTGGCCGACAGGGTCTACCGTTTGAGTATTGGCCAGGTAGGCAAGATCATCCGGACAATTAAGGGTGAGGGGATAGACAAGGTCGTATTCATCGGCAAGGTCAAAAAGGATGTCCTGTTCGAGAGGATTCGCTTTGACTTTAAGGCGCTAAAGATCCTGCGTTCGGTAAAGAACAGGAACGATGACACCCTGATGCTTGCCATTGTCCGCGTGCTGGCTGAAGAAGGCATAGAGGTGCTTGACCAGACGATATATCTGAGGGAAATGATGCCGCAGGAAAAAGTGCTGACGAGGCGAAAGCCGAAAAAAGCTGAGTGGGAAGATATCCGTTACGGAATGGATATGGCGAAGCGGTCTGCATCGCTGGATATAGGTCAGACGGTCGTGGTAAAAAAGAAATCAATAATGGCAGTTGAGGCCATCGAAGGAACGGATGAGGCTGTGATCCGTGGAGGAACTCTTGCCAGAGGCGGCGCAGTTGTAGCCAAGGTGGCAAAGCCGAACCAGGACCCTCGTTTCGATGTGCCTACTGCAGGGCTGACTACATTGCAGTCGATGATAAAGGTTGGTGCAACAGTGCTTGCCCTTGAGGCGGGAAGGACGCTCCTTCTGAAACAGGAAGAACTTGTAAAAGAAGCCGATGCTGCCGGAATAAGTATCGTCTCATATAAATTGGAGGACTAAAGAATATGAAAATACCTATGGTGGATCTTAAAGGCCAGTACCGCAGTTTGAAAGGAGAGATAGATGCAGCTATCAGCGAGGTTGTAGATAGCGCCTATTTTATACTTGGCCCTAACGTAAAAAAACTTGAGGAAGAGATAGCTTCCTTTTGTGGTGCAAAACATGCTGTTGGCGTGGCATCGGGTACTGATGCTCTTAACCTTGCAGTGAGGGCTCTTGGCCTTGAGGCGGGTGATGAAGTAATTACCACTCCCTTTACGTTCATAGCTACCGCCGAGGCTATCGCCTATGTTAATGCAAAGCCTGTCTTTGTTGATATAGAGCCTGATTCCCTCAATATCGATCCTTCAAAGATTGAGTCAGCAATTACGGATAAGACAAAAGCGATTATGCCTGTTCATCTCTTTGGTCTTCCCTGCAATATGGACGAGATAATGAAGATTGCCAGCAAGCATAACCTGAAGGTAATTGAAGATTGCGCCCAGTCATTCGGCGCAAAATATGACGGTAAGGTGACGGGTTCTATCGGTGATGCCGGGTGTTTCAGCTTCTTTCCGAGCAAGACACTTGGTTGTTACGGAGACGGCGGAATGGTTGTTACAAATTCGGATGAAGTTGCTGAAGAACTGCGCGTCCTCAGGAACCACGGAAGCCGCGAGCGCTATCATCATCATATAATCGGTTTTAACAGTCGTCTTGATGAAATACAGGCTGCAATCTTGAGGGTTAAATTGAAGCGCATTGAGGGTTATAATGAAACCCGCAAGGAAAATGCCCGTCTTTACCAGGAAGGTCTTGAGGGAACTTCTGTTATCATACCTCAAGTTGATGCCGGGAATGCCCATGTATACAATTATTACAACATATTGAGTGACTGTCGCGATGAAGTTCATAAGGCGCTTACCGATGCCGGTATAGCCTCTGCCATATACTACCCTGTGCCTCTTCACAAGCAGGAGGTCTTTGCCGATGACTGCAAGGGGACAGAAATGCCTGTATCTGACGATATAGCATTAAAGATACTCTCGCTTCCTATGTATCCCGAATTGACGAAAGAGCAGATTGCAGAGATATGCTCGGTTATTAAATCGGCATTAAAATAAACAGCCGTCCGTCAGCTTATGCCTTTGCAGAAAAAAGTGATGCTCGTTGCCGGAGAGGCCTCAGGCGATCTGCACGCATCTAATCTTGTCAGGGCCGTTAAAGAGATTGCCCCCGAGATATCCTTCTATGGCGTAGGTGGGAAGCTTCTTAGAGAGGCAGGGTCGGAGATACTTGTAGATTCGGCAGATGTTGCTGTCGTAGGTCTTTCGGAGATTTTTTCCAGCCTTTCTGTAATATTGGGGGCCCTTAAACTTCTTAAAAAAAGGCTGCGTGAAGACCGTCCTGCCCTGCTTGTCCTCATAGACTTTCCAGACTTCAACCTAATGCTTGCCGCCTATGCAAAAAAGCTCGGCATACCGGTCTTTTACTACATATCCCCCCAGGTATGGGCCTGGCGCAAGGGGAGAGTGAAGAAAATTGCCCGTCTCGTTGACCGCATGGCCGTAGCTTTTCCATTTGAGGCCCCCCTGTATGAGAAGGTGGGCCTTGATGTCAGCTTTGTGGGGCATCCGCTTATCGATGCCGTCACGGTAAATTCCTCAGTTGAAGACATAAGGCAAAGACTGGGAGTTCCCGAAGGCAAGCGTGTTATAGCTCTCATGCCCGGTAGCCGTGGGAAGGAGATAAGGTTTCTTCTTCCTCCAATGCTTGAATCAGCCGAGATTATGGCCGAGCGTTCTCCCGAATTTCACTTTGTTCTACCCCTGGCCCATACAGTCAACCGTCAGCTTATAGATGAAAAGCTGAGTCTTTACAATATTGATGTGAGCCTTGTCGAAGGTATGACCTATGAAGTTCTGAAAGTTGCCGATCTCGCCTTTATCGCATCAGGGACTGCAACTCTTGAGGCGGCCATTTTAGGTACACCTATGGTGGTGGTCTACAAGGGCACTACAATAACTTATCTTGTCGGCAGCATGCTTATTAAGCTGCCTAGCTTTTCTCTCCCCAATATCGTGGCAGACAAACAGGTAGTACCTGAACTGCTGCAAGATGATGTTAATGCGGGGCGTATGGTAGAGGAGGCTTTTGCCATACTTTACGGTAAGGGTTTTGCCGATGAAATGCGGCGTGAACTTGCCGCAGTTCGGGAGAAACTTGGAGGAGGAGGCGCTTCAAAAAGGACGGCAGAGCTGCTTGTGGAGATGATAGGAACCATTCGCTGAGTCAGAAAGAAGGTTCCGAATAGAATCGAGTGTCCCCTGAATTATCTTTAATATTCCTCCTTGTAGAAAACTGCTTCTTAGCGTGTAACAGACGTGTATCCTGATTTATGTAAGGTAGGTTCTTGTAGATGTACGGCAGTTTTACATGACTTTCATGGCGATCCAGCTTCCGGCTATGAATGTACCTAGTGAACTGCCGATATTGGCCATGACAACGACAAGGAGTATGCGGCTGGCGGGATTCGTCCAGAAACCTTTTACAGAGGCAGTCGCATTGGGAAGGTCTTCAAGGTCTGCCACTGTCGGGTTTCTAACTCCAGCCTGTACCAGGCCGGTAACCCACCCAGCTGCAATCATGGGGTTTAGGCTTGTAAACGGAGCAGCTAGAAATGCGGCAACTATAGTCAGAGGATGGGCCAGTGCCAGTGCCGCACCAAGGGCAGTAAGGATACCGTTTACAAGAAACCATATATAGATAGACTCCATAGAAGGTCCTGTTTTTCCGCCCTGGAAAACTGCAAATACGATAAGCCCTATAAGCAGGGAAGGGAAGGCCCATTTGAGGATCGTGGGTAATATCGATTTTGGCGGCAGTTCCATTAAAGGGGCAAGGTCAATATCTTCGTCCATGTGTTTCTGCATGCCTGGAACATGGCCTGCGCCGACAACTGCAACTATGGTGGTGCCTGGAGCGTTCCGTATCTTCTGGGCGAGATAGATGTCACGCTCGTCTATGAGCCTCTTTTTGATCTCGGGAAACTCATCGGCAAAGCCTTCCATCATTTGCTCCAACTGGTCCTGCTCCTTCATCTCCTCAATAAGTTTATCGTCAATGTCCTCGTTAAAAAAGAGACTCATCATAAGATGAGAAGCGAGCTTCATTTTATTCCAAAGGCCCAGGTGCCCCCATACCCTCTTAAGGGTTATCTCAACATCGCGGTCGGCCACTACCAGCTCTGCACCGGTTGACTCCGCTTGTTTGATGCCTTCAAGCATCTCTGCACCGGGCTGAACTCCCATTTGCTCACCTATCTTGCGATAGAAAGAAGCCAGTAAGAGCTGAGCCAGCAGGAAAAGGGTCTTTTTCTCCTTGATCACACGGAAAAGGTTCATCTCCTTCCATGCACTTTTTTGTGTCATAGAGATGTAACGTGCCTCGCAAAGCTCAATACAGATACTGTCAGGCTTTACCGCCTCAACAGTCGTCTTTACGTCATCAACGCTCTGTTTAGAGACGTGGGCAGTGCCGACGAGGTAGATGTCTTTGCCATTGGCGATAATCTTTGTGACTGTGTCTGGTAAGTTGGTCTGTTTTTCATTCAAAGGATTTTTTTCCTGTCATGTGTCGGTTTATGTGTAAACAATATGTTCTTCATGCTTTATGGTTTTGAAAAGAATGTTAGAGACCTAATATTAATATACTTTGGCAATACATGGAAGTTTTTTTAGTTAAATCTCTGCCTTTTGTATGAATATCTATTTTTTGTCTGCCAATTTCCAGGAGACCAACTTGACAAATAAAGGAATTGTGTTTTAATTGTAAACAAAACTAAATAAAGGGAGGTTGTCTATGAAAAAAACACTAGCATGTCTAGCAGGAGCAGTATTTCTTTTCAGTGGTACGGCTTTTGCCGATAACAGGCGAAACACAGGATGTGGTCTTGGTAATCTGGTTTTGGGTGATGCTGCCTATAGCAATACGACCCTTGGCCAATCTTTTGTTGCAACTACAAACGGTAGCGGTAGCCAGACAATCGGCATTACATTAGGTACTTCTAATTGTGAAAAGCCCAGCACCTTTGTAAAGAATGAAAGACTTCACGAATTCGTAGTTGCCAATATGGATGAATTGGCAAAAGATATTGCTGTTGGAGAAGGAGAATCGCTGGATACCCTGGCAGAGCTGATGGAAATCACTCCTGATGCAAGGGCTGAAGCATACGCTAAGTTGCAGTCAAATTTTGATAAAATATATACCTCCAGTAGCGTGACTGCCGCACACGTTGTTGATAGTATCAGTGCAGTACTCTAGTTAGATCATTTTAACCTGAGTGTTTTTCAAAGTGCAAAAGGGGCATGGACGCAAAAAAGCGTCCATGCCCCTTTTTTTTATTTTTCTATGTGTTTCTATACTCCTTTTAAAAACTGAAGCTGCTTTTTGTAATTATGAAGATGAGCTAGTTGTTAGGGCAGATGAACTCCATTTAAGTAGTGAGCATTACTGGGAGGTTCTTGTCCACTATAAAAATGGACTTTTGGGAACAAAAAGCCTCATTGATGATCCAAAATTTTTTCTCTCAGACATAGGGAAAAAAGATCCTGATGCTGAGTTGAAAGCTACAGTCAGATCTTTTTTTCAAAAGCCCCTTGATCAAGATAATCATCCGATATGCAGATTCCCTGCACGCTATCGTTGGCTTAAGGATAAACTCGGAATTGATGAGACACTTTTGCCGAAGGTACAGTGTGGTAGATTTGAAGATACACTCTCGAAGGTAAACCCAAAATCAGCGGTCCTCGTATTTCCTGATGCTTTTATGAACAGTCCTGCCTCCATGTTCGGTCATACCCTGCTCAGGATAGACAGTGCCTATGAAAGCAAGTTGCTGTCCTATGCAGTCAATTATGCAGCCAGAACTGATGAAACAAGTGGTTTTACCTTTGCTGTTAAGGGGATATTCGGCTTTTACAAGGGGTATTTCTCTATCCTTCCCTACTACGAAAAAGTAAAGGAATATAACAATATGCGGGATAGAGACATCTGGGAATATAACCTGACTTTTTCCGAAGAAGAGGTTGAGCGTATGTTCCTTCATATGTGGGAACTGGAGGAGATCTATTCTTCTTATTATTTTTTTGATGAGAACTGTTCTTATAACCTGCTCTTTCTTCTGGAGGCAGCAAGACCATCTCTTCGCCTTACGGACAGTTTTTTTTACTGGGTTGCTCCCGTTGATACAGTAAAGGCTGTTATAGATAGTGGTGTTGTAGGGAGTAAGGTTTTTCGTCCTTCCATATCAACCCGGATGAGAGATATGCTTTCAAAGATGGAATCTAGGCCGCAAAACATAGGTTTAAAGAGGGCAAACAATGAAATGACTCCAGGTGAGATATTATCTCTCGATATAGAAAAAGAAGAAAAGATTATGGCTTTTGATCTTGCCACAGAAATCATACAGTACAGGTATGCAAATGGTGATATACCAAAAGAGGAATATAATGTTAAGTATATTGAAAATTTAAAAGCGAGAAGTGGCCTTGGGAAAGGAGTAGATCATTTTTACACTGTAAGCCCCCCTGTAGGTCCGGAGCATGGCCATAACTCAGCTCGATTATTCCTTGGTGCCGGTGCCAGGGATAGTATAGATTTTAAGGAAGTGCGATTCAGGCCAGCCTATCATACCCTTGCTGATCCGGATAAGGGCTATCTTGCCGGCTCGCAAATTGTGTTTGGAAATATTATAGCAAGGCACTATGAAGGGAAAGGTTTGGTCCTTGAAAAAGTGGATGTAATAGACATCCTCTCCATATCACCTCGGGGCAAGTTTTTCAAACCTCTGTCCTGGAAAGTTATTACCGGGGTCAGAAAGAAAACATTGCACTTGAGGCAACGGCACAGCATTATTTATGTTAATCCCGGTGCTGGTTACGCATATGGCAACAATAAGATAGGACTTTTTTATGTGATGGCCGAAGTGGATTTAGAGGTAGCAAGTGAATTGGAAAGCGGGTATTCTCTGGGAGGTGGTTTTTCTGTCGGGGTAAGTAAGCCTGTGACCGATAGATGGAAACTTAACCTTTCCTTCAAAAAAACTTTTTACAAAGCAGGTGACGACCATACTGCTGAAAAGCTACTCTTAAATAACAGTTACAGCATGACAGAAAATACAGGGCTCTCTCTCGAATACTCCAGCGATAAATCATTTGATTATAGGGAGGATGAATTTTGTATAGGCATTAATGTTTACTTTTAGCCTTAAATGGATGTGCTTAATTAATACCTTTTTTTAATGTGGACAAGAGGGGAGTTTTAAGTATTTCTTGAAATTTGAAAAAGATGAAATAGCTGGCGATTGCTTGACTAAAAACTTTACAGGAGGTAGATTGCTTCTTATGAAAAAGGTATTGCTGTTAATATTGACATTTAGCTTGCTGTTGATCTCATCTTTATCTCTCGCCGAAACAGTAATGGTGGGGAGTTTCAGTAGAGGAGATCTTGAGGGTTGGGAGCTAAAGGAGTATGAAGGGGAGGTTGATTATAATCTTGTAGAAGTGGATGGCAGGAAGGTTCTCCGAGCGAAGAGCTTTGCTGCGGCATCTGGTCGGATAAGAAAAATGAAGATAGACCTTGAAAAAACACCTTACCTCAACTGGTCATGGCGTGTCGATAATGTAATGCAGGGCCTTGATGAGCGCACAAAGAAGGGGGATGACTACCCGGCAAGGGTCTACCTGATATTTTCCGGAGGCATGCAGGTGTGGAAGACAAGGGCCGTAAACTATGTCTGGTCTAACAATCAGCGGGTTGGAACGGAGTGGCCAAGTGCCTACACAAAAAACAATATGAAGATTGCCGTACAGTCAGGTAAGAAAAAACTGGGTGTGTGGGTGGAAGAAAAACGAAACGTGGTAGAGGATTTCAGGCGGCTTTTCAAGAAAGACCCACCTGAAAAGGTTGACGCAGTCGCCATAATGACCGATACAGATAACAGTGGTCAGTCAGCAATTGCCTATTACGGCGACATATGGTTTTCTTCGGAATAAACGATGCTCAGTCATATAGAGTTATCCAGTTCTGTCCACTGTGAATTTATAGAGATTACGGATAGGATCCAGCGTGAGCTTGACGAATTTGGGGTTAGTGATGGCGTATGCTATGTCTTTGTCCCTCATACTACTGCGGCGGTGACTATCAATGAAGGGGCGGATCCTTCCGTCAAAGGCGATATCCAGACTTTTCTTGCCGCCCATGTTCCTCATAGCGGCGACTATAAGCATATGGAGGGAAACTCTGATGCTCATATCAAAGCAACATTGCTAGGCTCATCGGAGACCATTTTTGTCGAAGGGGGAAGGCTGGCTCTTGGTACGTGGCAGTCTATTTATTTCTGCGAATTTGACGGACCAAGGACGAGAAGAGTTTATGTGAGATTCATTAAGGCTTAAAAAACCCGTCTAACTATCCGCTTTTTTTGACTTTTTTATTGACACACAACTTTTTTTAGGATAATAAATAACACTATGTTTGTGATCGCTAATTTTCTGGAGGCCCTGGCAGTAATTCTCAACATGGTGCTCCAGTTATATATGTGGATTATAATTGCACGGGCCGTTATTTCCTGGGTAAATCCCGATCCATATAACCCGATTGTGCAGTTTTTGTATAAGGCTACTGACCCTTTACTATATAG
>JADFVX010000010.1 GCA_015222755.1 Pseudomonadota bacterium | reverse complement strand
TCATGGAGCGGCCAAAGAAGAAGAAGCAAAAGAAAGGCCGCCCAAAAACTTGGCCTTTGGCTTCCATCGTTACGCATTTGCCTGAGGCGGGCACAAAAACTCGCTTCGCTCAGACAGTTTGTGTCCTTCTTCCTCATGCAATTGCTACACTCGGCTGCGTTTTAACGGGAAGGAAAATCATACCCTTTTAGGGCCAAAGCAAGGCCACGTCCTCTGAGCGTGGATCATTTAATATGTTTGTGAAAAATAAGGAAAGAGGTAAAGAAAATTGAAGAAGGTTGAAGACGCTCTTAAAATTGTAATGGAAGGAACGGTTTTGATGCCTGCCGAAAAAATAGCCATCACCGAGGCATGTGGGAGAATAATATCCGAAGATATTTGCAGTACAATTTTTCACCCTCCTTCAGATAATTCTGCCATGGATGGCTTTGCCGTACGCTGGGATGATGTTCATTCTGCCAGCAAGGATAATCCCGTAGAACTGAAGGTTCTTGAGGATGTACATGCAGGTGATATCACCGGTGTAAGTCTGGAAAAAGGTGAGGCTACAAGTATAATGACAGGGGCGCCTATCCCGGAAGGGGCGGATACGATAATAAGGATAGAGGATACCAATCGCTCCAGGGGCAAGACCATTGTCATATATGCTGCCGGAAAAAAAGGTAAGGATATAAGGCTTAAGGGAGAGAACATAAAGGTCGGTGACAAGGTCTACGAGGCCGGGCAGTTTATAGGGCCTGCCGAGGTCGGGATGCTGGCTCTTATGGGTAAACCTTTTGTTTCTGTATACAGGAAGCCAACCGTGGCCATACTGGTTACAGGTGATGAGATCAGGGATCTTGACGAACCCTTTGATGAGAACAAGATCACAAATTCCAACGGCTATGCACTTGCTGCCCAAGTTGAAGAGGCTGGGGGCGTGCCTGTCCGCCTTGCCATTGCAAGAGACAGCAAGGGAGACCTGAGGACAAAGCTGTCTGAGGCCCTTAAATCCGATATAGTTGTCAGCTCTGGCGGCGTGTCTATGGGTTATCATGATTATGTGAAAGAGGTGCTTCAGGATCTGGGCGTTGAGATAAAGTTCTGGCGCGTAGATATGCGTCCAGGGCATCCTGTGGCCTTTGGTAGAAAAGCTGAAAAGCCTGTTTTTGGTCTGCCCGGCAATCCCGTTTCTACAATGGTTTCCTTTGAGCAGTTTGCCCGTCCTCTGATCCGTGCAATGGCAGGTCATACATCGCCCTACCGCCCGGTGGTAGAGGCCATTGTGACAGAGGATGTCTCCAGCAAGCCCGGCCGCAAGCACTTTCTGCGGGGTATTTTGAGCTATGAGGACGGACACTACAACGTGTGTTCGGCAGGCGCGCAGGGAAGTGGAATCCTTCTTTCCATGTCGCGTTCAAACTGTCTTATTGTCATCCCCGATGAGGGTGGCCAGTTCAAGGCTGGGGCAAAGGTAAAGGTTCAGCTTCTTGGCCCTGAAAAGGCGGGCCGCAAGGCCCACGGATATTGATATTCCTATGATCTCTATAGATAAGGGTGACCTTCCTTCCCCTGTCATCGTCCCGCGCTCGGGGCATCCCGTATCAAGAAAGCTTATCAGCGAAAATGCGCTGAAGGTGCTTCGCCGTCTTAATAGTCAGGGCTATACGGCCTATCTTGCCGGTGGTGCCGTCCGTGATATCCTGCTTGGCAGGGAGCCCAAAGACTTCGATGTAGTTACCAATGCCACGCCGGAAGAGGTTAAGTCCATATTCAGGAACGCCTTCCTCATAGGCCGCCGCTTTCGTATTGCTCATATACGTTTCAGGGCTGAGATCATAGAGGTGTCCACATTCAGGGCGCTGCATGAGCCTGAGACTCCAGATGGGGATAAGGCGATACAGCCTGTGACAGAGGAGGATATCAAGGACTCAAAAAGGAAACCCCTAGAGGGCCGTATCCACACTGAGGACGGTCTTATCCTTCGTGATAATGTCTGGGGGAGCCCTGCCGAAGATGCCTTACGCCGTGACTTTACCGTTAACACCCTGTTTTATAACCTCAGGGATTTTTCCATCATAGATTATGCCGGGGGACTGGAAGACCTGAAAAAGGGTAAACTCCGTCTCATAGGTGATCCAGAGGAGCGCTACCGTGAGGACCCTGTCAGGATGCTGCGTGCGGTACGTTTTGCCGCCAAATTAGGTTTCACCATAGACGGCCCAAGCCTTGTTCCCATTGCGCAGCTTAAGGACCATATCCTAAGCGCCAATTCTTCACGGCTTTATGAAGAGCTGAAGAAACTCTGGCTTTCCGATGAGGCAGAAAAGGGCTATCAGCTTATGAGGACTACTGGCCTTTTTGGTGTGCTCTTTCCTGAAACAGAAAATTGGTTGGATATTGAAGAGGGCTGTTATCCACATACCTTTCTGGGTCACGCCTTTCAGTGGATAGAAGACGAGATGCGATCCGGCAGGGAGGTATCAGTTCCGCTGCTTTTTGCAATAATACTTTGCGGGCCTATTATGGCAAAGGCCAAGTCTATTCAGGAGGCGGCTGGGCAGAAGTTGCCGGCAATATTTCCCGCCGTAAAAGAGGTTGTCTCAGGCATTCAATCCCGTATATCAATCCCCCGCAGGGATACAGAGGCCATAAAGGGAATCTTATATGGGGAGCAGCGTTTCCCCCAGATACGCGGAAAGCGCCCCTTCACCTGGGTAAAGAACCCTCACTTTGCCGATGCCTTCCGCTACTTCAAAATGAAAAATAGCCTCGAAGGTGATGGTGGGGAACTGCTTGCGTGGTGGGATAAGTTCCTGGAAACAGCCGAGCCCTGGTCTCCGCCAAAGCGTGATTATAGCAGAAAATCCGGGAGAAGGCGCAGGCCAAGAAAGAGAACACCGGCAAAAAAGATCTGACATCTTCAGGGTATGTGCCTATTCTTCTATAAGAGGTTTGTTAATATTTACTATTAATACCCCTTTAGTTATTTGTACTCTGCCTTTTAAGTTTACTATATAGAAAAGCATTTTGTAGGGTGAGGGGAGGATTTAGAGGGAGAGCTCACATGCTTGATTAAGTCAGGACCTACTTAATGCAAAGGGTATTAATTAGAAGATGGGGGGACGGTTTTTAATGCTTGCAGATGCTTTCGCAGGTAATAAGGTTTTCCAGTTTTTTCTTCATGTCCTCTATGCGGTAAGGTTTTGCAAGCATATCGCAAAAACCGTAATTCCTGTAGTCCGACATAACGGGGTCTTCGGAATAGCCGCTGCATACTATTGCCTTTACATTGGGGTCAAATCTTTTAAGTTTTTCAATGGTCTCTTTACCTCCCATGCCGCCCGGTATGGTAAGGTCCATTATGACAGCGCCAAAGGGATTAGCTGCTCTTTTTGCCTTTTTGTATAGCCTTATTGTCTCTGCACCATCTTTTGCAAAGACTGTTTCATAGTCAGTTGTTTTTTTCAGAAGCAACTCCAGGGCCTGACAGACTATTTCATCGTCATCCATGATAAGTATTTTGCCAAGACTCTTTCCTCTAAATTTTCTTGTCGTTTCCTTTTTTTGTGCTGCTAGCTTTTTATGTGTTGAAGCTGGCAGATAAAGTTGCACTTTTGTGCCCATGTCCGGTTCAGATTCGATCTCAATGTGTCCGTGGTGTTTTTTTATTATAGAAAAACTTGTTGCCAGTCCCAGACCCGTGCCTGACTCTTTGGTTGTAAAGTATGGTTCAAATATTTTATGCAGGTTTTCCTTCTTTATGCCGCAGCCCTTATCTTTTATTATGATCTTTATATACTTGCCATTTTTGAGGGATCTGCAGCGGTCTTCATTAATTATGATATTATCGGCCTTTATTGTAACAATGCCCCCTTCTGGCATTGCATGTTTGGCATTTATGGCCAGGTTACTGATAACCTGACTTATCTGTACTTCATCGATTTCGGCAAGCCATAGTTTGTCAGGCAGGTGGCAGCGGCAGTTGACGTTGGATCCTCTAAGTGAAAGCCTGGCAGTTTCTCTAATAAGCTGGGCAACAGATGAAACTTTTTTTGCTGGAGCACCACCCTTTGAAAGGGTGAGAAGCTGCTTTGTGAGGTCTCTGGCGCGAAAGCTTGCTTTTTCGGCTGCCGTCAACATATCAAAGACCTCATCCTGTTCATTCAGGCATTCTTTGGCAACACTTATATTCCCCACAATAGCCGTTAGCAGGTTGTTGAAATCGTGGGCGACGCCGCCAGCTAACAGACCCACAGATTCAAGCTTTTGAGTCTTAAGCATTTCCTCTTCCAGCTTTTTTTCTTGCGTAATGTCAGTATGAGAGCCGGCAAACTGAATAACCTTGCCGCTGTCATCTCTGCGGCTAGCCCCTCTTGCAAGGACCCAGCAGTATGAACCGTTTCTATGCTTTATCCTGAAGTCGCAAAGGTAGACATCGGTTTCTCCCCTGAAGTGTCTTTGTACTGTGTCTTGCACACGCTTCAGGTCATCCGGATGAATTCTTTTTATAAGGGCCTTGTAATCATTGGGGAATTCGTCATCTTCGAAGCCGATTATCTTCTTCCAGCGAGGTGAGAAGTAGACTTCGCCAGTGATAAGGTTTCGATCCCACAGGCCGTCTCTGGCACCTTCCAGAACCAGTGCGTAGCGCATCTCACAGGTATAGTGTGCTTCTTGTGCAGCTTTTAATCGTTCAAGCTGTTTTTGCAGTGAGTTTTGTGCACTATTCAACAGCCCGCTAGGTTCATCGACAAGCTCTTTAATGGGCTTATTTAGCCGTGCCGCCTTGTCACTATCACTGCTTGTGTTGTGGTTTTTCTGAGCAGTCTGCTTTCTCAATTCTTCACGCATTGCCTTTAGCAGTATTTTTCTGAGTTGATAAAATATTTTGGAAAATGAAGAGCCACCTTGAAGTTAGTATAGCAAGGTGTTTTTGAAGTGCAAGGGGAAGTTACCGTTTAAGGGAGGATACCGCCCACCATGCGAGGATCTTTGTGCCGATAGCTATTGCCGATTCATCGATATCAAAGGTATTGCTGTGCAGAGGAGTTATCTCGTGGTCCCCGGGTTTTCCAGTGCCAAGTCTGAAAAGTGCGCCAGGTATTTTTTCTGTAAAGAGGGCAAAATCTTCTGAGCCCATCATAGGCTCCGCAAGTTCGATGACATTATCGCTGCCGACTACATCTGTAGCACATCGCCGGATCTCTCCATCCACCTCTTTGTTGTTTAGAATAGATGGGCATTCAAAGGTGTAATCAAAATCGTAGCCGGCATTCATAGAGGCCGTAATCCCCTTTATAACATTTTCAATCATCCTTGGCATGTCTTGACGTAGCTTAGCATCAAGAGTCCTTACCGTGCCTGTCATTTTCACCTTGTCGGCTATTATATTCTCAGCAGTTCCTCCCCTTATTGTGCCTATGGATATTACCGAAGGTTGCAGAGGGTCGGTCCTTCTGCTTACAATGTGGTGGAGCGCGTTTATTACCATTGAGGATACAAGTACGGCATCGACTGTCTGCTGTGGTTTTGAGGCATGACCGCTTTTCCCTTTGATACTTATGGCTATCCTGTCAGCAGCTGAAGTCATTATGCCAGCCCTGTGCCCTATCTTGCCTGCCTCCAGTTCGGGAAGGCAGTGAAGCGCAGCAATTGCGGATATGGGTGTACTGTCAAGTACCCCGTCTTTTATCATCCTTTCCGCGCCTTGTATCGATTCCTCTGCGGGCTGGAAAATAAATATTACTTCGCCCTTAAATTCATTTCTGAGTTTTCCAAGGACAATAGCTACGCCAAGCAGTATTGCCGTGTGTGCATCGTGACCGCAGGCATGCATGATGCCCTTTGACTTTGATGCGTAGTCAACCTTTTTTGTATCCTCTATGGGAAGGGCGTCCATATCTGCCCTTAGTGCTACAATGGGCCCCTCAGCAAAGCCTTTTAGTCTGCCGACAACTCCATGCCCTCCGACATTTTTTTGCAGCTCTATATCATTGTCTTCAAGTATTGTCGCAACGAAGGCGGCAATTTTTTCTTCCTGCCCGCTCAATTCGGGGTTTTGGTGCACCTCCCGCCTGAATTTTATGAGTCTGTCTTTAATCTCATCAGTAGCCTTTATGATTCTCTTTAGCATAGTTTTCTCAGGTAGTCCTAGTTTTTCAGGCAGATGCCGCCACGTCTGGCATCGCCAGCTCCGGACAGTGTGGCATTTTCAGAAATAACGGTATGTACCCCGCCGAAGTACATGTTTTTCACATCCCAGTAATTGACTGGAGATGCAGCTTTTTTGAGGCCCTCCAATTCTGATGGGGAGATCCCCAATTCCACCTGGAAGGTACTCTTGTCCCAATGTGTTCTGGAGGCGTTGACCGCTTCTTCAACGGGCAGTTTAAAGTCAATCAGGTTTATGATTACCTGCAGAATGGCGTTTCTGATCCTGTTGCTGCCACCACTCCCCAGTATGATTTCAGGTCTGCCATCACACATGACGATGGTGGGCGACATCATGGAAGACATCCGCAAGCCCGCGGGCTGGGTGTGAAAGCCATGTGGGTTTATATCTTCCTCGCCCAGCATATTGTTCAGCATAACGCCCATACCGGGTATCATATGCCCGCAGCCCTCTCCGTTGGACGTGGTGACAGATACAGCATTCCCGGCTGCATCAATAACGCTTATATGTGTTGTGTTGCCCGTAGAAGGCCTTTCAGTGGAAAGGCTTTTGGGTGGAATGTCGTTTTCCAGCTTTTGGGAGTATTTGCCTATATTTTCCGTGGACAGGAATGAGCCTATGATGTCATTTTCATAGATCCTGTGGTCAAAGTCTTCACCTCTGGCCTCATCAGTCATCTTCATCACATCCATAAGAAGGTACAGGTAATCGGCCCTGTTGTGTTCAAGTTTAGCCACATCATATTTTTCAAGCAGTTTAAGGGAGAAGGCTATGAGGCAGCCACCCGATGAAGAGGGAGGAGGGTTGGTAAATATTTTCCTCCCACGATAATCCAGTACCAGCGGTTTCCTTATTGCAACTTCATAGTTTTCAAGGTCTTCCCTTGTTATAAGGCCGCCATCTTCAAAGCCGCCTATAATGCAGTCGGATATACTTCCCCTATAGAAACTTTCAAGGCCACTTCTGGAGAGTTCCTCTATGGTATCGGCCATATTTTTTTTTGTAATAACTTCTCCCTTTTTCAGGCGCCTTCCATTTGGGGTATAGACAGCCTTCCCTTCGGAGGACAGGGTAAGTATGGGTGAAAGTATTGAGTTGAAGTCGGCCTGCTGGGCATTGAGGGTCACGCCCTGCCTCGCATAGTGTATTGCCGGTTCAAGGATTGTTTTTATGGGCAGGGTGCAGTGGTTTTCAAAGACTTTTGCAAAGCCTGCCATGCATCCTGGTACAGCAACAGAGCCTTTCCCTATATGGAACTGCTGTGTTGTGCCGGTAAAATCGATATCTACGGGATAAAAGTCAAGCTCCTCTTTTGGTGTCCTGCTGCCAAGGCCGGAAATATTGGGAAAGAAATCGTATAGTGATGTTTCTCCTTCGGCGGTATGGGCCATAAGAAAGCCGCCGCCACCTATGCTTGTAAGTGGTGATTCACATACAAATGATGCAAATGCTGCCGCAATAGCTGCATCAAAGGCGTTACCACCCTGATTGAGCATGTCTATGCCGGCCTCAGCTGTCAGCCTGTGGCCCGCAGAAACGGCGCCTTTCATTGTGCCTTCCCGTATTTTGCGATTTCCTCTGAAAGGTCTTTTGTAAGCCCACGGACTACTGAGCTTAATTCACCCCTTTCCTTCCAGTACCTGAGTTGTCTTGATGCTCCGTCCCCGTTTTCAAGTATCTCATCTATGGATTTTAGATGTTTCAGTGCCCCGAGTTCTGCGGCCTCTTTTTCTACTTGGGCTGCCAGTTTTCTTATGGCCTCTCTGGCGGGTATCGTTTCTTTCCCGTTCTCAGTTATCAAGTCTGCATCCAGCCCGTAGCGGCACGCCCGCCATTTATTTTCACGCGTGACTGATGGGTGTATACGGGGCTGTTTTATACCTCTGTCGAAATCGGAACTGAAGCTCGCCGCCAGGCATTGTGTCAGCGCTGTTATCGCCAGGACCTCTTTTATGGAAGAGGGGGCGTCGCATATTCGAAGCTCCAGTGTTCCGAAGTCCGGGTGGGGCCTTATGTCCCACCAGATCTCACGGATAGTCTCGATCGTGTCTGTTGCTATGTAATTTTTTACCAGCTGTGCATAATCATCCCAGTTTTCAAAATAGAAAGGAAGGCCCGCTGTGGGAAGGTTCTCAAAAACCTTTGTCCTGTAGGATTTAAGTCCTGTATGTTCTCCCTCCCAGAAGGGGGAGTTTGCCGAAAGGGCAAGCAGGTGGGGCAGGTAATAGATCATCTGGTTCATTACATATATGCATTTTTCGGCACTGCCTATGCCCACGTGGACATGCAGACCGAAGATATTGAAGCGTCTCGCTACTACCTGAAGCTTTTCCATTAGGCGCTTATAGCGCCTGTCCTTAGTTATCTGCTGATCTTTACAAAGTGAAAATGGATGTCCTCCAGCGCATAGAAGCAGGGTGTTGTGACGGTCTGCCTCGGAAGCCACTACATTGAACTTGTTGAAGAGGTCTTTCTCCGCTTCAGCAAGATTCTGGCATACCTTTGTGTTGATCTCAAGATTGGACATCATGAGTTCATGTTTGATGGAATCCTCAAAACCATCAATGTTTTCAATGATTTGTGCTGAGGTGTGGGTTAGGTCGAGGCTTTCTCTGTCAACAAGTTGTACCTCTATCTCAATGCCTACAGAGTGGTGCTCAGAATGCCTGAAGTCGATTGCCATATTATTAATAGACTGTAAAAGTTACGACAATAAAAAAAGCGGCAGGTTATTAGCCTGCCGCTCTATATTAAACTTTGCTGCTAACTACTTGCCGTCCCAGAGAGACCATGGGCCTCGTGTTTTGGCTTCATGTACAGCGGCATCGATTTCTTCCTGGCTGGCGTCACGCGGAAGCTCGAATTGCTGGTCCGGGTATATCAGGTCGGGGTCTTTGATCTGGTCCCTGTTTGCCTTGTAGATTACAGGCCACTGGAAGGGATCATCATAAACATCACTGTTCTCTGATATGCTCCAGAGGTTGTCGCCTTTGACAACTGTATGAGAATCCTTTCCTGTTGCCTCAACAGGAGCTGGTTCTTCAACGGCTGTTTCCACCACTTCCTCCACAACAGCTTCCTCAACCGGAGCAGGTTCGGGGGCTGAAGTGACTACAGGGCTGGAGTCAGCTATCTCCTCAGGTGGTGCTGCCTTTTTCTGGCAGCCCGTTGTAACGAGAAGGGCCACTGCAGATAAGATAACAGCCGATAGATTTGTAATTTTCATTTTTAAACCTCCAAATAAAATATTCAATAATCTTTAATAGATGCGTCTAATACTACCACAGCGTAGCTTGTTGTCAACGCTTTTTTCCCGTTTTTATTTTTCGGCAATCCCAGTGTTTTACCTTGCCGTTTGTCTAAATGTCTTCGCCCATGCGTATTTTTATTGTATTGCCATGAGCTTCCAGACCTTCTATGTCTGCAATGATCTCCGCATTTTTTCCGTGTTTGCTGAATGCGCTCTTACTGAACGATATTATACTCGACCGTTTTATGAAGTCATATGTGCCCAGCGGCGAAAAAAATCGTGCCGATCCGCCTGTAGGCAGTACATGGTTGGGGCCTGCAATATAATCACCAAGCGCTTCGGGAGTGAAATGCCCCATGAATATGGCACCGGCATTTTTTACTCTGTCCAGATATTTCTCAGGCCCTTCTATGGCAAGCTCCAGATGCTCCGGTGCAGCCCTGTTGGAGAGATCAAAGGCTGCGTCCAGGTCTTTTGTGGTTATAATCGCACCGCGATTGTCTATGGAGGCTTTTGCAATATCACGGCGTCTAAGTTTTTCCAGCTGCCTCTCAATCTCGCCGGATACTTTCAGTCCAAATTCTTTTGAGGTGGTGATCAGTATGGATGCCGCCATCTCGTCATGTTCCGCCTGGGCCAGCATGTCTGCCGCTATATGTGACGGGTCTCCACTACCGTCGGAAATGATAAGTACCTCGCTTGGCCCCGCGATCATATCTATGTCCACTATGCCGAATGCAAGCTTTTTTGCCGTAGCTACAAAGATGTTGCCAGGCCCAACTATCTTATCTACCTTTGGGACGGTCTTAGTGCCGTAGGCAAGCGCCGCCACGGCCTGCGCACCGCCTATACGGTATATCTCGTCCACCCCGGCTATTTTTGCTGCTGCCAGGAGGTGATCGTTCATCTCTCCGTCAGGTGTGGGAACTACCATTATGATCTTGCTAACACCTGCTACCTTTGCCGGTATTGCGTTCATAAGTACCGATGAAGGATAGGCCGCCTTACCACCCGGGACGTATATCCCCACCTTCTCCAGGGGCCTTACGAGTTGACCCAGAACAACTCCCTCTTCATCTTCCGATGTCCAGGTTTCTTCCTTTTGCTTTGCGTGGAAGGCCTCTATCCTTTTTGCCGCCACTTCCAGTGCACTTTTTACATCGGGGTCTATGGACCTGAGGGCCTTCTCTACCTCTTTCTTGCTTACCTTAATCCCCTCAGCTGTCGTCTCAAAACGGTCAAAACGTGCCGTATATTCAAGGAGGGCACTGTCGCCTTTGCTGCGGATATCTTCCATTATCCCGGAGACAATTTTTTCCGCCTCCCTGTTGTCTGTTTCTCCTCTTTCGAGTATTTCGTTGAAGTTGCTGCTGAAATCAGCATCGTCTGTTGAAAAAAACTTGATAGGCATTGTCAGATCCCTCTATCCAGCACTTCTTTGAGGTCGCCGATAAGATTGTTGATCCTTTTATAGCGTGTTTTCAGGCTTGCCCTGTTAACTATGAGACGGGAGGTCACTTCCATTATATCTTCCACCTCTACCAGTCCGTTTTGTTTAAGGGTCTCACCGGTGGACACAAGGTCGACTATTCGTTCTGACAGGCCGACCAGCGGTGCAAGCTCGATAGAGCCGTACAGTTTAATCATCTCCACTTGTATGCCTTTTTTGCGAAAAAATTCTTCCGTAATGTTTGGGAACTTTGTGGCAATCCTGATGTGTGTCCACTCAGATGGCTTGTCTCTTTTTTGCAGTTCTTCCGCTTCGGCAACTATCATGCGGCAGTAGCCGATCTTAAGATCCAGCGGTTCATAAAGGTCTTTTCCCTGCTCCATTAGAGTGTCTTTGCCTACAATGCCAATATCGGCAGCGCCTTGCTCTACGTAGGTAGGGACGTCGGTGGCGCGAACAACCATGAATCGCATCTTCTTTTCGGGAAGTTCAAAGATCAGTTTTCTGGAATCTACTTCCATCTCCGGGCAGCTGATGCCTATCTGTTTCAGGAGTTTCATTGTGTCTTTCTGTATGCGCCCCTTGGGTAGGGCAACGGTCAGTACTTCTTTCATATCATCCTTCACCTTTAACTCTTTTTATGTCTGCGCCAAGTCCGGCCAGTTTTTCTTCCAGTTTTTCATAGCCCCTGTCGAGGTGGTATATCCTTCTTATCTCAGTCCGGCCTTTAGCAACAAGTCCTGCAAGGATGAGCGAGGCGCTTGCTCTGAGGTCTGTAGCCATAAGCTGGGCACCGCTAAGGCTTTTCACTCCTTTTACTATGGCACTGTGACCCTCTATGTTGATGTCCGCCCCCATTCTTCTCAGCTCGCTTACATGCATGAAGCGGTTTTCAAATACCGTTTCGTTAATGACACTCAGTCCTTGTGCCGTTGCCATGAGGACCATCATCTGGGCCTGCATATCCGTTGGGAAGCCGTGGTAGGGCAGGGTAGTGATGTCTACACTTTTCAGGCGTCCATTGCCCTTGACACGGACACCCCCTTCCTCTTCTTCTATGATTATCCCGGCCTCTCTGAACTTGTGTGCAATGGCCTCCATGTGGCTAAGGTCGGCATTTTTCAACAGTACATCGCCACCGGTGATTGCCGCCGCCGCTATAAGAGTGCCGGCCTCTATCCTGTCGGGCATGACGGTATGTACTGCGGGACCCAGTTTTTTGACTCCCTCGATTGTAATGGTATCTGTGCCCTCGCCCTTGATCTTTGCGCCCATTTTTTTAAGGAGCTCGGCCAGGTCAACTACCTCCGGTTCTTTTGCCGCATTCTCTATGACCGTTGTACCTTCAGCCAGGCTTGCCGCCATCATTATGTTTTCCGTGCCCGTTACGCTAACGGTATCGAAGTATATATCAGCACCTTTAAGCTGTTTTGCTTCCGCAAATACATAGCCGTGCTTTAGTTCTATCTTTGCCCCCATGTTTTCAAGTGCTTTCAGGTGGAGGTCTATTGGACGTTCACCGATTGCACATCCACCGGGGAGGGATACCTTTGCCTTTCCGTATCGGGCAACAAGAGGACCAAGTACCAGGGAGGAGGCCCGCATTGTTTTTACAAGCTCATAGGGTGCCTCAGTGTTATTCGCCTCACCCGACACAAGAAGGTCGTCTCCTTCGTTGCATACCTTAAGTCCAAGGCTGGACAGCAGGTTTTTCATAGTTTCGATGTCCGCAAGGTGGGGGATATTACTGAAGCGACTTTCACCTGTTGTCAGTATTGCAGATGCGAGTATGGGGAGTGCGGCATTTTTTGCCCCGCTTACACTGACTTCACCCCTTAAGCGCTTCCCGCCGTTTATGACTATCTTGTCCAGTTTTTGCTCCGTTTATTATGCTTTCTGAAACCCCAAATTCTATTATAGTGGCGGTAAAACTTCAAGGTTTTTCGGGTGGACTTGATTGACTTATTAGTGGGTAATGCCTATAATCTGCCTCAAAAACATACAGGAGTTTTAAATTATGGAATTGATAGATTTGATGGAAAGAGCAAGTTTCTCGGAGCAATTTGCCCCGCAGATTCTGAGGATGTCTCCAAAATGCAAGGTGCCACTTATTTGTATGGAGCCTGGGCAGGCGATACAGCCTCATCCCGGCGCTACAGGGATATTCTATATCGTCAGCGGCAAGGGTATTATGACAGTTGATGGTAAAGAGGTTGAAGTTGAGGCAGGCAATATGATTTTTATAGAAGAGGGCGAGTCCAGAGGAATAAAGGCCGTTGAGACCATGACCGCCTTTGCTGTCCATATCATGTAGGTAATTTGTTTAAGATCGACTGTTTTTAAGGATAAAATTTTTTAAAGTTAGGGCTATCCTGGGTGAAGTTTTGAGGCTTCATTTAGGCTAGCCTTTTTTATTATAGATTTAGACTGTTCCAATCTGTTATTATTGCTTGATATAAAACACTTTGTGTGGGAGAGATTGTTCTTATGAAGAGATTTATTGGCTTTGTTGGTGTATTCATGTTTTGGGTTTTTGTGCTTTTGCCTGTTGCAAATGCGGCAGAATCTTCACTTCAGCTTCATGATTCATGGGTCAGGGAGGCACCTCCCTCTGCAAAGGTGCTTGCCGCCTTCCTTTCAATAAAGAACAATGGTAAAAAAGACAGGGTGCTGCTGTCTGTTGAGGCTGATGGTTTTGAAAAGGTGGAGATGCATAAAACAGAGGTCCATGGCAAGATGACTCACATGGTTCTCCAGAAAGAACTTCTCATCCCTGCCGGTGAGGCAGTGCTTTTGGAGCCAGGCGGCTATCATCTTATGCTGATGAAGCCCGCCAGGAGTTTTCGTGCCGGAGATAAGATCTCTCTAAGGTTCAAGTTCAAAGATGGGGAGCTTGTTGCACAAAAGGCCGTAGTCCGTAAGTCTAAGATGGGGATGGGTGGGCATGAGCACGATCACGGAGAGCATGCCGGTCACTGAAAGGGCGGATTAATCTTTCATGGAAGAAAAAAATAATAGCCGCCTCCTTGTTTTTACTGCCGTTGTACTGCTCTTTGTAGCTGGCCTCTGCATTGGCATCTATGTTAATAAAAAGTTCAACAATGCAGGTTCCCAAAGGTCGCTGCAAAAGGATGATGATCTCCTTGATTTCCTTGTGACCGAGCTTAATCCTCCCCTTACGATACCTGATTTTTCTCTCCTTGATCATCATGGTGAAAAATTTACAATAGATGGATTGAAGGGGAAGTGGAACTTTCTCTTTTTTGGCTACACCTTTTGTCCCGAGGTCTGCCCTATGACTATCAATGCCCTGGACAGGGTGCATGCGAAGCTGGCCCGGGAGGATGTGGGTGTTGTCTTTGTAAGCTTTGATCCTGAGCGTGATACGGTCAAGCAGCTTGCCGAATATATCCCCTACTTTAACGAAAAATTTGTAGGGGTGACGGGAGAAGAGGCAGAAATCAAGGCCCTCACTGCCGCCCTTGATATAAGCTATTCCAGCTATGTTCCAAAGGGCAGTGATGAGGAAGACTACCAGTTTTATCATGATACCACTGTTCTGCTTATAGACCCCCTTGGGAGGCTGGCGGCGCGTTTTGCTGCGCCTCACAGTCCCAAGTTCATAGCGGAGAGATTTAATGAAATTTGCGAAGGCAATGCCGGAAAGAGCTGTTCCATTGCTAATGCGCCGGATCAAAGTGATGTCTCAGGGGGTGGGAGGTGACCAAATCAAAATGGCGCCTGAGTATACTGGCCTCATCCCTGATAATTATTACACTGCTTCACAATATCGTCCACTTTGAAGGCCCCCTGTCACTTAACATATACCAGCGGCTCTACTACATTCCCATAGTGATGGCAGCCTACTGGTTCGGACTTAAGGGGGCGCTTATTACCTCTATTATTTCCACATTCTCCTATCCTCACCATGGACATTATAGCTGGCCCGACAAACCCTTCTATACGATGAACCAGTATGCCGAGATGCTCATGTTTAATCTTATTGCCATAGTTACCGGTATTCTCTCCGACCTGGAAACGCGTCAACGCAGGAAGTATGAAAAGACCTCGGAAGAGTTGAAGGAGGCCTACCAGAAGCTTCAGGACTCCTTTGCCCAGATGCGCAAGGTTGATCGCCTTTCTGCGCTGGGTGAGCTCTCTGCCGCGATGGCCCACGAGATACGCAATCCCCTTGGTTCTATCAAGGGAGGTATAGAGATAATCGAAGAGGGTTTTGACAAAAACAGCCGCAAATACGAGTTCGTAGATATCATAAAAAAAGAAATAGCCCGCCTGGACAGAATAATCTCGGAGTTTTTGACTTATGCCCGCCCCAGGCCCCCCCACAAGAGCATGAACTCTATTAATGAGATAATTAATTCAGTTGTTGCCCTTCTGGGGAGGGAGGCCGATAGGCAGGGTGTTAAGGTCAGCCTGGGGCTTTCGGCGGACATCCCTGAGATCATGATGGATGGCGAACAGGTTAAGCAGGCTATATTAAACGTCCTGCTGAACGCTATGCAGGCAATCGAAGTCGATGGGGCTGTTACGGTAAATACATGCATGAAGGATGCGATGCTGCAAGTCTCTGTCAGGGATACCGGCAAGGGGATAAGTGAAAAGGAAGCAGAAAAGCTTTTTGACCCCTTCTTTACAACAAAGGAAAAGGGTACGGGCCTTGGCCTGTCCATCTCCTACCAGATAATAAAGGCCCATAGTGGAGACATAGAAGTCGTTCGACCGGAAGGTGGAGGCTCGGAATTTATAATATCTATCCCTGCAGATGATGGTGAGCTTGAATATGAAAAATAAAAAGATCCTTGTCGTTGATGACGATGAAAGCCTGAGAAGGGTTATAGAATACAATATCTCTGAGGAGGGCTATGAGGTCCTTTCTGTCTCGAACGGCAAAGAGGCCATGGCTATTTTCAGTAAGGAGGATATTGCTCTAGTTATTACTGACCTGCAGATGCCCGAACTTGGCGGCATAGAGCTGATCCGCCAGCTCAGGGCGGTTTCCCCGAATGCCATGGTGATTGTAATAACGGCCTTCGGGACTGTTGATACTGCCGTGGAGTCGATGAAGCTCGGTGCATTTGAGTACATTACAAAGCCCTTCAACAGGGAAGAGCTGAAGATGGTAGTCAAAAAGGCGCTGGAAGTGGGCGACCTTGTTGTTGAGAACCGCTACCTCAGGGAGATGGTTCAGGAAAAATACAGCTTTGAGAACATGGTCGGCTCATCGCCCAAGATGGAGGAGGTCTACCGTCTTTCATCCCAGGTAGCAAAGTCAGATGCTACAGTCCTTATACTGGGTGAGAGTGGCACAGGCAAGGAACTGCTGGCAAAAGGGATACATTTTAACAGTCTTCGCAAGGAGCAGCCTTTTGTTACCATAAACTGCGGTTCACTGCCTGAAAACCTCATCGAATCGGAACTTTTCGGGCATAAGAAAGGGGCTTTTACCGGTGCTGTCAGCGACAAGAAGGGAAAGTTTGAACTTGCAGATGGCGGAACCATCTTTCTTGATGAGATAGGTGAGCTTCCCCTTCACCTTCAGGTCAAGCTGCTAAGGGTATTACAGGACGGGATGGTGGACAAGGTTGGTGAATCTCTGCCTGTCAAGGTGGACGTGAGGATTATAGCCGCAACCAACAGAGACCTTGAAGAAGAGGTGGCAGGCGGGAATTTCAGGGAAGACCTTTACTACAGGCTTTGTGTTGTGCCGATAAAACTGCCGCCGCTCAGGGAACGTCTTGACGATATCCCTCTTCTGACGGAGCATTTTCTTAAAAAATATTCTGAAAAATCAAGAGTGGACAGGGTCAGGATAAATAAAGAAGCAATCAAGATACTTTTAAATTACAGTTGGCCTGGAAATGTTAGGGAACTGGAAAACCTTGCGGAGCGTACGGTGGTAATGAGCCAGACCGGTCTTGTGACTATAGATGACCTGCCGGAAAAGCTAATTGCAAATTCCAGTAATGGAGGCAGCTCTATTGTTTCCCTTCCAGATGAAGGCATCAACCTGGAAAGCCTTGAAAAAGAACTTATTGAAAAGGCTTATGCAAAGTGTAAGTACAACCAGAGTAAGGCTGCCCGCTTTCTGGGTATTACAAGAAATACTCTCCTCTACAGATTTGAAAAGTACGGCATAGAAAAAAGATAAACCCTGTAAAATTCATGTTTTATGTTCATATATCTGAGAAATACGGCTTTACTTTTTTAAGCTCTTTAGGTAGATTGGCAGGGCCTTAAAAAGGGGGCATGTCCCGCTATTGATAGTCAAAATAGATGAGATGACGGAAGGTGATATAGATGAGGTCCTTGCTATTGAAGAGGTCTCATTTATAGCACCATGGTCGAGAGGTCTCTTTGTTAAAGAGCTGGAAAACAGGTTTTCGCACAACCTGCTTGCAAAGAGGTCAGGAGAGGGTCCCCCGGGTATTATTGGGTATATTGTCTTCTGGGATGTTGCCGATGAAACCCACCTGCTGGATCTTGCAGTACATCCTGATTGCAGGAGGACTGGGGTCGCAAGCTTGCTTCTTGAAAAAATGCTGGCTATTGCAGGAAAGGGCGGTATGCGGCGTGTTATTCTGGAACTAAGACGGGACAATGATAAGGCGCTGAGCTTGTACGGCTCTTTTTGCTTTAAAGAGATAGGCCTTCGTAAAAAATATTATTCCGACGGTGAGGATGCCATTGTGATGGCCCTTGAGCTGGAAACGGGGAATTGATGGATTATACGCAGGGAAGAGGAAGGATACTTGCAAATGTCGAGGTTGCTCCAGACCACTACCGGATGGAGATAGAAGCTCCCTTTGTGCCGGAGCGGGCTCTGCCTGGCCAGTTTGTAATGGTAAAGGTGACAGACGGCCTGGCGCCTGTCCTTCGAAGGCCCTTTGGCATCTATACCATTAATGAGGCCAGGGGCAGTTTTGAGATGATCTACCGTGTTGTGGGAGAAGGGACAAGGCTGCTTTCCGAGATGGCCGATGGAGTAGATATTGACGTTCTGGGGCCGCTGGGAAATGGTTTTAATCTGGATCTTGCCGGAGACCAGCCGCTCATCGTTGCAGGTGGAGTAGGTGTTCCTCCGCTTTTCTCGCTGGCCCAGGGACTCATTGGAAAAGGTAAAAAGCCTGTCGTCATCATCGGTGGACGGACAGCCGATGATCTCCTTTCCCTTGATGCCTTTAGGGCTATTGGCATAGAGCCGCTACTTGCCACGGAAGACGGCTCGTCCGGTTACAAGGGCTATGTTACCGCTATTATGGAAGAACGACTGGATGATGGCAAGATCCCTTCTGCCGTATATTCCTGTGGGCCAAAGCTGATGCTCAGGCGTGTCGGGGAGATTGCAATGTCCAGGGGGATACCCTGTGAGTTGTCGCTGGAGGCGATTATGGCCTGTGGTTTTGGTGTCTGTCTTGGATGTGTTGTGAAGACATGCTCTTCTGACGGCAGCAGTGAACATGATTTTAGCCGTGTCTGCTGTGAAGGGCCGGTATTTGATGCAAAGGAGATTATCTGGGATGAGGCCTGATCTTTCTGTCAATCTGGCGGGGCTGGAGCTGAAAAACCCGGTGATGACTGCCTCGGGGACATTCGGCTACGGTCTGGAATTTGATCCCTTTTTTGACATCGGACAGCTCGGTGCCATAGTGGTAAAAGGCCTGTCTTTGAAACCCAAGGCAGGTAATCCTCCGCCCAGGATAGTGGAGACACCGGCGGGTATGCTTAATGCCATAGGGCTTCAAAATGTAGGTGTCGATGTCTTTCTGAATGAGAAAATGCCGGAGCTGCGTGAGAAAAAAGCGCCTGTAATTGTAAACTTCTTCGGCAATACGGAAGAGGAGTATGTGGCCCTGGCCGAAAAGCTCGACGGCGTTGACGGTATCGCTGCGCTGGAGGCGAACATATCCTGTCCCAACGTAAAGGCCGGTGGTATAGCCTTCGGGACTGACGCGTCCGTAGCATCAACGCTGATAGGCAAGATTAGAAAATCAACCTCCTTGCCACTCATCGTCAAGCTGTCGCCAAATGTCACCGATATAAAAGTGATGGCACGGGCGGTGGAAGAGGCGGGTGCAGATATACTGTCCATGATAAATACTCTCACCGGAATGAGTATTGATGTTAGGACAAGGCGATCAAATCTGGCCAATATGACGGGAGGTCTTTCAGGGCCTGCCATACGTCCTGTGGCGGTAAGAATGGTCTGGGAAGCGGCAAAGTCAGTCAATATCCCGATCATCGGCATAGGCGGTATCGTAAGTGCCGAAGATGCCCTGGAGTTTATACTGGCCGGAGCCTCGGCAGTTCAGATCGGTACTGCAAGTTTTATAAGCCCTACAGCGGCAATCGATATAGTGAAAGGTCTGGAGAGATTTCTTGCCGATGAGGGCATCTCAAGGCTTTCTGATATGATCGGTGCGCTGGAAGGATGACTTGCGAAATACCATTTACTCTGTTAGAATCTTCGCCAGCAATTAAGGAGGATATACATGTCTTGGGATAAAAAGCCAGGTGGTCAGTGGGGTGGTGGTCAACCCCCTGAACTTGATATTGATGCACTGATCAAAAAGGCCGTTGAGAATTTTAAAAAGAAGTTCTTCGGTGGAGGTGATGGTGCCGGGAAAGGCGGTGAAGAGCCGTCAATAGGAGACGGATTAAAGGGCATTATCCCTATCATTTTGATCCTTCTTATTGGGTCGGGCCTGTATACCTCTTTTTATACCGTTCAGCCTGAAGAGGTGGGCGTCGTCTTGAGGTTTGGGAAATACAGCCGTGAGGCCGGTCCTGGTCCTAATCTTATACTCCCCTACGGTCTTGAGAGGATGTACAAGGTTCCCGTCGAAAGACAGTTGAAGCTGGAGTTCGGTTTCAGGACGGCAGAGGCGGGTATCAGAACCAAATATGATTCCGCAAAAAGGACAGCTGAGTCCCTTATGTTGACTGGTGACCTCAATGCCGCCGAGGTTCAGTGGATCGTCCAGTTCCGTATTAAAGATCCCTACCAGTTTCTCTTCAGGGTCAGGAATGCCGAAAAAACCTTCCGTGATATGAATGAGGCTGTTATGAGGGGTGTTATCGGCGACCGTACGGTGGACGAGATTCTAACCGTTGGACGCCAGGAGGTCGCAAGTGTAGTGGAAGTTCAACTCCAGGAACTGGCCGACAAGTATGAAATGGGGCTCAAGGTAGAGCAGGTTGCCCTTCAGGACGTTAACCCTCCGGAATCTGTGAAGCCTGCATTTAATGAGGTTAATGAGGCACAGCAGGAAAAGGAAAAGATGATCAATCAGGCTATGTCTGAATATAATAAGGTTGTCCCCAAGGCTAAAGGTGAGGCAGAAAGGACAATAGAAGAGGCGAAAGGGTATGCGCTGGAGCGTGTCAATATGGCACGGGGTGAGGCATCAAAATTCAATTCTATTTTTAGTGAATATATGAAGGCAAAGGAGGTTACGCGTCAGCGTATCTACCTTGAGACGATGAATGAGGCCTT
>JADFVX010000070.1 GCA_015222755.1 Pseudomonadota bacterium | reverse complement strand
GTGCTTATCATGTCAACACACAGCCCTGTCATGCTTAAAATGGTTCGGCGCATTATTGCGCTCGATGGCGGGCGTGTGGCCGCCGATGGACCACGCGAAAAACTGGTAACATTGCCCTCTGGAAAAGATCCAAAATAATGGAGTCCGAAGCCATATCAACCTGCAGGGCTTATTCAAAATACCTTTAAAAATATCAGGAAATTTCCTTGAAGTATCAGGGGGGTTTTATAGTAGTCCTGCTGATCTGCCAGGTAAGCCACTTGTCGCGCTTGCTTTCCACTTCGATGCTACTGTTTTTCCAAACAGCATCGTCCTTAACTGTATCGATATATTCACTGTTTGCTTTTCTGCCATGGAAGAGGCGTTTTATGCCAGCGGTGAAGTCCCCTGAAATATTCTTTTGTGGATTGCTGACTCATAATGCGCACCTCCTCTAAACAAAAAAATGGGTGTCATTTATTATGAGTCAACGACCCTATTTAAAAATTATTTCGGCAACATTTTGTTTGAGTCGATTCGCCAAGAAAAAATAACTTATAATTTTTGTTTGAAGGCGTTATACTACAGGGTCCAGATACTTATAGTAAAAGCTTGACTAAGTTTTTTTACAGTAAAAAATGGCTTGTTTTTGAGAATTTATGATGGAAGTTGTTAGAGCTAAAAGAGCAGGGTTTTGTATGGGGGTAGACCTTGCTTTGCGTAAGTTAAATAAGGTTCTCGATGATCCGCCACCCTCTGGTGCCATCTATAATTTGGGTGCAATAATACATAACCCACAGGTGGTTAGCGAATATGCGGCAAGAGGGGTCATTACGGTCGACTCTCCCGCAGAAATTCCAGCAGGTGCAAGTGTTGTTATCAGAGCTCACGGTGTTCCAAGAGAAGTTCAGGAAGAACTGAAGGGTGGAGGCGTTTGTGTGGTTGATGGCACGTGCCCAAAAGTCCAGGAGGCATGCCGCCTTATCGATATGAAGACTCAAGGTGGACGGAAACTGCTTTTGTATGGAGAAGCTGTCCACCCTGAAGTAAAATGTCTTCTAAGCTATGCCGCTGCCGGGGCCACTGTCTTTGACAGTTTGGAAAAATGTGAAGAGTTAGAACTGGATTCGGATAGAGAGTATTGTTTGGCTGCCCAGACAACTCAGGACAAAGAAATCTTTGAAACAATTGTTGAGAGCTTTAAGCGCCGTAAAGCTTATAATATTACTCTTTTAGAGACTATTTGCGATGCAACAAAAAGGCGACAGGAAGAGGCTATCCGTATTGCTGGCGAAGTCGATTATGTCGTTGTTGTAGGAGGTTATGCCAGCAGCAACACCAAGCGTTTGGCTCAGGTTGTCGTTGCCCACGGAACAAAAGCTGTTCACGTTGAAACGGCTGATGAATTGCCACTTGATGAACTGAAACAATGCAGTAAAATTGGTCTTACTGCAGGAGCTTCGACTCCCAAGAATATTGTTGATGAAATTCATCATGTATTGGAGAATTTACCTTGACTCTGTTGTTTAAAGGAGAAGTTGTTCCGACTGGTGTTAATCATATAAAACCGGTGCCTATGGGTATGTTTTATCCTTATGATGATGAGGGTGAGACAGGTGCGGAGGCGGCCCGCAAAATCAATACCCCTCTTTTCCTGGTGGATGATAAGGGCAAGACCGAAATAAGGGCGGGGCGGGATATATTATCTGCCGATAGGTCCAGTAACTCTGAGTCCCTTCCTTTTGTGGGGATGGTCTCTCCCTGTCCTATTGAAAGCCTCGGTGACAGCAGTTTCTGTAAAGATTATGGTATACGCTATCCATATATAGGCGGGTCGATGGCAAAGGGGATCAGTTCTGTTCCCATGGCCAAGGCATTTGGAGAAGGGGAAATGCTAGGCTTCTTCGGGGCAGCAGGTCTGCCTATTGAGGATGTTGAGGCGGCCATAGGCCAGCTTTCTGCCGAGGGCGGGAAATACCCTTATGGTTTCAACCTGATTCACAGTCCCGGCGAACCTGAACTGGAGAAGGCCCTCGTCGATCTTTATATCCGTCGAGGTGTTTCACTTGTCGAGGCCTCGGCCTTTCTTGACCTCACACTCCCCGTGGTGCGCTACCGGACCCACGGCATATACCGTAATAATTCAGGGGAGATAATAACTCCCAACAAAGTAATTGCAAAGATCTCTCGTGAAGAGGTGGCGGCCAAGTTTTTTGCCCCTCCTCCTGAGAATTTTCTGAATGAATTAGTTGCATCGGGCAATCTTACGAAAGAGCAGGCCGAGATGGCTTCCGAGATCCCTATGGCCCAGGATATTACCGTCGAGGCAGACTCTGGCGGGCATACTGACAACCGGCCCGCCGTTGCCCTTTTTCCAACTATCCTCGCACTTAAAGAGCAGTTCCAGAAAAAGCACGGCTACTCGCAGGCTCTGAGGGTGGGGCTTGGTGGAGGTATCTCCACGCCGTCTGCAGCAGCGGCAGCCTTTACAATGGGTGCCGCCTATATTGTTACGGGCTCGGTCAACCAGGCCTGCATAGAGGCAGGCACATCGGAAGAGGTCCGCCAGATGCTGGCTGAGACGCGTCAGGCAGACATCACCATGGCCCCTTCGGGCGACATGTTCGAGATGGGCGTCAAGGTGCAGGTTGTAAAACGAGGCACCATGTTCTCCATGAGGGCGGCAAAGCTCTATGAACTTTACCGCAGCTATAGCAGTATCGAAGAGCTTCCTGCCGAGGAGAGGGATAAGCTGGAAAAGACCTTTTTTCGAAAATCTCTGGAACAGGTATGGGAAGAGACGAGAAACTTTTTTACAGACCGCGGCCCGAACCAAATAGAAAAGGCTGATTCAGACCCCAAGTATAAGATGGCATTGATCTTTCGCTGGTACCTGGGCCAGTCGCCTGTATGGGCCAACAAAGGGGAGTCCTCCAGGCGTATAGATTACCAGATATGGTGCGGCCCGGCCATGGGTGCATTTAATGAATGGACAAAAGGATCATTCCTTGAAGAGCTGTCCCAAAGGAGGGTAGTTACCGTAGCCATGAATATTCTTTTCGGGGCGGCAGTTGCCTTCCGTTCCAAACAATTGGCTATCCAGGGGGTATCCCCCGGTTCCGGTGCAGACCTTACGGCACCTCTTGAAATTGAAAAAATCAAGGAGTTTATTAATTGAGCAAAGATAAGAGCGGAATACAAAAACAGGGCCTTTCTCAAGCAGTTCCGATAGCAATAGTAGGGATCGGGGCAATCTTTCCCGATGCAAAGGATACGGAGACCTTCTGGAGCAACATCAAAAACGGTATCGATTCCATAAAGGATGTACCGGAAAGTCACTGGCGGCCAGAGGATTATTTCGATGAAGATCCCAAGTCGCCCGACCATGTATACGCCAAGAAGGGCGGCTTTCTTTCCCCCATCGATTTCAACCCCATGGAGTACGGTATACTTCCCAATGCCCTGGAGGCGATAGACACATCGCAGCTTCTCGGCCTTGTTGCCGTAGACCAGGCCTTGAAGGACGCCGGATACACGACGGACAAGGAGTTTGACCGCGATAAGGTGAGCGTCATCCTCGGCATTACGGGCACGCTGGAACTGGTGGTACCACTGGGCGCCCGTCTCGGTCATCCCCGCTGGCGCGAGGCATTGAAGGATGCAGGAGTTGAAGACGCTGTGGCAGAAGACGCCATGCAGAGAATATCCGATTCCTACGTCAAGTGGCAGGAAAACTCCTTTCCAGGCCTCCTTGGCAACGTTGTTGCCGGCAGGATAAGCAAGCACTTCAACTTTGGCGGTACCAACTGTGTATGTGACGCCGCCTGCGGAAGTTCCCTCAGTGCACTCAATCTTGCGGCACTGGAGCTTGCCGCCGGCAAGGCAGACATGGTAATCAGCGGCGGGATCGATACCTTCAACGACATCTTCATGTATTCCTGCTTCAGCAAGACGCCCGCCCTTTCCCCGTCAGGTCATGCCCGCCCATACGCCTCCGATTCCGACGGTACTACCCTCGGAGAGGGGCTCGGAATCGTTGTGTTAAAGCGCCTGGCGGATGCGGAGCGTGACGGAGACAAGATATATGCAGTAATCAAGGGGATCGGGGCCTCCAGCGATGGCCGGGGCACAGCTATTTATGAACCCAACGCCGCAGGACAGCAAAAGGCCCTTAGTCGTGCCTATGAACAAGGCGGTATCTCACCTGAAACGATAGAACTGATCGAAGGACATGGAACAGGTACCAAGGTGGGCGATGCAGTAGAGATTGCTGCTCTCAGGGAGGTATTCGGTGAGGCCGAATCACCATGGTGTGCCATCGGTTCGGTAAAGTCCCAGATAGGCCACACCAAGGCAGCCGCCGGTGCGGCAGGGCTAATCAAAACAGCCCTTTCCCTCTACAACAAGACTCTTCCCCCTACGATAAAGGTAAATAAGCCCCAGGAGGTTGTAGCTTCTGTCAAGACCCCTTTCTATGTAAACACAGAGGCCCGTCCCTGGCCTGCAAGCAAGGACCATCCACGGCGGGCGGGGGTTAGCGCACTGGGCTTCGGCGGCGCCAACTTTCACTGCCTCCTGGAAGAATATAAGACCTCAAAGGCGGAGCCGGACTGGAAGGGTGATGTCCAGATTGTCGCCTTCAGCGCAGCCGACGAAAGAGGTATGCTGTCTGCTCTGGAGAAATTCCCGGCATCGGGCAACTGGAATGAGTTGCGCATTGCCGCCGACTTAAGCCGTATCCAATTCGATTCTTCACTTCCATGCAGGCTGATCCTGGTCATGGAAAAAGATGAGCGCGATCCTGCTTCACAGATAAAAAGCGCCCTTAGCATGCTTAAAAGTAGGAATGGCGAAAAATCGTGGAGTACGCCAGACGGCGTCTTTTTTGCGGCCGGTGGGCCAGCAGGCGATCTGGCAATGCTATTTCCGGGTCAGGGTGCCCAGTATATGGGCATGCTGAAAGACCTGGCTATCCAGTTCCCCCAGTTCCTGGAGTCTCTTGAAGAGGCCGACGAGGCATTTATGTCGGCCGGTGATGAAGGAAAGGAAAGGCTTTCGACACTCATTTATCCACATCCTGCATTTGATGAGAAGTCAAGGGAGGAAAACGAGGAGAAACTCAGGAACACAAAAGTAGCTCAGCCTGCACTGGGTGCGGTCTGCCTCGGGGCGAAAAGAGTCATGGAGTCATTTGGTCTCAGCGCCCAGGCCTTCGCCGGACACAGCTATGGGGAGCTCCCTGCCCTCTTTGCAGGAGGTCATTTCGAAAGCGGCGACCTGCACGCCCTGTCGCGGCTGAGAGGAGAACTTATGGCTGAAGGTGAAGGGGACCGCGGTTCCATGCTTGCCGTCTCCGCACCTCTGGCAGATATAGAAGAATTTATTAAAAAAGAGGGTCTGAGCCTCGTCCTTGCCAACAGGAACACCCCCGGACAAGGGGTGCTTTCCGGCGCTACGGCTGAGATAGAAAAGGCGGCGGCTCTTCTTAAGGATCAGGATATTCGCTGCAAGCAACTCTTAGTTTCTGCCGCCTTTCACAGTGAACTTGTCGCCGATGCCGCCGGACCCTTTGGTGAAAGACTGAAGGAGATATCATTTAAGAAACCAACGGCCACTGTCTATTCCAACACTACAGGCAGTGCTTATACAGCTACCCCTGATAAGGCCAGGGAACTCCTGGCGTCACAGCTTGCCAGCCCCGTAGATTTTGTTTCGGAGATCGAAAATATCTACAAGTCAGGGGCACGCATTTTCCTCGAAGCAGGTCCCGGCGCAAGGCTGTCAGGGATGGTGAAGGCTATCCTCGGTGATCGGGAATACCAGGCCATATCCATCGACTCGTCGAATGGCAAGCGCTCGGGCATAAATGATCTTGCACGTGCCCTG
>JADFVX010000069.1 GCA_015222755.1 Pseudomonadota bacterium | reverse complement strand
GGTATACGTCGGCGGGGCAGGGGGGATACACCTCAGGGGCGGTGACCTCCTCGGTACCTTCGAGACAGAGGAAGAGCTTACAGAGATCGTAGGGGCCTTTCTGCAGTACTACAGGGAGGAGGCACACTATGCCGAGCGGACCCACACATTTATGGAAAGGCTAGGGATCGAACGCGTCAGGCGTGTGATCGTAGAGGACCTGGAGGAGAGGAAAAGCCTCGTGAAGCGGATCAATGTCGCCCTTGCTGTAGCATCTGACCCATGGAAGGAAAGGGTAGTAGAAGCTGCTGCCGTTGCCTGAAACCTTAAACTCAATAAAAAAGGAGAGCCTCATGTATATGGAGACCATAAATGCTTTATCTGATCTTGCCAAAAAAAAAGTTGCATTAATAACAGATAACCCTGTTTCATTTTTTGTTGGCGCTCTAATGGCGGGTGCTTATGTGGGAATGGGAATAATTCTCGTCTTTACTTTAGGTGGGCGCCTCGACCCTTCTGTACGCCCCCTGGTGATGGGTTCTTGTTTCGGAATCGCACTGACTCTGGTTGTATTCGCAGGTTCGGAACTCTTCACCGGTCACACCATGTTTATGACGATTGGTTGCCTGCAACGCAAGATTGGCCTTAAAGACCTTTCAAAAATATGGAGTGCCTCATGGTTAGGCAACCTGCTTGGTGCAGTGCTTCTGGCCTATATTTATGGAGGTGGTGGTGGAGCACTCTTCAAGGAGAGCGCAGATCTGCTCAACAATGTTGCCAGCGCAAAGATGAACAAATCACCTTCACAGCTTATATCGCTGGGTATCCTTTGTAATTGGCTGGTATGTCTGGCTTTATGGACATCGGCACGAACAAAAAATGATGCAGCTAAATGTGTTTTGATCTTCTGGTGCCTTTTTGCATTTATTGCCTGCGGATTTGAACATAGTGTCGCTAATATGACCGTTTTTTCCATAGCTCTTCTTGGAGAGCATCCGGATACCATCTCCTTATTAGGCGCAGCTTATAACCTTTTCTGGGTTACGCTTGGGAATATCGGCGGAGGCGCCCTGTTTATGGGCATGGCTTACTGGCTGGCAACTCCCAACGCAAGGCCACGTGCGTCAGAAATAGCCGATAAATGTGGCCGGTCATATCAGATTGCCTCAAGGGATGTTCCCGTACAGAGCAATGGAGAGTAAGGGGGTAAGCAGGTTTATCGCTCAATGGACCTATGTATATAAAAGTATCATCTATCTGCAAATCTGCCTGTTTTTTAGGCATATCTCTTGTCGATTATTTTAATAAGACGGCAAAAGTTTAATTATATCAAGCATTTACAGTCATGGCACATTGCATGCTATGTATGTAGGACAATCAATCGTGTCGTACGATGCGAAAAATTTATTTTTTTAGGAGTAAGAAGATGGCAGGAAGTATGAAGAAGGGATTTATGCTAGTGATGAGCGCGGTAATTATGATGATAGTTGTAGCATCAGCTGAGGCTACCGAGACGTCAGCCAGTTTTTCAGTAGATGTGTTGAGCAACTATGTATGGAGAGGGCAGAATCTTGGTGATGATGGAGTAGTCCAGCCATCACTGGATGTCACCTCCGGCAATTTTGGCATCAACTACTGGTCCAACCAGGACATGGAAACAAATGAAGGAAACGAGACGGACCTGACCCTAAGCTACAGCACTGAAATAGACAAGCTGTCCCTTGGCTTCGGTTATATCTACTATGCTCTGGATGGAGCAGAGGATACGCAGGAGGTCTATGTTTCTGCATCATACGACATGTTTATGAGCCCTTCCATAACGCTCTATGGTGATTTTGACGAAGGTGATGGGGCCTTTATTGTCGCTTCCATTGGACACTCAATCGGGATAAACGACAAGGCTTCTTTAAACCTGGGTGCCTCGGCAAGTGCAAACATTGATAACAAGGTTATGGGAACAGACAGCAGCGGTAAAGAGTTCACGGATTTTTATAACGGAGAGGTCTCGGCATCTGTCAGTTATGCCGTCAATGACAAGATTTCTATAGAACCTAAGGTAGCCTACAGTTTCCCCTTGAGCAGCGATGCAAAGAATGTGTTTGAGGGACTGGATCCGAAAGGTCATGATGATGTCTTCTATGGCGGGATAAATCTGACCTTGAGCTTCTAAAACCTGAAATAATAAAAAAGAGGTGACATGATGAAAAAGATCGAGGCAGTAATCAAACCGTTTAAGCTGGATGAGGTAAGAGAGGCATTAAGTGAGATGGGTGTCCAGGGGATGACCGTGTCGGAAGTCAAAGGTTTTGGCCGGCAAAAAGGCCATACGGAGCTTTACCGTGGTGCGGAATATACCGTTGATTTTCTGCCGAAGATAAAGGTTGAGGCAGTAGTTAGTGATGAGAATGTAGGGCAGACGATAGAGGCGATACAAAAGGCGGCCCATTCAGGCAAGATCGGTGACGGTAAGATCTTCGTTATCCCTGTCGATGAAGCCGTCAGGATAAGGACGGGTGAAACGGGCGAAGAGGTCCTGTAAGGCTTAGCAGGAAAAATTTAATGTGGAGGAAGTAAGGATGAAAATAAAACTGTTTAAATATGTGGCCTTTATACTTGTTCTTGGAACAAGTGGAATCGCCTTTGCCGAGGAAGCTGCCCCTGTTCTCGATTCGGGAGATACGGCGTGGATGCTCACCGCTACAGCGCTGGTACTCTTTATGACCATCCCCGGACTGTCGCTCTTCTATTCGGGCCTAGTGCGTACCAAAAATGTTCTCTCCGTGATGATGCAGTGTTTTGCCATTACTTCGCTCATGACGATTATATGGGTTGTCTATGGTTACAGCATCGCCTTCAGTGGAGATGGTGCCTTTGCGGGGGATTTAAGTAAGGCATTTCTGAGAGGGGTGACAGTCGATAGCCTGATCGGGACTATCCCTGAGACGGTCTTTATGACCTTTCAGATGACCTTCATCATTATTACCCCGGCACTGATTGTGGGTGCCTTTGCCGAACGCATGAAATTTTCTGCCATGCTTATTTTTCTGGGAATCTGGGCGACAGTCGTCTATGGCCCTGTCTGTCACTGGGTCTGGGGAGGAGGCTGGCTAGGCAGCTGGGGCGTGCTCGATTTTGCCGGTGGTACGGTGGTTCATATCAATGCCGGTGTTGCCGGTCTTGTTGCCTGTCTCGTTCTTGGAAAGCGAAAAGGTTATCCTCAGACTATGATGTCGCCCAACAGTCTGGTGCTTACCGTTGTAGGTGCGGGGATGCTCTGGGTTGGATGGTTCGGTTTTAATGCCGGGAGTGAACTTGCCGCCGATGGTACTGCCGGAATGGCTATGGCAGTGACACAGATCGCTACTGCGGCAGCGGCCCTATCCTGGATGTTTGTAGAGTGGATTGATCACGGCAAGCCGAGCGTACTGGGGATTGCTACAGGTGCCGTGGCGGGTCTCGTGGCGATCACACCTGCCTCCGGTTCGGTGGGCCCCATGGGTGCGCTGGCTATAGGCTTGATCTCCGGCGCTGCCTGTTTCGTGTCAGCTGTAAAGGTGAAACGTGCCCTCGGTTTTGATGATTCACTAGATGCCTTTGCCGTACATGGAGTAGGAGGGATTATCGGCGCTGTGCTGGTCGGTATCTTTGCCTCTCCTTCACTGGGTGGTAGCGGGTTTGGTGACGGGAATGAAACCATTATGGCGCAGGTGATTGCCCAGCTTGTCAGTATAGCTGCAACGATCGCCTATACAGGGATCTTGAGTTTTATTATCCTCAAAGTGATCGATGCAACAATTGGACTCAGGGTATCTGAAGAGGAAGAGGTGACAGGTCTCGACCTCAGTCTCCATGATGAAAAAGGCTACAGTCTGTAGAATAGATAATCAGGATGCTGTTTGGTGTCTTGGAAGTGCAGAAATAAAAAGGCCGCCGCTGGGGGGTGGTGGGGGAACCAGCGACGGCCGGATGCAAAGCCTAAGCTTTTTATCCAAGGGCTATAGTGCCACATTTGGGGTAAATAGTCAACAATAAATCGCTGTGCTTGCCCTGGGATTTTACTTCTAATAAGTAGAGATATACTTTAAAAGCTTGCAGTGCCTTTTTTATAGGCACTGCGCATTAAAGAAGCATAGTCATGGAAGTTCCTGATATGTAAAGATAATCTTTCGTAATCTGCAAAAAGGTGCTGACTATTTGTGCATTTTTTGCCCTTTAAAAATGTATCTTTTTGTATTTATAGCCCCTTGGCGCAGCTGTTTCAAGACTTGGCAGGATATTTGCGATAGACCTCCTGATCTAAAAAAAGAGAGGTCTATTAATTGATGGAAAAGAATATTGAAAGTCTTGTAAGAAGCGGGGATGTTTTATTTCTGATGCTTGGCGCTGTCATGGTTTTTGCCATGCATGCCGGATTTGCCTTCCTGGAGGTCGGCTCTGTCCGGAAAAAAAGCCAGGTCAACGGTCTTGTCAAGATCATTTCGGACTGGTCTGTTTCTACAGTACTTTATTTTTTGATCGGCTTTCCACTGGCATACGGGATATCCTTTCTAAAGCCGGCTGAACTTCTTATAGCTGAAGACCAGGGTTATCAGCTGGTAAGGTTTTTCTTCCTGCTGTGTTTCGCTGCATGTATCCCCGCAATAATCTCAGGGGGTATAGCGGAGAGGGCAAAGTTCTGGACACAGGTGGCGGCGGGTGCTATTTTCGCAGGGCTTGTCTATCCAGTCTTTGAGGCGGTTATCTGGGGGCAGTTCTCAGGGGTATTCCAAGGGTGGATAGAGGGGCTTGCAGGTGCACCATTTCATGATTTTGCAGGCTCTGTTGTTGTACACTCCATCGGAGGGTGGCTTGCGCTGCCGGCCATGATTGTTCTGGGGCCGAGGCTTGGCCGTTATACCAGAACACGGAGCAAGCCCATTCCGGTAAGCAATATTCCTTTCCTTGCCCTGGGCAGCTGGATACTGGCCGTTGGATGGTTCGGCTTTAACGTGATGAGCGCACAAAACCTTGCCGGTATATCGGGCTTGGTCGCTGTCAATTCCCTTATGTCGATGGTGGGAGGTGTACTGGCGGCGCTCTTTACAACAAGAAAAGATCCCGGTTTTGTGCATAACGGTGCATTGGCAGGTCTTGTTGCAATATGTGCCAGTTCAGATATCGTGCATCCTCTTGCGGCACTCATGATAGGTGCTATCGGCTCTTTGATCTTTATAAAAGGCTTTACCTGGGAGACGGAGAAGCTGAAAATCGATGATGTGCTGGGAGTCTGGCCCCTGCATGGCCTGGTTGGTTCCTGGGGGGGGGTTGCTGCGGGTATATTCGGATACAAGGCTGTCGGTGGGCTGGGAGGGATTACCCTTGGTGCGCAACTAATAGGCACAGCTACTGCCATAATATACGCGGGTATTGCCGGTTTTGTAGTCTACAAACTGCTTGACGTTAGCTTCGGTATAAGGCTGGATGAGGAGGATGAGTTTAGAGGGGCAGACCTTGCCATTCACAGCATTGATGCCTACCCCGAGAAGACGATAAAATTAAGGTAAAAATGGCTGGACTTGCTCTTGGTGCTATGGTATTTTTTTAGACTCTTTTTAGCTAAATATAAACAGGTTTAGGCAGGAGGTATGCAGGACAATGAAAAAGGTTGAAGCGATTATAAAGCCTTTCAAGCTCGATGAAGTCAAGGAGGCGCTGCAGGATATCGGTGTCCAGGGAATAACTGTAAGCGAGGTTAAGGGCTTCGGGCGTCAAAAAGGGCACACCGAACTTTACAGGGGCGCCGAGTATGTTGTAGATTTTCTTCCGAAGATAAAACTTGAGGTCGTTGTTGCCGATGATGATGTACCGAAGGTGGTAGAGTCGATACAAAATGCAGCAAAGACGGGACGTATAGGTGATGGTAAGATTTTTATCATCCCTATTGAGGAGATCGTCAGAATAAGAACAGGTGAAACCGGCAGTGATGCCATTTAAAAAAAGTAAGAACATTTATCAAAGGAGGAGTTGTAATGCCTAAAAACGCAGTAAAGATGGCCAAAGATCATGGTGCGACTATGATCGATCTTAAATTCATGGATTTTATCGGGACATGGCAGCATTTTTCAGTGCCTGTTTCTGAACTGAGCGAGGATATGTTCGAAGATGGCTTTGGCTTTGACGGCTCAAGCATTCGCGGATGGCAGCCTATCCACGCAAGTGATATGCTTGTTCTCCCCGATCCTTCAACTGCCCTTATGGATCCTTTTATCAAGGAGCCGACACTTAGCTTTATATGTAACATCTACGATCCTATCACCAAGGAGCCCTATTCAAGGGATCCAAGGAATATCGCCAAAAAGGCGGAGGCCTACCTTAAGTCTTCCGGTATTGGTGATACCGCTTATTTCGGGCCTGAGCCGGAGTTCTTTATCTTCGACGGTATACGCTACAGCCAGGGCCCCGACCACGGTTTTTATGAGATCGATTCAGAAGAGGGTGAATGGAACACAGGCCGTGACGAAGGCCCGAACCTTGGCCACAAGCCGCGTCACAAACAGGGCTACTTCCCATGCCTCCCTACGGACAGCCTGAACGACATCCGTAACGAGATGGTGATGACACTTCAGAGACTCGGTTTCCATATTGAGATGCAGCACCACGAGGTGGCAAGTGGCGGTCAGGGAGAGATTGCGATGAAATTCAACTCTCTCCTGAAGATGGGCGATCAGCTCAAATGGTACAAGTATGTTGTCAAAAACGTTGCAAAGGCAAACGGCAAGACAGCCACATTTATGCCGAAGCCTGTCTTCAACGATAATGGTACAGGTATGCACTGCCACCAGTCTATCTGGAAGGATGGTGAAAATCTCTTTGCCGGTGACGGTTATGCCGGAATGAGCGAGATGGCTCTCCACTACATCGGCGGTATCCTGAAGCATGCAAGGGCTCTCAATGCTATATGCAACCCTAGCACCAACTCCTACAAGAGACTGGTTCCAGGCTATGAAGCACCGATCAACCTTGCATACTCCAGCCGTAACCGTTCAGCCTCAATCCGTATCCCAATCGTTAACTCACCGAAGGCGAAGCGTATCGAGGCCAGGTTCCCCGATCCTTCATGTAACGGATACCTCGCAATGTCAGCGCTCCTCATGGCCGGTCTCGACGGTATTGAGAACAAGATCGATCCAGGCGATCCAATGGACAAGAACATATACGGCCTTTCTCCGGAAGAACTGGCGAATATCCCCTCTGCGGCAACTTCACTTGAAGAAGCACTGGATGCACTCAGGAACGACCATGAGTTCCTGCTGAAGGGTGATGTCTTTACAGAGGATGTCATTGAGACATGGATAGAGTACAAGGAAGAGAACGACCTGAAACTTATGCGTATGACGCCATGTCCGCAGGAGTTCACACTCTACTACGATTGCTGATTTAATTTTTCATCTCGAATTTACAGGCCGTCCTTTAAAAGGGCGGCCTGTTTTATTTTTGGCACAGCTTGACCAGGCAAAAATCCCCTGCTATCTTTAAGCCTGAAGGATTCTAAAAAATAACTCTAGTGTGAGGTAGAAAAATGAGTGAAAAAAAAGAAGTAGTTGGAATCCTGGTAGGGGGCGGGCCTGCCCCCGGCATCAATGGCGTAATAAGCGCCGTTGCCCTTGAGGCTATCAACAACGGCAAGAAGGTGATCGGTATATCTGACGGTTTCAAAGGGCTTTTGCAGGAGCCGATCGATGCGAAGGAACTGGCCATAGATGATGTGTCCAGGATACACCTGAGTGGCGGGTCGGTACTCAGGACCTCTCGTGAGAACCCGACGAAAGATCACCAGAAGATGGAGAAGGTGCTGTCATCCCTCAAGGAACTGGGGGTCAAATATCTTGTCACCATAGGAGGAGATGATACAGCCTTTTCCTCAAGCCGTGTTGCTGCCTCTGCAGCTGGTGCCATCAAAGTGGCCCATGTGCCCAAGACGATAGACAACGACCTGCCCCTCCCCGGGATGGCTTCCACCTTCGGCTTCCAGACGGCGCGCCACGTAGGGGTAAATCTCCTGAAGAACCTTATGGAAGACTCACGCACAACAAGCCGCTGGTATATCATCGTGGCAATGGGGAGGAAGGCGGGGCATCTTGCGCTCGGTATAGGCAAGGCGGCAGGGGCGACATGTACAATTGTAGCCGAGGAGTTTGAAAATGACGTAATCACCCTTAGGGATGTCTGCGATATAGTCGAGGGAAGCATGATAAAGCGGCGTGCGCAGGGGAGGGCGAACGGTATAGCCATCCTCGCCGAGGGACTGGCGGAGCGTTTTGATCCTGAAGACCTTAGCGATCTGAAGGACGTTGAGCGTGATGAGCACGGCCACATCAGGCTGGCGGATGTTGATCTTGGCAAGGTGGTCAAAAAGGAGTTGGAGCGACGCTTCCTTGAAAGGGGCGAAAAGGTCACTCTTGTTACTAAGGATATCGGCTATGAGCTGCGCTGTGCTCCGCCAATACCCTTTGATGCGGAGTACACCCGTGACCTTGGTTACGGCGCCATAACCTTCCTGCTCAAGGGTGGGACGGATGCACTCATCACAATGCACGAGCAGAAGCTTATACCTATTCCCTTTAAGGATATGATAGATCCCATGACGGG
>JADFVX010000009.1 GCA_015222755.1 Pseudomonadota bacterium | reverse complement strand
TCTAAAGACAACTCTTATTATCTTCGTGATGGCCTTTCTGGCTGTGACTTCAACTGCCTGTTTCAATAAGAAGGTAGTGCCGCCTTTAGGAAAGGCGCTTGTAGAACTTGATGGCCCACTAAGTACCAGCTTAAGATCGAATAGGGGATGGGTAATAGCCCAAGGACTGGTGGTTAACAGGGGCGATAAGCGAGCAGACTGGTTGCAGGTGACGATCTATACCAAGGATAAGGCAACAGGGGTTATACTGAAGAAAAAAACCACCTATGTGAAAGGAAGCGGGCCAAACGGAAAGAGCCTTGACCCGGGAAAGTCGGCAAGCTTTGAGGTGCGCCTTGATTCAAAGCAAAATCACCGTCATGAGTATGAGGCTGATGTCGCGTGGTCTGAGGCCTTATAAGTCTTTTTTATATAACCTGAATATTATTCTTCAATAAGCTCCTCTCATTGTTTACATATGCAACCCACTAACAGCAAGGAACTTCTTGCCCCCGCAGGAAATATTGAATCCTTTTTAGCGGCACTGGATGCCGGTGCCGATGCCGTCTACCTCGGCCTGAAAAGTTTCAGCGCCCGTGGCAGGGCCAGGAACTTCAGCATCAAAGACCTCGAAAAGCTGATTCCATATGCCCATGGCCATTCTCAAAAGGTCTATGTCGCTATGAATACCATTCTGAAGGAAAGTGAGTTAGATCCCGCCATTGGCGCTCTTGCGGCCCTTTCCGATCTGCAGGTAGATGCGGTCATCATCCAGGATCTTGGTCTATGCCACCTCATCAAAAAGCATTTCCCCAAACTGCCTATACATGCCAGCACGCAGATGACGGTGCATAATAGTGCAGGAGTAATCCAACTGGGAGAGATGGGTTTTGATAGAGTCGTGCTTGCCCGTGAGATGACCCTTGAAGAGATAGGGCAGGTGAGAAAGAAGACATCTGTGGCTCTGGAGGCCTTTGTTCAGGGCTCCATGTGCTTCAGCTATGCTGGTTCCTGTTTTTTCAGCAGTTACCTGGGCGGGAAGAGTTCAAACCGTGGTGTATGCAGCCAGCCATGCAGGAGGGAGTTCCGTGACAGCGGGCAGGATGTTAATCCATTCTCCATGGGTGACCTGTCGGCCATAGAGCTGATGCCCCAGCTTCTTAAGTCCGGTGTGGATTCATTCAAGATAGAGGGGCGTATGAAATCGGTGGAATACGTTGAGTCAGTCGTTAAGGCCTACCGCATGGTTATAGATGCCTCTCCTGTCGACCAGAAGGACGCCATAGAGAAGGCAAAGGGCCTCCTTAAACCCGTTACTGCAAGGCAGCGGACAACGGGATTTTTCCTCGATGAACGGCCTACATCCATAACTTTGCCTGGCCGCAGCGGTAATGTGGGGCGCTATGCGGGAAAGGTAGTATCCTGTAAGAAGGGGCGTGCATCATTCAATGCCGGAACAGATCTTCACCTGAGGGACAGGCTGCGTGTCCAGAATGTGAAGACTGGGGGCAGGGTAGCATTTTCTCTAAACGACCTATGGGTAAAAGGCAGGAAGGTTAAAGAAGTAAAGAAAGGGACCTTTGCCGAGATAGCTGTGCCTCACAAGCTCAATCCCGGCGATACGCTTTTTATGACAACTTCACACCAGTTTCGCGGTAAGAATGTATCCGCTGCAAGGCGTCTTGGCAGCATGAAGGGCTCACCTTTAAGTGGCGGCTGCGGCAAGCTGGCCTCAAAGGTAAAAAGAAATATTTCTGCTGAAATGATCGCCCCTCCCGCTCAAAAGGCAAAGGGCGGGCTTATGGTCAGGGTTGCAGAACTTGGCGAAGTCTACGGCATCATAGGCCAGTGCGAAGCAGTAAGTGTTCCCCTTGCTCGCGCCAACATCCATAACATAAGGAAGCACCTCAAAAGACTCAGGTCGATGAAGGAAAAACTGGTCTGGTCTTTGCCCCTTGTCATACAGGAGGGCGATGTCCCTATGTATAATGATGTTATTGATTTTCTCATCCATGAAGGTTTTTTAAACTGGCAGATCTCAAATGTCGGACATTTTTATATGTTCAAAGGCCGGAATGTGGATCTGTCCACCAGCCAGTATCTGCATGCCCTGAACAGTCAGGCTGTAATTCAGTTGCAGGAACTGGGCTGTAGCAGGATAAATATATCCATAGAGTCAGACAGGGACAACCTGGCTTTGCTTGTGGAAAAGGGAGTTGCAGGAACTGCCGATCTTCTTGTTTACTCGCACCTTCCCCTCTATGTGTCCCGCGTAAAGTGGGAAAAGAAGCAGAGGCGGGGCTATGGCGGGGAGAAGGGGGAGCAGTATTTCCTGAAGGAGCGTGACGGGCTCACATATGTCTATTCAGAAAAGCCCTTTTCTTTCCTTGGCTATATAAAGCTCTTCAAAAAGATGGGTTTCCGTAACTTCCAGATAGACCTCAGTGCCGAGGGGAGAGACAAGGAAGCTTTCCGTAGTGTCCTTGGTAGTTTCAAAAAAGGCGTGTGGACGGGGGAAGGGTCGGCCATGAATATGGAAGTAGGACTGGAGTAGTAGCCGGCTTAGCAACTTCTTCCTGAAAGCATCAAAACTATTCAGCCCCCAAAGTTAGTAGATTACAAATGGAAATAGTTAAAAGTAAAGATGCTTAACCAGACATTCAATGAGCTGAATCTGGAGAAACACCCTGACAAGACAGCGATGGGCAGGACCGAAAAGGGCTTTGATTTTCTTGGCTATCACTTCGGCCCCGAGGGGATGTCGTTGGCCGAAAAAAAACAATAGAGAATTTCGTTTCACGTTTGAGCCGGCTTTATGAGCAAGAGCGAGAGGAGCCTACCGGCTCCCCTCTGCTTGGATTGTATGTGAAACGTTGGTTTATATGGGGCCTGCCGGGCACCAGACGCACAAGAATCTTTACCTCACTTGAATACGCCCGGCCTCCGGTCACCGTTCTCATTGTTCGACGCAATACAGAATGTTAAAAAAGAAGAGGAACGGTCGTTCCTCTCCTTTTCGTCACTCCATAATGAATCAATTGCTGAGCTTTGTACACATGGCATAAATAATGAAATCCATATCGTTGGAATTATCCATGTTCATTGTGGTAACACGCCACCTGTTTTCTCCAACGTCGGGTTTGCTGGCCCAGACGTCGAGTACACCGACACCAGGATCATTCGCCTGGAAGCCTCCCCCCGTAAGTACTTCATCATTATCACATCTGACAAAGTATGTGCAGCTGTGCCCCCCGGGACATTCAAATGTATCACTGCGTTCTGTAACTTCCAGAGTGGGAGTGTCGATGTTGCCGATAGCTTCCCAGATTTCACTGATTTCATCCCAGATTTCATTGAAGGGTTGCCCATTGGGTGTTGCCCCCACAACGGTTGCAACCATGAGTCCGACTGCCATTGTGATGACAATAAGTTTTCTTTTCATTATCCCTTACCTCCTTTTCTCAGCTTTCTTTTCTTTATCCCTCACCTCCTTTTCTTCCAGTATTGTTAATAATAAAAAAGCCGAGCATACCAAAGTTTCATCCTTTGGCAGCCCGGCCATCTTAAACACCTTAGATCCGTAGCTTTCCGCCCCTTCCTCACAGAAGGTTTAGCTTTGTCTGGATTTGTCCACCTGTTATTAAGCATAATAGGTCATTTTTCAATGTCAAGAAATGGGCAAAATTTTCTCTCTTTTAACCATTAATCCTCAAATCAACCTATCCCAAAAATTTGTTTAGTAGCAGGTGAAAGAAATATTCAGAGTTGATCTGCATTGACATAAGAATTCTTCTTTTCTTTGCCGGCTCTATAACTTTATTTGGGGTAGAAAGGAAGGGGAGCAAAGTAAAGGCCGCAAAAAACTTGGC
>JADFVX010000068.1 GCA_015222755.1 Pseudomonadota bacterium | reverse complement strand
GGCTTGTCGGAAGGAAAATAAATCGACATATAGGCGTCGAATTCAAGGAGCTTTTCTTTTGCCCCCATAAGGAGGAGCACAGATTTCGATGTGAGAATATAATCCGGTCTTGGCGTAGAAAAGCCACCCCGCTCCCATATACCGACAATGTTAACGCCTGTCGTCTCCCTGATTTTAAGCTCCGAGATCTTTTGCCCCATAAAGGGCGTAGCAAACACTGGGAACTCGACGATCTTCAGCTTTTCCAGATTTCCCATCACATTGGTATGGCTTGCTCCGGAAACACAGCGGTTTGCGATATTACGGCCCAATATTTCCTTTACAGGCAGGACATAATTACATCCGGCAAAATGGAGAATGTCCTTTGAGGCGCCCGTTTCGGCAAGTGCCACAATGGGCGTCTCCGAAATGCCGCGCACCGTCAGGGCAATGTGGGAATTAATAACATCGGACTGATTGGCAAAGACGATCTTTGCATCGTCAATATTGAGTTTTTTGTAGGTCTCTTCACTGGCAAGGTCGCCATGAATGACAGGAATATCACTCTCATGGAGTTTTTCAGCCCTTTCGGGATCGGGTTCCACAAATATGTAGGGGCTATTGGTGAGACGGAGTTTCTCTTCCAGGTTCATGGCGATAGAATCGGTGCCACAGATAATTATGTGGTCTTTCAGTGACTCGGCAGGTTCTGTGGGGATGCTGCGTCGTGCCATTTCTTCCATCCATGGGAAGATAAAAAAGCTGATAACGGCATAAGGAAGGATGATCAGCAGGAAAATGACACCGGACAATAACACAAGAGTGGTAAAGAGCCGGCCTATATCAGAGGTGAAATAGATATCGCCGGTACCAAGGGTGGTCATATTGATAAGCACCCAGTAAAAGCCTGCAACCAACGAATGATGTGCCCCTTCCACCCGTGTCATAATGACCTGGAACAGGTAAGTATAGACAAATACGAGGAGAATCAGGAAAACGAAAAATTTCAGGAGAAGAAGAAGGTCGCCCTTTTCACGTTTGTTTTTCGATATGGCGTAAAATGTTTTTAAATGTTTATTCATTCCAGAGGTCTTATAAGCGTTTACTGATACATCAAACAACCAGCACTATACAATAAACGGGGAGTGAATGTAAGTGTGGATAATGAATAATTGTCAACTGTCAATTATCCATTATTAATCGTTACATAGTTGGTCATTCATGCCTTATGCCTCTTCAGATTAATCAGGGGTTCCCCTGTATTTACCCTGCTTAAAATTCATAGCGAAGTCCCAGGGCCATTGAATTGGAGGCCCCGTGGACATCGTTGATGAGCCCCCTTATCCCAGACCTGTGGTGCAGCCGCGCTACCAGACTTAAGGCCTTATATTCAGGATGTGCGAAGGTAAATTCAAATAGAAGGTAGTTTAAGAAGCGTGAACTATCTTCATGGCGCCTCTGCTCAAGGACAGATTTTTCACTGGTGATGGAAAAGCCCTCTCCCACTGCAAAGGAGGTATCGATGTAGCCATCCCAGGGGAAACTGAGCCACCTGGCGATTATTGCGCCGCCAAACTCCCAGTATTTTTGCGCCCCCCTGTGTCTTAACACCTGTCCCTCAAGCTCGAAACGCAGATCACTTTTCCAGCGGACTAGCTCCCTGCCGAGGGCAAGAGTCGTAAATTTATGAGAGTAGTCATAGTCGGCCTTAAAAAGCGCCGCATCCCTGAGGGTATCGTCACTCATCACCCCTCCGAGGAGGGTCAGGCTCCACTTTCCAGCTTCCGCCTTCCCCTCTTCCGCGTACAGCTGGCTGCAGAAAAGAAAACTAATTATCATGAAGATAAACAAAGAGGTCTTTTGTTTTGATTTCATGTGGCTGTAGATAAAATGGTCTTTAGATATCCAGATAGATCTTTTCAAGCTTTTTTCTGGCCCAGGGGTTCTTCTCAGAAATTTAAGGCTCGATTTGATGCCGGGCTCATAATTGAAGCATCTTATATTGACCGTCTTCCCCAGTTCATTCCAGCCGTAATATTCAAGAATCCGAGTAAGGAATCACTCCCTTTTTACTTTTCTGAAAGCATCTTGCCGATTATCCTGTTTAAAAAATGTGATCTTGGAAGAAAAGATATCGGTGGATCTTTTCGTATTCCAAATTTTTTAATTTCACTGAAGATTTTCTTGTTCCCCCTGTCAAAAGGCAGGCCCTTGTTAAGTGTCTCAATGGCCTCTGCCTTCTTTCCCTGTAGTTTGTAGACCTCTGCCAGGCTCCGGTAAAAATCGCCTACATTGGGGTTCTTATCTATGGCCTTTTTGCAATAGCGCTCCGCCGCCTTCATGTCGTCTCCGGTACGTGCAATTGAAAGTCCCAGGCAGGAAAGAGCAAGGGGGCTCTCATTACTGGCAATAAGCATTTCACTGAAAAATTCCACAGCCTCCCCCGGGTCCCCTCTATGGAGATGTGCAAGCCCTTTTTTAAGGCATTCTTTTGACCTTTCCTCTCCAGAGTCTTTATTTGATTGGTCTTTATCTGTCATTTCAATACCTCCTCATAAAGATTCTCAGCTCAGCCGGAAAACAATTAAGCGCCCTCCCCCAAGGCTTCGCCCTTTAAATGTCCAGATAGATCCTTTCAACCTTTTTCCTGGCCCAGGGGGTTCTTCTCAGGAATTTAAGGCTCGACTTGATGCTGGGGTCATAATTGAAGCATCTTATATTTACCATCTTCCCCAGCTCATCCCAGCCGTAATGTTCAACGATCCTGGCAAGGACCATCTCCAGGGTGATGCCGTGTAGCGGGTCGTTCATGTTTTCACCTTATCATATTAATCAGGGGCATTCTCTAACTTTTCCTTGTATAATTATCATTTACTAATTATCCATTGTCAATTATTCCCTACAGCGTAAAGTGCGTCAGCGACATGCCCACTGCCAGAAATCCGATGAGACCGAAATATACGCCCGATATGACTATCTTTGTAAGTGGGCTTACCCTGTAATATGCCTCGTCTTCCCCCCCATTTTTTCTCCACTGGGCCAGGACCTTCCCGCCGGATATAAAGAGGATGAAGAGAAGGATGGGATTGAAGGATTGCAGGAACAGCAGGAGGATGCCGATGAAGCCGAATATCCAGATCCTGGGAGATATTGCTGCAACGGCCCTGCCGCCGTCAAGGGGGCTTATGGGTATTAGATTGAAGATGTTGAGGAAAAAGCCCGTATAGGCCAGGGCGTACCAGAACATATTCCCCGTGTAGATGGCGACGCCCCAGCAGGCCACGGCCCCGGCAGTGCCAAGCAAGGGCCCGGCGATTCCAGTCCAGGCCTCTATCCTCGCGTTGTGAGGAAGCTCCTTCATGGCGATAAATGCTCCGACAAAGGGTATGAAGACGGGTACGCCGGATTTAATGCCGAAGTACCTGAGGGCGATGGCGTGGCCCATCTCGTGAACGAAGATCAGCATCACAAAGCCTGCGGCAAAGGCCCAGCCCCAGTTGAGCGCGTAGGCCCAGACACAGACGATCATGGAGAGGCCCGTTTTGAGTACGGCTCCGAACTTGAGGAAGCTCAGCGCCATGAAGAGGGCTTTTAGCTTTGTCAGTGCAAAGACAAGCACCCACTTGAACTTGAGAGCCAATCCGACAACGAACACAATGGCTGCATATAGCTTCGAGTGTTTGGCCTTTTCACTCTTCACGCGGGTGGGCCCCGGCAAGACTTTGCCATTTTCAGCCCCTTCAAGGCCAATTGCACCCAGGCCTCCTGGATCTTCAGTGCTTATGCCCGACTTTTCTTTAATTACATTTTTTGATTTATCAATTATCATTTATCAATTGTCCATTATCAATTGTCCATTTTCGATCGTCAACTCAAGAGGCTTTCAAGTATGCGCTCTGTGAGGTGCGCCTCGATCAATCCCGCAATAAGCAGGCAAAATGTCACAGATATTGCGATTATTCTTATGGGCATCCCATCCCTGTATATTCTGACTTTATCAAAAACAGCGCCCGGCATTTCAGCATGGGCATCTTCCTTTATTAAGATATGGGCCGAAAAAGCCACCGCCCCTGCCAGGGTAATTGCCGGGATTTCTATTATCCCGTGGGGCATTAAGGCTACAATGCCTATAAAATAGGAACCAGTTATGTAGGCCGCCGTTGAAACTATGAAGCCGCATTCCGCCCCCAGCAGTATTATGCCAAGTAGAGGGATCATAAGCCATACATATAATCTGCGAACAGACTCTTCTTCAATCCTTAAACATCCCGGCAGATAACATAAGAGCTTCATCCTTTTTTCGCCGCATAATATTTTTCTTATTGGTCCGGGGAAGATTGAGACCTTGTGGGGATTTAACAATGAGGCACTATAGACAAAGGATATGATTGCCAAGGAACTTAGAGAATTCCAGGCAAATATCAGTATACCCTTATCAATTCCCAGGTTCAGACCTTTATCCAGGAAGGAGCTTGCAATAGAGATTCGCTTTGTTGATATTTCGAATATTTTTTCCGGGTTAAGGTCGCACAGATTTATCAAGGCGATGCCTGCAAGAAGACTTATTGCAAAGCTCACTGCAAAGGCCGTCATCAATCTCATCCAGGCTTTATATAATAGACGTTTTTGCTCTTTATAAATCATAATGGGTGTGGGTAATTGACAATTGATAATTATCCATTGTTAACTGCCTATTCCTCCCTGATCATGGTAAGAAGCATCTTAAACCGTTCTACCGCCTTTAGCGCATGAGTTTCATTGGCAGGCATAAGGATCATATCCCCTGCCCTTAGCCGCTTTGCATTTCCTGATACGCTAATTTCAACTTCACCATCAAGGATATGGGCTATTGCATCATAAGGGACTTTATGTTCGCTTATCTCCTGGGCCTTATCAAAGGCAAAAAGTGTAATTGAACCAGCCTTGTTTTTAATTATCGTTCTGCTGACAATTGAACCCTCCTGATAAGCCACGAGACCATCAAGCTGTAATACCTCTGAATCTGCCATATTCTCCCTTTTTATTTCTTAATATACCAAAGGTGTTACCTGATTACTGGGCATCTACATGTGTCCCCAGCTTATCAATGAAGTTCCCGATCTGCCCGGTCATCTCCTTGAAAAGCGGGTTGGAGCTCAGCCTGCGCACAACCCTCCCCTGGACTTCACACTCCTCATACTTCTGACTTCCAAAGGCAGATCGCTCTCCCAGACATACCTTTGCCGGGACGTCAGCTTTACAGGCCCGCCTTAAGCCATCCTGCCAGCCGAAGAAATACTGTAGGCAGTAGCGGTAGTCCCCGGCCAGTCCGTAGTGTACATCATCAGGTGGCAGCGTCAGGGACATATGGGAGTAGTCACTGATCTGGTAGACCGCATCAGCCATCTCGTACTTGAAGCGGCTGTTGTAGTAGAGCTTACGGCAGTCCTTGCCGGATGAGGCATCGGGATTATAGCATTGGGCGGGCAGAGAATCAGGCCTGTCTCCACGGTGATAGACTATCATACGACTTTTTTCTCCAAACCTCCCCTCATCGAAAAGGCGAATCGTCTCTTTAGCGGGGATCGTATAATCACTATCACTCAGCACGATCATAGCAGGTATGGCCAGGCCATCGGCCTGCCCCTCCAGATCCTCCCTTACCTCATCTGCCAGCCGCTTGACCTCAATGACAGATTTTAGCGTAATCGATTCATACTTTACGAAATCGTCATCATCGAATCTCTGCCAGGGCACCCATTTTTTTCCAAGTCGATGCAGCAAAGCGGCAGAGCCAGTCCTCAGCTTCAGCGACGGAGCAAACAGAAAGAGACCCTTGATCGAATCAGGGTCTTTTATCGCCTTTCTTACAGCAAGGGCAGCCCCCGTTGAGAAACCGGCGATATAGAGGTCCTCTACCTCATCTAAAAATCTCGCCACAGCAAAATCAACGGCCTTGATCCATTCTATGTAGCTGATCTCAAGCATATCCCCCGGGCGTGTGCCATGTCCGGGGAGTAGGATCGAGCGGGTATAGAAGCAGTTCTCATTGAAAAACTTTTCCAGGTCTTTCATCACATAGGGGGAATCATATAGGCCGTGGATAAGCAAGACCCCCCGCCTATATCTTCCACCCTCCAGCCTGTCCGGCACTACTGAACAGTTCAGGGGTGGTTTATCTGTAGGAGCAAGCAGCTCAACTATCCTTTCTACTTCAGCCGGCGTTTTAGCCCCTTTAGCCTCAAGAAGTTCCTGCCAGTTGCGGCTCAGCTTTTCTCTGAGGTCCTTACGGTAATAGGCATAGGAGTGCTCTTCGCTGTAATTAAACTCTGTATAGAGCCCGGAAGGCTGGTAACGGAGAACCTTGCCGTTAAATCCTGTTATAAAGAGTGACAGAGCCAATAAGATAAGCAAGCCAAGGCGTGATATCATAGGCTACCTGTTTATGGCGTTTAAGGCATCTAGAAGGACGCAGATATCGTGGCTTCCATTATAGACAGGCGTGACCTCCCTATCCAGAGCAAGAAGGGAGAAAACGGCCGTCTGCGCCGTCCTGACTGAATACTCGACGGTAAAGACGCAATCATCAGGCACTTCGACAAACTGACCGAGAAAGGCAAAATTGGCTGCCCCTTCCGGGACGACCTGAGGCCTGTCACCGGGAATTCTTGGCAGGAACTGGGCATCTATGAAGGGCATCATGCAAGGGATGCACTTCGTCTTGTCCATAAGAGGTCTCATCTTCTCCATTATCTCGAGGTGGGAGAACAACTCTACAAGTATCTCCTCCCCACTGCAGTCAGACATCCTCTTTTTTACGAAGTTACCCTCCCTGTCCGGGAGCAGTCCGTCCCCCCAGAAAACATAGACATCCTCCGGCTGGTTTCTGAAGTGGGGCTGGTGGGCCAAAACGACAGACATCAGCCAGTTGGAATCTGTAAATGTCACCAGACCGCCGCTTCCGGCGATGTTGCCAGTAAAGGCCTCCATATGCTCAAAGAATGCCGGGTCCTTCATGGTCACGGTAAAGGACATCCATTTTGAAAGCCCTGTATGATCGCAGAAGGTTCCCGGTCTGCCGAAGGAGGTGTCCTTTTTTGCGATATTCTCCCAGAGTGCCCATGCCCCTGCCTTACATTTCTCATTGAGAGGCGCAGGTGAAGACATGCTTCCTGTACTGGCACCCTCCACCATGGAACCCAGTGTGACAAACAGGTAGTCATTTTTAGACAGCTTGATCGTTTCTTCCCTGCCATCACTTAAGTAGCGGATGGCACTTGCCCTTTTTTCAGTCTCACCTATATCGAACTCTATATCAGTGACCTGGCTGTTCATAATAAAACACACGCCCTGCCCCTTCAACCATCTCTCCGTGGGCAAAATGACGGAATCATACTGGTTGTACAGGGTCCGCATGATACCTCCAAGCTCGTTGAAAGCGGGCAGCAGGTGCATAAAACGTATGAAGTAGCGCCGCATTTCCACAACAGAGCTCCATCTCTGGAAGGCAAAGCTTGTGCTCCAGAGCTGCCAGAAGACGGTATTGAAGAAATCGGGAGAGAAGCAGTCCTCGATCCTTTTTGCACCCAGGGCCTCTTCTGAGGAGAACCTGAGCTTCAGGATATCAACCTTGTCCGTGTTGCTAAGGCCGTAGGAAGAAACGTCCATCTTCTCCCCGTCCTTCAGGAGGCGGGATGTAGAGCGGGAGACTATTTTTTTGCTGAACTCAAAGGTCTCATCGCATACGGATTTGTCCGGATTGTCCAGGCTAGGTATATTTGAAAGAAGGTCCCAGGTACAGCCAAAATGCCTCTCATGCATCCTGCCTCCACGTATGAGGTAGCCTGCATCGGGGTCTCCGGAACCGTCAAGTGCTCCCCCGTTTATGCTCCCCTGCTCCAGGATGTGTATATTTTTACCCGGCAGACGGGCTTCCTTTATCAGGTAAACGGCAGCGGCGAGTGATGCTATGCCACCCCCTACTAGATAGGCCTTTGTTTTGCTCCGGTTAATGTATGTTTTTCCCATTTTTCATTATCAATTATTAATTATCATTCAGGTAGTTTGCGTACTTCCTGTCCGTTTCCATTATATGCTTTGTCAGCCAGCCTTGCAGGAAGTCCAGCACAGAATAGATCATTGCCTCCCTGCCGCCACTACTTTCCCGGATCAGTGACAAAACCTTTTTCCTCATGGCTGCGTGCTTGCCCTTATGCTCTTCATAAGGGGGATATCGATGTTTCTTCATCAGTTTTTCTTCCGCTGCAAAGTGGTAATCAGTATATTTGAGCAGCCTGTCCAGCATACCGCCCAACCTCTCCTTGCCCCTCCCTTCATTTATAGCCTGATGTATATCATTAATAATCCTGACCAGTTCCATATGCTGCTTATCCATCTCATCAACACCGATACTGAATTCTTTTCTCCAGTTGAAGCTACCCATGCCTTACTTGCCTCTGATATTAATTTTTATATTTTTGCCGGCAAAAGATTTTAAAAACCATTTAATCAATCATGAACCTTCGATAGATCTTCATATTAACAGTTATTCAGAAAGAATGTTGAACCACGTCTATTCATCTGCTATGATTCCAAAATGATAATAACTTTGATTCGCTTTTTATGCAGGGAGTGGCTCCTGGGCATCCTGCTAACCCTCCTTGTTCTTTTTGCCGTCGCTTTCAGTTGGCAACCATTCATAAATTTAGAGCTTAAAACCTACGATTTCAGGTCAAAACTAAGGAGCAAGTCCTCTATCTCTCCGCTAGTCCTCATTAATATCGACAAGGAAAGCATCGGCAAGATCGGGGAGTGGCCCTGGCCCAGAGATATTCTTGCCGGGGCGATTTCTCAAATAGCATCCTATGGGGCAAAGACAACAGGCATTGACCTCATATTCCCCGAAGAGGCGAAAAACCCTGCAGAAGCGGAGATAAAGGCCCTTGCCAAAGAGTTGAAAGATGGCCTTGCGGGGAAAGACAGGAAGAAAGACAAAGCCAGCATAAAACTGACAAAAAGTATCATATCAAGACTGGAAGAGATGGAAAAAAGACTTGATACAGACGAGGTTCTCACCTCCTCAATCCGGTCCTTGCCCAAGGCTATACTCCCCCTCCACTTCAGCCTGAAAAGCCGGACTGCCTCCCCGGGCAAGGGCAGCGAAAGAGCTTTTAAACACTGGCGCTCGGGAGGGCTGGAAGCAATCAAGCCCTACGGAACAGATGTAAAGGGGACAAACGGCAGGATTTTAAAGATGGCCGAGGGAGCAGGCCACAACAATCTTATAGGCGACCCCGATGGCAGGATAAGGCGGGAATACCTCCTGATACCATATGAAGCCAGGTACTATCCATCCTTCGCCCTGCAACTTGCCCTGGCATATCTGGACGGGCCCTTGAAACCGGTTAGCAATATAGAAAGCATAAGGACCCGCTTCGGTCTGAAGATCGGCGAGCTTGAGATACCCGCCGGGGACGATTTTTCGATGCTCATCAGCTACCCGCATGAAAAGAGCTTTCCAAGCTATTCGTTTCATGAGGTCATCGAAAACAAGGTTCCCGCCGATGCATTTAAGGACAAGGTAGTCATTATCGGTCTGAATATTGAGGACGCAGGCATGGCTCTCTCACCGGAGGTCGACCGTCGACCCTCCCCTTCCTTTATTATGGCCTCCGTTGTCGATAACATCCTAAGCAGCACTTACATAACCAGGCCTAAGTGGGCCTTTCCCCTCGAAGCAGGCGTGATAGCCCTTTTCGGTCTCTACCTCGCCTTCATTGCTCACAGGCTGGGCCGCAGGGCCAGCCTGACCACTGTTTTATCAATGGCAGTTCTCTGGAACCTGGTCGCAATCTACCTCTTTATTGAAGAGGGCTACTGGGTTTCCATGTTCTACCCATCCTTCCTCCTGCTCTTCGGCTACGCGTTTATATCCGTCACCAGGAGGCTTGTATTTAGCCAGGAGATGATGGAGAGTGAGTCCCTCGAATCCAACAGGCTCCTGGCTCATTCCTATCAGGGACAGGGGAGGCTCGACATGGCCTTCGAAAAATTAACGAAATGTCCCGTCAAAGATCCGGTCACACGTGAACAACTCTACAGCCTCGGCCTCGATTTCGAGAGAAAAAGGATGCTGAACAAGGCCGTGGCCGTATACGAGCATATGCTAAGGGGTGGGAAATTCAAGGACGTAAGGAAAAGGATCAAACAACTGAAAGAGGCCGACCAGCAGATAGTGCTTGGCAAAAATGCCAGCACTGAGAAAACGGTCCTCATATCGGGGGCACCCACCCTGCCGACACTGGGCAGATACGAGATCGCAAGGGAGCTGGGCCAGGGCGCTATGGGAACCGTTTATCTCGGCAAGGACCCTAAGATAAACAGAGAGGTGGCAATAAAGACCCTCAGGTATGAAGAACTGGAAGAAGAGTCGGCAGAGGAGATAAAAAAACGCTTCTTCCGTGAGGCCGAGGCGGCAGGAAAGCTCTCCCACCCCAACATCGTCACCATATACGATGTGGGTGAAGACAGCGGGATAGCCTATCTTGCGATGGAATTTCTGGAAGGCTGCGACCTGGAGCAGCACCTCCGGAAAAAAAGGAATATGAGTATCAAAGAGAAGATATCCGTCGTATCAGCGGTAGCTAATGCCCTCGACTATGCCCACCGCAACGGAGTCGTGCACAGGGACATAAAGCCTGCCAATATCATGATACTTAAGGATGAGACTGTCAAGGTGACTGACTTCGGCATCGCCAGGGTAATGACCTCATCAAAAACGCAGACCGGTATGATACTGGGCACCCCAAGCTACATGTCACCGGAGCAGATATCCGGCAAAAAAGTCGACGGCAGGTCTGACCTCTTTTCCCTGGGTATCGTCTTTTACGAACTGATCACCGGGGAGAGGCCCTTCAAGGGAGACAGCTTTACAAACCTCATGTACAACATAGCAAACACAACATACACACCGGCAAAGGAGCTTATGCCCGATACGCCGGAACAGCTTATAAGCATAATTGAAAAGATGCTTGCCAAAGGGGTCACAAAGAGATACCAGAGCGGTGTGAAGCTGGCAAAGGACCTGGAAAAAGCAGGTAAAGAGCTTGGTATATAAAAGATGAAATTACTAGCCGGGGCATATAGCGACAAAGGGGTTAAGCGCTCAAAAAATGAGGATTTTTTTTGCGTCGATGAAAAGGCAGGCCTTATGGCGGTTGCCGACGGTATGGGAGGCCACGCATCGGGGGAGATTGCCAGCAGGATGGTCATAGAGGTTTTGAGTGATTACATAAATAGCGGCGCTGCAGCTTGCGGGATAGAAACTGAAGGCGGCGGCGAGGCCCTGCTTGCCGGGGCCATAAAAATGGCGAACAGCACCGTTTACGGCGCTTCTCAGGACAGCCCCTCACTCCGGGGGATGGGGTCTACCCTGGTCGTGGCCCTCATCAGGGGAGAAAGGCTGAACATTGCCCATGTGGGCGACAGCAGGATATACCTTATAAGGGCCGGATGTATTGAACAGCTGACGGACGACCACTCCCTGATATCGGAGCAGTTAAGGGAAGGCCTCATCAGCGAAGAGGATGCTAAAAAGTCCAGCATAGGAAATATAATTACCCGCTCCATGGGAGTAGGACAGGAAGTGGAGGCCGACTTCAGCGAGATGAGCATTGCCGATGGCGACATCATTATCCTTTGCAGCGACGGGATCACAACGATGCTGTCAGATGAAACAATACTCTCTGAAACCTTAGATGCCAGGTCCCCCTCGACCCTTAGCCGAAGGCTTGTCGACCTGGCAAATGAGGCTGGGGGCAGCGACAACATAACCCTCGTCGCCATATATATTTACAAAAGTGAATTCTCTCATTATACTCACAAAATCAAGAAGCTATTCGGGAGGTAAAGGTGCTAAGGATCGTTCTCAAATTCAAGGGTCAGATAGTAAAAGAGATTCCCTTTAAAGGAAATATAATAACGATAGGGAGAGACAAAGGTAACGATATAGAGATAGAAAATCCTATCGTATCAAGCATTCATGCCAGGATTTTAAAGGATGGAGGGGCCATAGTAATCGAGGATGCAGGAAGTACCAACGGGATCTTCCTTAACGGGGAAAAGATAACAAGAGCCATACTGAGTACAACAGATGAGGTTGCCATAGGCAAGCACCATATCAGTCTTGCATACGAAGCAGGGTATAAGGAAGGGGGCGAGACCGACGATGATTCTCCCCTCACCCCTGTCACCCCTTCCCTGGACGAGACAATGATTATGACCGGAAAAGCCAGGGCAGTTGCACAGGGGAGGACGGGTGGATTTATTCTCCTCGATGGCGGCATAGAGGAATTCCGCGTTGAACTGACTGACAGAGTGTCCACAATAGGAAAATCGGGCGATGCTGTGATAAAGACGAAGGGGCTGTTTGCCCCCAAGGTGGCCGCACTGGTCAACAAAACCGACAAAGGCTACGTAATCTCCGCATCGAACCCCAAGAAGGCTCCCTTGATAAACGGCACCTATATCAGCGAGGCATACATCCTGAAGGAGAATGACCTGGTGAAGATAGATAGCCTGACTCTACGTTTTTATCTCAAGTAAACCTATAGATAATTGATAATTGATAATTGTCAATTATCTATAGCACCAACGGCCGTCCCACTGCGAAGCAACTGCCTGGATAAGACAAACTCCTTTTTCTCAGCGGTCAGATGTTTGTAAAGATTAACCACCCGCACAGCAAAGGCAAAAAACTTGTCTTTAACTATGTTTCCCCCATTTTTCATTATCAACTTTCAATTATCCATTGTTAACTGTTTCCCCCCAGCCTCTCCTTCACATCACCGTAAACATAGGCCCTGTTCCTCCCCTCCTCTTTACATAGGTAAAGCGTTTCGTCTGCCCGGGAGATGAGGAGGGATTTTGTATCGGCATCTGTTGGATAGCAGGAGATTCCTATACTCATGGTGATCTTGATTGTCTTGCCGTCGCCAATATCGAACCGGGTCTTTTCAATGGACCTTCTAAGCCTCTCGGCAATCTCTATGGCCTTTTTCTTTTCCGTATTAAATAATATGGCTGCAAACTCTTCACCACCGTAGCGGGCGGCAAAGTCTACGTTTCTAATGGAACTCTTCAGTATCTTAGAAACATCTTTCAGTATCTTGTCACCGGCGGGGTGGCCATAATCATCGTTAACCTTTTTGAAGAAGTCGATATCGGTAAGGAAAAAGACTAACTTGTCCTTGTAGCGGTCCGATCTTTCCAGTTCTTCGGAAAGGCGCTCCTGGAAATGCCTGTGATTGTTGAGGCCGGTAAGGCCATCGGTAACGGCCATCTCCTCCATCTTTTTATATACAATGGCATTCGCTCTTGCCATGGAGACGTGCGCAGTCATTGCCTCTATCAGTTTAAGTTCATAGGGCGTGTATGATTTGCGGTCTTTTCTGGCCGTCAGGTAAATACCGGTCACCTCATTTACCACAACAAGAGGGAGGGCCATGAAAGACCCCATTTTGACTATGGGGGGAGGCATGTCAGGAAATACTTTCTTTACCATCAAGTCACGGGAGTATTGATAAGTCTGTCCCCTTTCTACAACCCACTGAAAAATACTCAAATCATGCTTGCTGCCATCCTTTAAAAGCTCTTCGGCGCCCTCCCCTATGGCCTTAACAAAGTGGATTTCACCAGTGCTGCCTTTGAGGGCAATGGCAGCAAGGTCATAATGAACCACTTCCTTGCTGAGCTTGAGCGCCATGTCGAGAATTTTGTTCGGATCAAGGGTAGAGTTGAGTTCTTTCGTAAGTTTGTAAAAGGCCTGGAACTCGAGGGCCTCCATTCTCATCTTCTCCACGGCGGCTGATTTTTTAAGGCTCTCCCTGAGGGTAGAGCCCGCCAGTTGAAGAAGCTTTTTGTCATTTATGCCAAAAGCTCCCTCCGCCCTGTCAACACAGAGAATGGCCTTACTGCCCTTATTGTTGATCAAAATGGGAATCCCGATAAATGCTGCCGCATTTTCCTTCCCTTTGTAATAACCGGTAGATCCCGAATCAGACAGCCTGTCTGTAATGAGCGGCTGATCATTGACGACTATCCAGCTAAGGAGATTTTCCCCTTTGGCAAGGGGAATATCGCTGATCAGGCCTTTACTGTCGCTGACGGCAGCAACAAGTTTGAAGCTCTTCTTCTCTACCATAAAGAGGCAGCAGCTGTAGGCGTCCATCATATCGTGCAAAGCGCCAAGGCTGTCCGAAATGGCGCTGCTCAGGTGATAGGCCGAATCGAGAAAAAGTTTATCCTTGATCTCTTCCGATATGGCCAGCGGGGCTGCATCCTTGCTGCCCGCCTCGTCAATAATTTTTGACGAAAGCGCTCCAAGCCCGTCAAGTCGTTCCGTAAGCTCTTTCTTTCCACTACGCTCCTTGCCAAGGAAGGTCTCGAGGACGGCAACAAGGGCAAGCATGAATATGGCCCTGTAGGCCAGGGGAAATGCCACGGCATTGAAATCAGAGAGGAAAAATGCATGAGCTGCGTTGAGTAGCAGCATTGCCAGGGTATAAACTGCAACGGCAGGCAAGGGATGGATGAGAACCAGAATAAGGAGAATGAAAATATCGACGGGAAAGGATTCTACTCCGTCGCCAGCCAGGAAAAGAAAGAGGGCCTTTGGCAAAAGTATGGCAATCAGGCCGAAGCTTATCTTCTCGCTAAGTACTTCTTTTTTTTCATTCAAATCCCTATAAAGATAAAAAACAAAGAGTAGCGCCAGGGGAAGAATGATAGAGATCTTTAAATTATTTCCATAAGTGTCGCCTTCAAAAAAACCTGAGGAGATAAGAGAGGCGTAAAACATTATAATGAAAAAAGGTACTATCTTAAGCACTTAAACGACACCTCTCATGTACCAGATGAATATAAAGCTTCAAATCATTTTGTTTAATTCAAAACCGGGCGCTGCCACTATTTATCCAGATTTGACAGGTCCCTCACCGCACCACGGGCCGCGCTTGTTGTAAGAGCCGCATAGGCCTTTAATGCTTCTGAAACCTCCCTCTTGCGGCCCTTTGGTTTCCAGGCAGCGGCGCCACTTGCCTCCATCGCCTTGCGCCTTGAGGCTATCAGCTCATCGGAGATCTCCACATCGATGGAGCGATTCGGTATATCTATATTAATAACATCCCCCTCTTCGATAAGCCCTATGATCCCGCCTTCAGCCGCTTCCGGTGAGCAGTGCCCTATGGAGAGGCCCGAGGTCCCGCCGGAAAAACGGCCATCTGTGATGAGGGCGCAGTCCTTACCGAGACCTTTTGACTTCAGGTAGGTTGTGGGATATAGCATCTCCTGCATGCCGGGGCCGCCCTTCGGACCCTCAAAGCGGATCAGCACGACATCACCTGCCACAATCTTATCGCCAAGGATCGCATCCACAGCGCTTTCCTGGCTTTCAAATATCCGGGCGGGACCGCTGAATTTCAGTATGGACTCATCTACGCCGGCGGTCTTGACTATGCAGCCCGCCTCGGCCAGGTTGCCGAAGAGGACTGCCAGCCCGCCGTCTTTGCTGTAGGCGTTCTCTATGTTTCGTATGCACCCCGCCTCACGGTCAATGTCGAGCGAGGGCCAGCGCTCAGACTGGCTGAATGCCTGCTGGCTCGGGACGCCGGCCGGTGCTGCAAGAAAGCGCTGCCTGGCCTCCTCATCCTTGCTTATGGCAATATCCCAGCGCTCTATGGCCTCTCCCAAAGTGGCGCTGTGAACGGTGTAGGTATCCCGGTGGAGAAGACCGGCCCGATCAAGCTCACCAAGTATTCCTATCACGCCCCCAGCACGGTGCACATCCTCCATATGGTAGAGCTCGGTGGAAGGGGCAACCTTGCACAGGTTGGGAACCTTGCGCGAGAGGCGGTCGATGTCGGCCATAGTAAAGTCGACCCCCGCCTCATGGGCCGCAGCCAGCAGGTGAAGAACGGTGTTTGTAGAGCCGCCCATGGCGATATCGAGGTTCATGGCATTCTCGAAGGCCTCCTTGCTTGCGATGGAGCGCGGCAGGGCAGTCTCGTCATCCCCTTCGTAATAACGCTTTGTCAGCTTAACTATGAGGCGGCCCGCCTCTAAAAAGAGCTCTTTTCTGTCTGCATGAGTAGCCAGCAGTGAACCGTTGCCCGGAAGCGAGAGGCCAAGGGCCTCTGTAAGGCAGTTCATTGAGTTTGCCGTAAACATACCGGAGCATGAGCCGCAGGTCGGGCAGGCGGCATGTTCGATGGAGTCAACATCGGCATCTGTTTCATTCGGGTCGGCGGCAGAGAGCATGGCGTCAACGAGATCGAGCTTGGTCTCCTTCCCGTGAAGATCTGCTTTTCCTGATTCCACCGGCCCGCCGGAGACAAAGACGGCGGGGATGTTGAGGCGTAAGGCGGCCATCATCATGCCGGGAGTTATCTTGTCGCAGTTAGATATGCAGACCATGGCATCGGCGCAGTGGGCGTTTACCATATATTCTACCGAATCGGCGATAATGTCACGCGAGGGAAGCGAATAGAGCATTCCGCCGTGTCCCATGGCGATACCGTCATCAATGGCGATGGTGTTAAACTCCTTGGCCACTCCGCCGGCTTTCTCTATCTCTCTGGCAACCATCTGCCCCAAGTCTTTCAGATGAACATGACCCGGCACAAACTGGGTGAAGGAGTTGACAACGGCAATGATAGGCTTTTCAAAGTCGCCGTCCTTCATACCGGTGGCCCGCCAGAGGGCGCGGGCTCCGGCCATATTGCGGCCATGGGTTGTGGTATAGGAACGATACTGAGGCATTGAACTCTCCTTTTTTGTGAATTAGATGGGGAATCTACAATTGATAATCGCCCATTAAGCTTTCTTAATTGCCCAAATGGTAAAAAACTGGAGTATACCACAGAGGATGATGAGGCTGCCAAATCCATATTTATGATAGAAACTATCGAGAATTACCTCGCTGCCATAGGCAGGGTCGAAATAGAGTGTCACCGTTTCGCCCACTTTGAAGCCCTGGAAGATTGCTCACGGCTTTCGTAACCGACTACATGACCCTCAAGCCTCTTGCCGTGCCGGATGGTCTGGATGTTCAGGTAAAGCATGAATGCAGCGAAGACTATGAAGATTGTCCCAGGAAAAAATGAATATGCAGCCTTTTTTAGTCATGGATTGAAGAAAGAGGTTAGGAGAGCGATGGTTTATTGGAAAGTGTTCCTATTTTTCTCTAAGCAACCCCCCCACAAACTTGTTGAGGATATTTGATCTGGATAGAAAGGGTATTGCATTTTTTTTCCTGACTCCAAGGGCCTTTATTTTACGTCTCAGCCCCTTGTGCCTTCTGTCGACTTTCAGGCCCTTTTGCAGCGTCTCTATGGCAGATTTCTTGTCTCCCTGGGTTTGGTAGACCTCACCAAGGCTAAGGTAGAAATCAGCTTTTTTTGGCGATTTCTTTATGGCCTCACTGCAGTGTAGCACCGCTGCCCTAAGGTCGAGTCTGGCCCTGGCCATGGCAAGGCCCAGGCATGAAAGGGATACGGCACTACGCTCACTTTTGATGAGGAGTTCCTCAAAGCTAAAGATAGCATCAACGTTATTACCGCTTTTCAACAGGGCCAGCCCTTTGCTTAATAAGGTTTTTAGCTCTTCCGGGGATTCCAATACAAACCTCCTTAATCTAAGCTAACATTCATTGAATCAATTGTTTTTGATAAGACAAACTCCTATTTCTACGTACTCAGATATTTATAAAGATTAACCACCCGCACAGCAAATGCAAAGGATTTATCTTTAACTATATTGTCTCCCATACTAATTTTCCATTATCAACTATCAATTAACAATTATTTATCGTCAATTATCAATAATTATTACTTGTTTAAAAAAGATGAGAGCCCTGTTGTCCAGTGAGCCTTCCGATCAGACCTTTCAGGAATGCCTCCTCCGCTTTCAATTCCTCGCGATATTCTCTCCGGTCCGTATCGGCAACTTCCATCCTGAGGTCGGAGAGATAGCTTTCAAGTATCGCTTTCAGCTTCAATGTTTCGTCATTAGTCAATGTGATCTGAGCCATAATTTACCTCCTGATTACATTCTTTAATTTGTATTGTCACAGCATAAGGTTTTCCCCATTTATCAACTGTCAACTGTCAACTTTCCCTTCTCCCTAGCAGGAGTAGCCATGCAGGCCAAGCCCCTCCATCAGGTAATCGGCGACAAGGGGTGTTGCAAGGAGGTACTCCGCCGTACGCTCGTTCCATCTGTCAGCGGCATCCTGAAGGGCGGTCTCCCACTCCTCTAGAGTGTAATCGTCCCTCCCCAGCCACATGAGGGCCACCAGTTCTTGCTGCTGGTCCGGTTCGAGATCTTTTATAGCCAGGCTTACCTCCTGATAGGTCAGATCGTCTCCGTGATCCTGCAGCACCTGCATGATGCTTTCATCGGCCGGGCTGTTCGGTGGCTCCGGGATGACGACCTCTTCCTTGGCATGGAACTGACGCGCCTTGTCGATGATCTGGCAGACTAACTCGGGATTGATATTTATCATGGTTTTATACCTCCTGTTATTTAAGATGGGTTTTATTGGGCAGTGTTCCTGTTGACTTGATCACAAGGGCTCCCATATCAATTATTAATTATCAATTCTCCATTGTCAATTACTCACTCCACTTCTTCCTTTTTTTAAAGCATCTTGCCGATTATTTTGTTCAAAAAATGTGACCTTGGAAGGAAAGATAGCTATACTTGATCTTACTATGAGTGAATTCCTTTCCATCAATAATTTTAAAAAGGCGGCCCTCCTGGGCCTTATTATGACACTTTTTTCGGCTCCCAGAATTCTGACGAGCGGTATTTATTCACTTCGCCATGTCATTTCTGCCTTTGCAGCGCTAACGCTACTGAGCGCCGCGGTGACGGCCTGGGGCAAAAGCGCCGGGATGAAAGGTCCCTTTCCACCTGCAGGGGAGGTAAGACAGGGTCTTAAGCTGGCAGCCCTCATTATCATCCTCTTCTTTCCCATTAAGGTCTTATGGTTTAATCCTGCCCTTTATGCAGCTGTTGAGTCAACAGGAAATGCAGATGCACTGGTCCTCCTTTTCCCGGAAACTCTACCTGCCGGCATCGCCTTGACGCTCTGGGTGATGAGTTTTGAAACTCTTTTCTTTCAGGCTGCCGCCATATCCTTCTTCGGCAGATTGAGCAGGCATTTCTTAGCAGCCCTCATACTCTCAACTCTATTTCGCGGCTATGTCAGCTGGTTAAAGCTTGGCAACATCGGCGTGGAAACAGCCCAGTTCCTGATCCTTTCCCATGCCCTCATCATTAACGTCATCTCCTGTATCCTCTTCGCACGCTATGGACTTCCTGCTTCAATGCTTTTCATCGGAGGTATTTCTATCTATCGCTGGACTTTTTTGTGGGGATGAAGCGTAATCGGTATGGATAAATGTTAATTGATAATTGAAAATTGACAACTATTAATTATGAATCTTAAACCAACTATCAATTACCAATTATCAACTATTTTTACTTGTTTTGATGATGCTTGTTAAAAGTTTCAGCAATTCTACAATGTCCCCGTGAATTGAATCGAAGGCAGATGCTTCAAGGTAGCCAGTTTCATTGAGTAAGAGAATCCAGTATTCAGTCTCATTTGCTTCTTTCAGGGCAATTGCCAGCTTGTGATGCTCCCCGCCTTCAAGGCGGGGCATCCGAGTAAGGTTTATTTACAATTCTTATAGCTGCAATTCATCCCCGCTTACAAAGCAGGGCATCCTGGCAGCCCCTCGTGCACAAAATCCGCCTTGCTTTCACCTTGCTCCGCTTCGCGTACCAAAGCGCCAATGGCCGTGCCGCTGCGAAGTAATTGTTTAGATAAGACAAACTCCTTTTTCTCCGCAGTCAGATATTTATAAAGATTAACCACACGAACAGCAAAAGCAAAGGACTTACCTTTAATTATGTTTCCCCCACTTTTCATTATCAACTCTCAATTATCCATTCTCAATTATCAATCGTTAATTGCTATTCCCCGTCAACTGCAGGGAGCCACATATAGTAGAAGCCTGTGGACAGAGAGGTCAAGGGATTCAGTATGCCGAGGTCTATGATTGGATTACCTGCCCCTTCGAAACGGTTTGTGGAGCTGTTGTATATGTTATCATCGGGGTATGTTGTACGCCTGTATACGACCACCTTGGCATCCTTGCTAAGTCCGGCAATCTCCTTTGCCCTGGAAAGGGCATCACTCAGATAGCCTATCTCGTCTATGAGGCCCAGTTCGAGGGCCTCTTTCGCATGGTAGACCCGTGCAGTGCTGACCTTGTCCAGTGTCTTCTTTTCGAGTTTGCGGTGAGTCAAAAGTAGATTCCTGAAACGCCCTGCAAACTCTTCCGTCAAGCCCTGGAATATCTCACTTTCATCGGAAGTAGGCCGGCGGAAGGGGGAGCCCATATCCTTGTTCTCCCCGGATTTGTTTATCTCCACCTTCACTCCTATTTTATCCATAAGCCCAGTCACCTTGGGGCGCAGGAATATGACCCCTAGCGAACCCGTTATGGTGGTGGGATGTGCCATAATCTTGTCCGATGGCAGGGCAATATAATACCCTCCCGATGCCGCAACGCCCATCATGGAAGTAACGACCTTTGCTCCCGTTTTTTTCTTGAAGTCCATGATCTCCTTGTAGAGGACGTCGCTTGCCGTAGTTGTACCGCCCGGTGAGTCTATCTTGAGAATAACGGCCTTTATTTCCCTGTCCTTCTCCGCCCTCCTCAACTGGGAGACTATCTCCTGAACCATGCTCGGTTTGGGCCTCATCATTCCGCGCCGTGGTGCATCTGAGATTACCCCCCTTACAGAGATAACCAGCACTTTACCCCTTTCCCTCCCTTCCAGAACGAATTCTCTTAGCGGAAATGTGTGGTCGGCAAAGAGTCTTATGTTCGGCCCTATGCAGCCGCTGCTGAGGACAGCAGCGCCTACAATCATAAGCAGCATGTTTTTCCAGGAGTTGGCTGAGACCTCCTTAATATTTGAGAAAAATAGTCTTTTCATGATTCCTCCTCATATTTCTTGTTTAAAGCAGGTCGCCTGCCTGTTGAAAGTAGTTGACTTGGTCCGACCCCGGCACTAAGCCTTATGCTGTAAATATCAGGTCTCTTTTTTAGGCAATACGCCGCCAATCTTAGAATATCTGTCATACATGACTACGCTGCCGGCAACGGCAACATTCAGGCTGTAATGGCCGGGTAGAAATATCTTATCATGGCATCTGTCCATGACTTTTCCCCCCAGTCCTATTGACTCACAACCCAGAAGATATATGCATCTGTCCGGGTGTTCATATTCGATTATATCCCCGGCTCTCTCATCCATCTCAACTGCAACTACTTTGCAGTCATGGGGCACATGAGAATAAAAATCCTCAAAATCACTATAATAGTAAAGCGGGATCTTAGACCAGGCCTTAACAACATCTGTGCTTTGCTTTTTATATTTTGCACCTATTGTAAATATAAAAGATGCACCCAGGATATATGCTGAGCGCCACAGTGTCCCGATATTTTGTTCATTTTCCGCATTTAGTATCCCTATGCCGAAATAGCCGTTTGAGGGGTATTTTTGTTTGGTTTTTCCCATGAAATTTCTTAGCTTAGCTCAGTCAAAGAGAACAGTTAGCTTTGCTTAGCAATAGTCAATTATTATTACCTATACACATTCTTTCTGTGGGCCACCTTGACGACATAGACAATGAGAAGATCGTCCTCAATGAGGTAGAGGATGCGGTAGTTGCCCTGCCTTATCCTGTATTTCTCCTCACCTGAGAGCTTTTTGCTCCCATGGGGCCTTGGATCTTCGGCCAGAGATTCAATCCTTTTCATAACTTTCTTAAGGTCTATGGAAGGGATGGTCTCAAGCTCCTTTATGGCGGATTTTTTGATTTCTATTCTAAATCTTGCCACTTGCCTTCAGGTCCTTCAGTACCTTTTCAAATGGGACAGTTTCTTCAGCTGCCCTTGTCCTGAAGGCATTCAAATCCTCTTCGTCCTCGGCCAGTTCGTGGCGAACGGCGTCGTTAATAAGGTCAGAGATAGACCGCGAAGTCTCTACTGCCTTGATCTTCAAGGCCTTGTGAATGTCGGGATCGAAATAGATGGTTGCCCTTTTGTTCAGCTGGGACATGGTTTTGCTCCTTCAATGCTTTTTTATTAACAGTATAGCGTCATAACGTTATAACGTCAAGAAGTGCTGTTCTGTAATGGAGAATTGATAATTATCAACTATCAATTCTCCATTGCCTGACCTCCACAGCCAGCTCCTTACTAGTTGCATACATGACGCCCCTGTGATTCATAAAGGTGGATTCAGCACGGTTAAGCTCAAGTGCCTCACCATGAAAGTCGGTGGCAATGGCGCCAAGTTCATTATATATGCAGGCACTTGCGGCAAAATCCCACAGGCTGCCGCCCCCATCTGCAGGCTTGGGGAATTTAAAGTAGCATGCAGGGCTGTTTTCCAGAACTCGACAGGCATTTACAACTGCCCCGCCCCTGTGCATGGTCTGCACGCCCGACAGGCCCATTTTTTCGGCTATTACCTCAAGGCGCTCCATTATCACTGCGTAGTTAGCGCAAGATTCCTCCATACTGGGGTCAAATACTGCCGTAAGGGGCCTTCCCGTATATGGCGGGCTAAGATCAGGCCTCCAGCGCTCGCCGTCAAGCATGGCCCCCTGCCCTCTTACTGCTGAATATAGCTTCCTTGTAACAGGATTGTAGATCACGCCTATAAGGGGAACTCCCTGCCTGGATACGAGCGCAATGGATACGGAGTAGCCCGGCACCGATTCTGTAAATGAAAGCGTACCGTCCAGGGGATCTACGCACCAGAAGGCCGGTTTTTCAAGGCGCCTGAGGTCGTCAGCACCCTCTTCCGTCAGTAGCGCAAGGTCGTATTCCTTGCAGCTTGGACTTAGGCCTTCTATGATGATGTCGTTGCTCTGATAATCCACCTCGGTAACCACCTGTGAGGCGATATGATCGCCACCTTCTTTGTGCTCTACAGTGATGTTTTCACCGGAGCGGCTTGCAATGAACCTGCCTGCTTCCAGGGCAGAGTCAATAGCTAATCGGGAAAGTTTAATCAGGTCTTCGGAAGATAGCGGCATCAGGCGGCCCCTTTCAGCGAGGCCACGATCTCACGGGCCTTGCGCTCGCTATAGCCGTGGATCTTCCAGTGGCCCGGGCTCCAGCCCTTCATAAAGCGGTGGAAGTCGGTCCAGGCCAAATCATAGAGCCCTCGCCATTCATCCTCCACCGCATCGGGGCCAATATCTTTACTGCGGGCCACAAGGGCATCTTTAAGCTCACTGAAGTAAAAATCCAGCAGATCCCCTTCATAGGCCTCGCACTCTTCTTCATACAGGCAGCTGCCGATGAAATAAGCAACATCCTTCATGCCGCAGCCGCCGCCCACATATTGAAAATCCACTGCCGCCACCTGCCCGCCCTTATCAGCAAAGCAGAAGTTTGCAAGCTTTGCATCGCCGTGTACAAAGCTCCGGTAGCGAGCTGAGCTCAGCTCCTGGTCTATCCTGGCGGCAGCCTCCTTAAGCCCTGCATCGTCAAGGGCCTTCAGTTCGTCGGGGCGCGTGTCCAGGTGCCAGTAGGTGCCCACAGTCCACAGGCCCTTTGGTTTTTGACCCATAAATGTTGCATG
>JADFVX010000067.1 GCA_015222755.1 Pseudomonadota bacterium | reverse complement strand
GGCATCGGAATACACCTCCCCCTTAAGGGTCTCGGCAATGTTTCCAAGTGATGTAAAGACGAGGCGCGAGCTCTCATCCCCGGCCTGGACAAGATTCATATCGGCAAGGTCCATTGGCGTAAGTATCCCCACGGGACTCTGCCTTTCATCGACTAGAGGGATAAACCTTATATTTTTGCCGCGGATCAACTCTATGACTTTAATCAAGGGTGAGTGCTGATCCACTGTGTCAATCTCCGTGGTCATTATCTCCTTCACCCGGAGATAAACATCGGGAAGAAAAAGTGGCGCCTCCACATTAAAACGATCAAGGATATAAGCAGTCTGGGGATTGATATCTCCCGCACGGGCTGCCAGCACACCTGCTTCACCTTCCGACCTTTTGAATTCTGCCAGAGCAATAGCCGAACAGATGGAATCTGTATCGGGATTTTTATGTCCTACGATGTATGTCACACCTTTTTTTGACTGCAGCGGAGCTTTTTTACTTTCACCCATATTTTCAATCAAATCCTTTGACATTGTTTATTATTTAAAGCCGCTTATATTAGCATAAAGGAGGAGGTCATCCTGGAAAAACTTAAGAGCTTACTCTCTTTGCAAAAAAAACTATCCATCACCCCATCCTTCATGAAAACTCAACATAGCCACCATATACAAGATCAGTGATAACAGAATTACCACAATAAACCCAAAATGGATGGCTAAAATTGTGGCGACTACCGCACTTAGTACGGAGGCACAGCCGTTTACTCCCCATACCCATGGGATCAGGTCAGGGGCCGTCCTGCCAAGTCGCGCCAGTCCCAGAGGGAATGGCATGCCCATACTAAATGCCAGAGGAGCAATTAGAAGAAGCGAAACTACAATCTTAAAAAAAACCGGCAATCCACTAAAGGCAGAAAGCAAGGGCTCCAGTAGCACCAGATAAAGCAGTCCAACAATTATAATTCCACTTACTGCTTGCCTGAGCCCTGCCCTGAAGGAAGCTGAGTCAGAATAACGCTGTGACCATGCGCTCCCGAGGCCTGCAAAAAACAAAAAACCGGCAAGGACTACCGCCGTGGCGTATAGAGGGTGATGCAGAAACAGAATGAATTTTTGTATAAAAGCAATCTCTATAAACAGGAAGGCAAGACCCAGTGCAAAAAAGTAGAGCCCTACCCTGCCGTGACTTATCCCTGGTGGCAAGCCTGCTGGTTTTCTGCGAAGAAATAGCAGCGGCAGAAGTATAAATACAAGGCTGGCAATAAGTACCTGAATCAAGGTGGCGATAAGTACCAGGTAGCCCCACTCCAGCAAGGGCATCCCGCCCTCTCCCAGCAGTGATGCTATCTCCTTCAAAGAGCCCCATTTGAAAAAGTGGAAAAAATAAGGCTCGTCGTCGGTTGCCGGCTTTATATTAAACTTGTAATCCCGCATATAGGCTTCAGCTTCCTTGCCGAGGAGGGCCTTAGTCCCGAGATAAAAATAAGGTTTTGCAAGGATGTTATAGAGGTTGGCCTCATCTTCTTTGATGCCCTGGTAATAGACGACATCAAAGGAGCGTTCCTTACAAAATCTTTTAAGGCCTTCTATCTCTTTTCCTGCAAAGTGACCATTTTTTATCAACAATGTACTGGTCTGCCAGCCGCGTATCATAACCAGCCTTTTATCGGGGTCTTTTATCCCGGACCGACGCAGTGCCTCTACTGTAGTGGCAAATAGTTTCAAGCTGTCGCGTGGCGGCAGTTTTATCCACCTGCTTATGGCCAGAAGACCACCGGGACTTAGATGATCGAGATACTCCTGCATCGCCTGAACTGTATAGAGATAATTTTCGCTCAGCGAATAAAGCCCTGCTGCCGAGGCCCCAAAGGAATCCAGCATTGCTAACTGTATAAGATCATAGCTCTCCTTACTGGCACTTACAAAGCCTCTCGCTTCGGCTACATGAACATCTACGTTTTTTGACCTGTAAAGGTTGCCGGAAAAATCATTATACTCATTACTGACAAGGCCTACTATCTGCGGATTCAGTTCCACTGCATCGATATGTTCTACTCCGTGGTAGTTTGCCTGCAGCACCTCAGAACCACCCCCTGCACCAAGTATAAGCACTTTTTGCGGCTTCATTAAGTGGTAAGGAAGGGCCGAACTTGTCTGGTCGAGGTAGCCCAGGCCTTCCAGGTTATCGGAGCGAGCGGTAATAACAGTCATTGCGTCAGCATCGGTGAAGAGAGCGAGCTGGGGTGGTGGTTCACTCGTGGCATTAAGACTCAGTCCCGGCGCGTGCCGCAAAGGGACCTCTGTACTTTCCATAATACTTATCAAGCCCAGCGGACTGGAGTGTTCAGCAATTATCTTTGTACCGCTTATCTGCAAGGATTGCTTAAGGCCCTTATAAACGGATATGGATGCCACCGTCCATCCAGATGGCAGGATCAGGGGAATGAATGATATGAGGAGGAAGGCAAAGGCTTTTCGTCGCGCTTGCAGCTTCAGTTCCAGCCAGGCGATGGCTGCGGCGCTGATTCCAAGAGCGCTGAGGACCTGTAAGGCCTTCATTGGAAATACAAGGAACAATAGCAGAATAATGCCGATACTGCCTATACCGGCACCCAGTAGGTCAGAAGCGTAGATACGGCCTGTTTCCCTGCTATGATGGGCAAGTGCCAGGCCAATACAATTTGCAACAAAAAAGAAAGGCAGGGTCAGCAAGAGATAAATTCCCAGCAGGCGTATGAACTGCCATCGGTCCCACAATAATTCCTCAGGGTTAAAAGTAAGCTGCTGGGCAATCAGGTAGCATCCGAGCGTTGAAAGGCCGAACAAGGCCGCGTTGATGATATATACGGTGGCAAAGCGTGAGGATAGACGCCTGAAGCTGAGAGTCAAAAAGGTGCCGCTGGCCCCATAGCCTAGCAGGGCCAGACTTATTATCATATAGGCAAAGTGGTGCCACTGTATAATGGAGAACATCCGCATGAGCAGCACTTCGTAGGCAAGTGCAGTGGCAGAAAGAAGTGCAATGGAATAGCGAGGAAGAGGAGGTTTCTTTTCCATTAAGTTCCAGCCTTACAAATCATGATGCACTAGAGGCCCTCTAGTGTTTGCCCGTCAAAGGCACAAATCTGACAGGGAGGATTTGCCGGGTGCTAAGCTTGCCGTCACTATCTTTTTCCACCAACAGCAGCTGCTGGACCATGAAACGGCTGCCTACCGGGATCACCATTTTACCCCCGGGCTTGAGTTGTCCTATCAGTGGCGGCGGGATATGGCTGGATGCAGCTGTCACAATAATACTGTCAAAGGGGCCGGCTTCCTTCCAGCCGTAATAACCGTCACCTATACGTACATCTACATTATCATAATTTAATCGCTTCAAGGTCCCCCTTGCCTGCCTGCCAAGGGGCTCAATTATTTCGATGGTATAGACCTTGTTTACAAGTTCTGCAAGAATGGCTGCCTGGTATGCCGAGCCGGTACCTACTTCAAGCACCTTGAAGTGATGCTCCAGGTTTAAAAGGTCTGTCATAAGAGCGACAATATAAGGCTGGGAGATAGTCTGTCCATAACCTATAGGCAAAGGACGGTTCTCATAGGCGCTGCTGCGCACTTGCGGCGGCACAAATTCATGCCGGGGCACCTTGCCCACGGCATCTAGCACCTTTGGGTCAAGTGCGCGCCTGTTTATATAAAGACTCGTCCTGAGGACGTCTGCCTCAATAAGCTGCACCATGTCTTGGCGGGCCTCGCTAAACTTATCATCTGCCTCTGAAAGTGAGCTTGTGGAAAAAACAAATATGAAAAGGATAAACCCGCTTAGAGCAAGCATTCTTTTGTATTCGCTACACCGATGACATAAATGATGATGTGCTTTTTTTCTCATATCAAGTCCAATGCTGCAATTCTCCCGCAATAATAAATCACTGTATTTACATCTATTAGATAATTTAATCATATTTTTGAACATATTGCGAACTTCTAATTCAGATATTCTATTTTTGAGAAGGAGAGGCTTATAAAAGCTACTAATTTCTTGACTTGGCAATAGAGACTGATAAACTAAAACAAATCTATCCAGCGAGGCAACAGATGGTAACCCACGATCTACTTATAGTCGGTGCAGGACTGGCTGGCATGAGATCAGCAATAGAAGCTAGCAAAAATGAAGGGCTCAATGTAGCCATCATAAGCAAGCTACATCCTGTTAGAAGCCACTCAGGCGCGGCACAGGGGGGTATAAATGCAGCCCTCGGCAATGCCGATGAAGACTCTGTGGAAAGTCACACCTTTGATACGGTTAAGGGAGGCGACTACCTTGGCGACCAGAAGGCCATTGAAATCATGTGCAGCGAGGCCCCATCTAACATCTATGAACTGGAGCGCATGGGGGCAAATTTTTCAAGAGATGAAAAGGGACGCATAGCGCAGCGCCCCTTTGGCGGTGCCGGAAGTTCGAGAGCCTGCTACGCGGCAGACAGGACGGGACATGCCATGCTGCACGTCCTCTATGAGCAGCTGATGAAGCGCGGGGTCATGGTCTACGAGGAGTGGCACGTTGTCAAACTTGTCGTTGAAAACGGGACTGTATGCGGGCTGATAGCCATACACCTCTTAAGCGGAAAACTGCATCGCATAAGGGCAAAGGCCGTTATGCTTGCCACTGGTGGATATGGAAGGGTGTTCTACAACTCCACCAATGCCCATGCCAATACAGGTGACGGAATGGCCCTTGCATTCAGGGCAGGTGCCGAGCTTATGGATATGGAATTTGTACAGTTCCACCCTACAACACTGAAAAGTACAGGGCTCCTGATTTCAGAGGCGGCAAGGGGGGAAGGAGGCTACCTCCTTAACTCGGAAGGAGAGCGTTTCATGAAAAAGTATGCCCCTAACGCAATGGAGCTGGCCAGCCGTGATGTTGTATCCAGAGCAGAACAAACAGAGATAGATGAGGGAAGGGGGATTGATGGCTGCATACACCTCGACATAAGGCACCTTGGGCGTGAAAAAATACTGAAAAAGCTGCCCCAGATCAGAGACTTGAGCCTCAAGTTCGAAGGGGCAGATCCAATAGATGTGCCTATCCCGGTACGCCCAGGTGCCCACTACTCCATGGGCGGCATCAAGGTGGATGTAAACGGAAAGACCAACATCAAGGGGCTTTTTGCCGCAGGAGAGTGTTCGTGCGTCAGCGTTCACGGAGCAAACAGGCTTGGCGGGAACTCGCTGCTGGAGGCGGTGGTATTCGGCAGGCGCGTAGGAGCATCCTCGGCAGCTTACGCATCTACTGCGGACCTTGCAGACTGGGTGGATGAGGCCCTGCAGGACATAGCATTCGATATAGGCCTCCTTCACAACCGCCTTGAAGGCGAGTCCTATGCAAAGATCAGGACAGAGTTGCAAAAAGAGATGATACTCAATGTTGGTGTGTACCGCCACAAAGACAAACTGACACTGGCTAAGACAAAGATAGACGAACTTAAGGCTCGCTATAAAGATGCCTACATACAGGATCTTGGCAAGGTATTCAACACAGACCTGGTTGAGGCGCTTGAGGTTGAAAACCTCCTCGAACTGGCTGGAGTGATTGTTGAAGGGGCCCTCGCAAGACAGGAGAGCCGTGGTGCTCATACCAGGGATGAGTTTCCAAAGCGGGATGATGAAAAATGGATGAAGCACACAGTCGCAACAAAGGATAAAGCAGATATAAAACTCAGCTACAGCGAAGTATCCTTCACCAGATATGAACCTACAGAAAGAAAATATTGAGCCAGGAAACTATGAGAAAAAAAATCATAATAAAACGCTTTGACCCTGAATCAGCAGAGGATTCCTACCTGCAGGCCTACAATGTTGACATAGCCCAGAATGCCACCGTTCTGGAGGTGCTCTTAAGCATCAAGGAGGAGCATGACGGCTCGCTCACATTCAGGAGGTCTTGCGGGAGCGCGGTATGCGGTTCATGCGCCGTCACCGTCAATGGTGTCGCCATTCTCGCCTGCCACACCCAGCTTTCAACAGTCAACTGGGGAGAAAAGGACATACATATAGAACCACTGGGTAATATGCCGGTAATCAAGGACCTGGTAGTAAACTTCCACCCCTTCTGGCACGAAATAGAAAAGACAATGCCATGGATCGAGCCGAAGGAAGAAGGTGAGAGAGAAAACGTAGTGACACAGGAGGAGGCTCAACTGATTGACGAGTCGGCGAACTGTATTATGTGCGGCTCCTGCTTTGGCGACTGCACCATAAGGGAAACAGATGACAACTTCATGGGCCCTGCAGCGCTTGCTAAAGGCTGGCGTTTTGCAGGCGACACAAGGGATTCTCTACAGCAGGAGCGCCTGGAGCTTTTAAGCGAAGACGGCAACATGTGGGACTGCACACGCTGCAACCTCTGTATAGACCGTTGTCCCAAGGAGGTACGCCCAATGGATCAGATAATAAAACTTCGTGAAGAGGCCGTAAAGGCTGGTATCACTGACAACAAAGGTGTGCGCCACGTCATGGCCTTCCAGGCGGACATTAAAAACCATGGAAAACTGAACGAAACGACTATGCCTCTAAAAACCGTTGGTGTGCTTAGGTCTCTGGGAATGATACCAATGGCGCTGAGGATGCAGATGAAAGGAAAGGTCCCCTTCCCCATACTCAAAGATATTGAGGGGATAGAGGATGTAAAGAAGATATACAAGATCATGGGGGTAGAAGAATGAAATATGCCTACTATCCCGGATGCGCCGCAGAGGCCATCCTGAAAGAAGCTGACGAGACGACAAGGATTGTGGCCAACACGCTGGGCATCGAACTGCTGGACATGAAAAATGCCACATGCTGCGGGGCAGGATGCCTCAATGAGGCTAATAAAGAACTTGCCGTCACCATAAATGCCCGTATTTTTGCCATCGCAGAAGGAATGGGGGTCAACATACTAACCTCTTGCAGCACTTGCCTGCAGACTATGGCAAAGATCAATCACGACCTGAAAAACGATCCTGATCTGCTTGCGCGCACCAATGAAGTATTGAAAGAGGTAGGCATGCACTACAGCGGCAAGGTAGAGATCACCCATCTCCTATGGGTACTGGAGCGTGACTACGGCGTAGAAAAGCTTAGAAAAATGGTCAAGCGCCCATTAAACATGCTTAGCATAGCATCTTTTTACGGCTGTCACACATTGAGACCTGGCGAGATCCTGGGTTATGAAGACCCCAGAGCGCCAAAGTCACTGGACATGGTCATGAAGGCACTGGGAGCAAATACCGTAGATTACCGAGGCAAGACCCGATGCTGCGGTTTCCATACACTGCTTGTAAATGAAAGGGCCTCTCTCAAGGCTGCAGGAAAAAGGATTCAAGAGGCAAAGGACAAAAGCGCCGACTGTATGGTCACGCCCTGCCCCTTATGCGAGATATCGCTGGACGTCTACCAGGGTGAAGCCGAAAAGCTATTCCAGCGCAAGACACAGATGCCCATCTTCTACCTCTCGCAGCTTGTTGCACTTGCCCTTGGGGCAGACATAGACAGCCTGAGTTTTAAAAAACACCTTGTGTCACCTCACAAGGTAATATCAGCAGTTATGGAGGAAAGCCGGGTATAGATATTGATAGATTGTTACTATCAAGTCTTTCCCTGTGATATAAGATGCTTACTGAAATAAACCCCTACAATCCCCAGCGCAAACGTATTTTGGAAATAGTCAAACTACTTGAAAGGGGCGGAATAGTCGCATACCCCACCGATACTATCTACGGCATAGGCTGTGATATATTCAGCAAGAAAGGCCTGGATAAAATCCAGCAGCTAAAGGGACGGGATAAGAACAAGCCTCTAAGCTTCATCTGCTCTGATCTCAGCCATATAAGCCAGTTCGCCAAGGTGCCTAATTATGCCTACCGTATCATGAAGCGCCTGCTCCCCGGCCCCTATACCTTTATCCTGGACGCATCCAGCGAGGTGCCGAGAATGCTTATGCCCAAAAGAAAGACCGTGGGGATCAGGGTGCCTGACAACGCAATTGTACTATCCATAGTAAAAGAACTGGGCCATCCTTTAATAACAACAAGCGCCAACTTCTCCGGCGAAGATGTCATATCAGACCCTTTTGATATAGAAAGACTTATGGGAAAACAACTGGATGCAGTAATTGATGGCGGTAAACTTTCAGGCGAGCCATCTACAGTTATAGACCTGACAGGAAAGGCACCTGAGATCCTAAGAAAAGGGGCAGGGGATTATAGCTGGATAGAGGAATAGCTAGCGTCCCGTGTGGCCGAAACCGCCCTCACCTCTTCCAGTGTCATCGTGAGAGACCACCTCACCATATTCCACCTTTTTAAACCAGGGACACTTCCCGTATTTATCCGCTTTCTTTCCTTGGCCTGCCAGGTTTCATTGGCACCAAATCACGTCCAACGACTCTACCAATTTTTTCTACAAATTCAAGCCCTCCAAGAGGGCGCCCCGCTGAAGTTGCTTTGCGAATGATATTCTCTTCGCCCCCGCTGCCATCCATCAAAAACTCCCTGTATGACTTTCTCTCATCGGCGCTTAACCATCTGCTACCAGCAAGCAGGCCATCGGCGATCTCTGAAACATGTGCAGGGCAACTTGACCATCGATAGTCATCAGCCGTCTGAACCAGCCCTGCACGCACAGGATTGTTCTCTATATATCTTGCTACTGCCCAAAGATAATTCTCTCTATCTACGATTGTAGAGAAAAATCTATTCTGCCACAAACGGCCGCCCCTTCCATATTTGCGGTTGATATACTGCGTATAAACGAGGTTAGTTCGTCCCACACCCTTAGAAAGAGAATCATCACTTCGGGGAACGGCCAGAATATGTACATGGTTAGTCATTAAACAGTAGGCCCATATATCAAGAGACCATTTCCGGCTGTATTGCTTTAGTGTACCCAGATAAAATTGTCTGTCTTCATCATCAAAGAAAACATCTGTCTTATTGTTGCCTCTTTGTGTGACATGGTGAGGATGATTAACTGCGCAAATTCTTGCTATTCTTGGCATGAATGAAGTGTAGCAGCATAAAAAGACTTGTCAAATAAATACGGGAAGTGTCCCTAGTTTTCTCTTGATTTAATGGCGTCCCCACGGGGATTTGAACCCCGGTCGCCGCCGTGAAAGAGTAAAACAACTAAAAACCATAAGTGCTTGAAATTAGGTCGGCTTCCCCTTTTCACCTTTATAATCAAGCATTTTTTGCGATTCTATTGATTCTGTATTTTATGTTCACTTCCCTTCTGTTCCGGTAAATTCTAGC
>JADFVX010000066.1 GCA_015222755.1 Pseudomonadota bacterium | reverse complement strand
CTGTGAAAAATCGGCCTATTCCCCTTTTCGGCTATTTTTCTACATAACGTGATATTTCTTGCAAAATGTAGAATTTTTGCTAGTCTTGAACACTAGACTACAGCATGTGTTTTTTATGTCAAATTGTTTTTGGCATATGTAACAAAAATCTAAAAAACTGCTTGAGCAGGTAATGGCTGTGCTGAGAACAATCGACAACAAGCTTTAAAGATGTCAGTCCTAAGCTTAAAACAACAAAGCCCGCCTCGGTAAATATCCGAAACGGGCTTTTTTTATGCTCTGATTTACTCATGCCCCTCCACCTGCCCGCAAGACTACAGTAGGCAGTAAAGGCTATCTATTAAAGCACTTTAATAAGTCATAGAAATCCCCGTCCTCTGGGCGGGGATTCTTTACTTCCTAAAGGAATGAAGGTATCTTCTCTCCCTTCACAAGGTCGCTGTATTCCTCTCTCTCCCTGATCACCTCAAAGCTATCGCCCTTTACCATTACCTCTGCCGCACGCCTTCTGGAGTTGTAGTTTGATGACATGGTAAATCCGTATGCTCCGGAACTTGCCACGGCAAAGAGGTCGCCAGGCTTGAAGGGCTGAACCTCGCGGTCTTTTGCAAGGAAGTCGCCGGACTCACAGATAGGGCCCACTACATCGGCAACGATCAGCGCTTCATCAGACTTTTTTACAGCCATTATGCCCTGATAGGAGCCGTAGAGTGAAGGACGTGCAAGGTCATTCATTCCCGCATCGCCGATGATGAAGTTTTTTTCTTCTCCCTCTTTGGTGTAGGTGACCTTTGATACCAGTACCCCTGCATTACCGACTATGACCCTGCCGGGCTCAAATACGAGGATTACGCCCAGGTCTTTTGTCTCTGCTATGATAGCCTTCCCGTAGTCTGTCGGGTGGGGTGGTTCCTCCTCGTCATAGGTTATACCCAGTCCGCCGCCAAGGTCGAGGTACTTTATGTTTATTCCCTCATCTCTCAGCTGAAGGACCAGAGCCTTTACCTTTTTAAGGGCGTCTACAAATGGCTGGGTCTGCGTCAGCTGTGATCCTATATGGCAGTCGACTCCCACGACCTCAATGTTCTCCAGTGAGTTTGCATAACGGTACTCAGACAGGGCGTCGGATATAGGGATGCCGAACTTGTTCTGCTTGAGGCCGGTGGAGATATATGGATGGGTCTTGGGGTCTACATCCGGGTTGACACGTAGTGATATCCGGGCCTTTTTGCCCATACGGCCTGCAACCGTGTTCAGGGCGTCAAGCTCCTGGTGGGATTCTACGTTGAACATAAGTATGTTTTCTTTAAGGGCGTACTCCATCTCTTCTTCCTTTTTCCCCACACCGGAGTAGACGATCTTGTCCGGATCAATGCCGGCTTTGATGGCCCTGAAGAGTTCACCGCCGGAAACAATATCTGCTCCACCCCCCAGCCCTGAAAACAGGCGTAGCACAGCGAGGTTTGAGTTTGCCTTGACGGAGTAGCAGACAAGATGCGGCACCTCGGCAAATGCCTTGTCAAAGGCCTCGAAGTGACGGGTAAGTGTGGCATGGCTATAGAGAAAAAAGGGTGTGCCCACCTCTTCCGCAATCTTGCTTACATTTACTTCTTCGCAGTAGAGATCGTCTTCCTTGTAGTTAAAGTGATGCATTGTTCCTCCTTGAAAATTTTCCTTATTATAATTCCGGGATACGTACTTTTACAGTAGCTGATGGGCCGCTCTCATTCTTTTGGGGTGAATCGTCCACTGCTGTTACGGCATATTGATAGACTTCCCCGGACTTTACAGAGCCGTCTATGTAATGATTTGCCCTTACGGGCCCAGAGTTAAGCTTTTCCATTGCCAGTTCGTTATTTTTTTGCCTGTATATAAAGTAAGCCAAGCTATCGTCTGTCTCCGGCTCATCCCAGATGAGGTGCACCTTGTTTATAGATGGGACAGCCTGAAGGCCCGAAGGAGAGGGGGGCGGCATGAGGTCTACAGGTACTGCCAGGACCTCTGCAGACGCCGGGCCTTCTATTAGCGTGGCGCCCTCCCTTATGAGAGCTTTTACGACATAGTAGTACTGCCGGTTATTTTCAAGCCCTATGTCTGTATAGCTCATCGTTTCAATCAGTCTTTGGTTTACAGGTGTTTTTCCGTAGAGTTGTGATCTGTTTGTCCGGTAGACCCTGTATCCTGCAGGAGCAGGTCCCTGAAGTTCAGACCAGCTTATCCTGACGGAGCGGTCACCTGGCTCTGATTTTAAGGCAGTCGGCGCTTGTGGAGGCATACTCCAGCTGGCCGTTACAGTCCGTGAAAAAGGCCCTTCATAGCCGGAGCGGCTGTAGGGAACAACTTTATAACGGTATATGAAGCCTCTCTCCACTTCAGCGTCCAAGAGGTAGAGGACACCATTTTCTATTTTCGCGCCATGGGGAAGGTCGATATCAACATCTTTGTATAGGGGGAACCTGGAGGGGCAGCTGGTGCAACCTTTTGCCTCAGACTGCCTATGCAGCCTGAAACCTGCCAGGTCAGCGATGTTTTTTTCAGCTACCCGCCAGGAAAGCAAAAGACCTTCATCCCTGCCTTCTATAGCAAAGGATTGTACAGTCTCTGGAAGGGTAATAAGAGGGGGGAGGGGAGGGCCTTTCTTTCCGCAGCCTGCAAGGGCTATGATGGCCAGCAGAAGAAGGGCAATCCCTTTTTCTCTGGCAGTTTCGTTCCCGGCCTTAAGGCAGCACCGGGTGCTGAAGAGTCTTGTCATAACTGCTTAAGGTTTAAACCCCGATATCGTCTATTTTAAAAAGGTCGGACTTACTCTTTGTGGAGCGCTCCAGGTCTGCGGCAATATATATATCGTCACCGATCATGCTGCTGAACTGCTGGAACTCATCAATTTTCAGGTCGCCCACTCTTTTGATGTTATTTTCTATGCAGTAACGGACTATCTTCCCTACAACTTCATGTGCGTCGCGGAAGGGGAGGCCTTTTCTTACAAGATAGTCGGCCACTTCCGTTGCGGTAGAGTAACCTCCATCGGCGGCAAGCAGCATGGCCTCTTTATTTATCTCAAGCTCTTCCATCATGGCGGCAAATATCTGGAGCGACATCTTGACGGTATCTACCGTATCAAAGATCTGCTCCTTGTCTTCCTGCATATCGCGATTGTATGCCAGAGGCAGTCCCTTCATTAATGTGAGTAGTGATATGAGGCTGCCGAAGACACGTCCCGTTTTGCCGCGTACCAGCTCCGGTATGTCGGGATTTTTTTTCTGAGGCATGATGGAGCTTCCCGTGCAAAATGCGTCGGAGATCCTGATGAAACCAAATTCATCGGTAGACCACAGTATCAGTTCTTCCGACATGCGGCTTAGGTGCATCATAAGGATGGAAGAGGCTGCGCAGAACTCAATGGCAAAGTCCCTGTCGCTTACAGAGTCGAGGCTGTTTTTTGTTACAGCCGGAAAATCAAGCTGCTCGGCCACATAGTTTCTGTCTATGGGAAATGTGGTCCCGGCCAGCGCCGCTGCACCGAGGGGCATTACGTTGGTACGTTTGTAGCAATCCTCGAAACGCTCGGCGTCCCTTTTAAACATCTCGTGGTAGGCCATCATATGGTTGGAAAAAAGGATGGGCTGGGCACGCTGCAGGTGCGTGTATCCCGGCATTATGACACCGGCATGCTTCTTTCCCAGGCCTATAAGCGCTTCCTGAAGTGCAGCTATAAGCTCTACTACCTCTTTTGCCTGGTCTCTCATGTATAGTCTGATATCAAGGGCGACCTGGTCGTTGCGGCTTCTTGCAGTATGGAGTTTTCCGCCTGCATCCCCTATCTTTTCAATAAGCCGTTTCTCGATATTCATATGTATATCTTCAAGGGCCTCGGAGAACTGGAAGCCACCGCTTTTGATTTCAATCAGGATCTCAGTCAAGCCTTCTTCTATCTTCTGGGCGTCATCTTCGGAGATGATGCCCTGCTTTGCCAGCATCTTGGAATGGGCAATGCTGCCACGTATATCATAGGGATAGAGCCGCTTGTCGAAACTTACAGACTGGCTGAATCTTTCAAGAAGTTTGTTTGTCTTTTCGGCAAAACGCCCGCCCCAAGGTTTTTCCGCCATAATATACTCCTATAGTCCCATGAGAGACCGGATTCTGAGCCTCAGGGAGTTGATCTTTATGAAGCCCTCAGCATCTTTCTGGTTGTAGACACTGTCTGCCTCGAAGGTGGCAAACTCTTCATTGAAGAGAGATCTTTCTGCCTTTCTTCCTACGACACGGCAACTGCCCTTGTAGAGCTTGAGACGTGCCGTGCCTGTGACATTTGCCTGGCTGTCATCGATAGTCTTCTGGAGCAGTTCCCGTTCCGGTGCGTACCAGTAGCCATTGTAAACAATCTCAGCGTATCTGGGGATAAGTGAATCGCGGATATGCAGCACCTCACGGTCCATTGTGAGGGACTCCACCGCCCGATGTGCCTCGTGGAGTATTGTGCCGCCCGGTGTCTCGTAGACTCCCCGTGACTTCATGCCCACATAGCGGTTTTCAACCAGATCGACCCGGCCAATGCCGTTTTCACCGCCAAGGCGGTTCAGTTCGCTAAGTAGTGTTGCAGGAGACATCTTTTCACCGTTAACAGCAACTGCGTTGCCGGCTTCATAGTCGATTTCTATATAGGTCGGCTTGTCCGGTGCCTTTTCGGGGGAGACGGAAAGGACGTACATGTCCTCCGGCGCCTCTGCCCATGGGTCTTCCAGTATGCCGCCCTCAAAGCTGATGTGGAGCAGGTTCCTGTCTGAAGAGTATGGTTTTGCCTTTGTGACCGGTATGGGGATGTTGTGCTTTCTTGCATATGCTATGAGTGATTCCCTTGAGTTCAGGTCCCAGTCCCTCCAGGGAGCGATCACCTTGATATCAGGGTTGAGGGCGTAGTAGGCAAGCTCAAAGCGCACCTGGTCGTTTCCTTTGCCCGTGGCGCCGTGGGATACTGCGTCGGCGTTTTCCTTGTTTGCAATTCTTATCTGTTCCTTGGAGATCAGCGGTCTTGCTATTGATGTCCCAAGGAGGTAACTTCCTTCATATATGGCATTTGCCCGCAGCATGGGGAATACAAAATCCCTTGTGAATTCCTCCTGGAGATCTTCTATGTAGATCTTGCTGGCGCCGGTATCGATGGCCTTTTCGTTAAGGTGATCCAGTTCTTCCGCCTGGCCGAGGTCTGCAGCGAAACATATCACCTCGCAGCCGTACTCCTCAATGAGCCATCTTACGATGACAGATGTATCAAGTCCGCCGGAGTAGGCAAGGACTACCTTTTTAATGTCGTTACTCACAACTTACCTCCCAGTAGATTAAATGAAAGCCGGAAAATTTAAACTATCCCAGCAGTTTTTCCAGTATTGCCTTTTGCAGGTGAAGCCTGTTTTCAGCCTGATCAAAGATGACCGATTGCGGCCCCTCCATTACCTCATCGGTGATCTCCTCACCTCTGTGTGCAGGCAGGCAGTGCATAACAATGGCGTCACTTTTTGCGGCAGTGAGGAGTTCGCTGTTTACCTGGTAGGAGGCGAAAAGTCTTTTTCTGTCTTCGTACTCCTCCTCCTGTCCCATACTGGCCCAGACATCGGTATTTATCACGTCGGCATCCTTTGCCGCTTCAAGAGGAGACTCTACAAGGTTTATTTTGGCCCCATTTCTTTCAGCCTCTTCAAGGATTTTACTGTCCGGCCTGTGCGAGGCAGGGGTGGCAAGGCTTAGCTCGAAGCCGAGCCTGGCTGCAGCCGCAATCCATGAGTTTGCCATATTGTTGCCGTCACCGATCCATGCTATTTTCAGATCCCTTAGACCAGCCTTTTTTTCCTTGATAGTCATTAGGTCTGTCAGTACCTGGCATGGGTGGAGAAGGTCGGTAAGTCCGTTTATTACAGGTACGCCGGAGTATTTTGCAAACTCCTCAAGCATTTCCTGTGAGTAGGTTCGTATCATTATGCCGTCGAGGTAGCGTGACAGGACACGGGCGCTATCGGAAACGGGCTCTCCACGTCCTATCTGCGTATCACGGGGACTAAGGAATATAGCATTTCCGCCCAGTTGCATCATCCCTACCTCAAAAGAGACCCTTGTCCTGGTAGATGACTTCTCAAATATCATTCCCATCGTCTTTCCAGCGAGGGGCTGATGGGAGATGCCTTTTTTCTGCATGGATTTGAGCTCAATGGCACGCCTAAGAAGGCCCTCTATCTCATCTCTTGATAGTTCCGATATTCTAAGCAGGTCTTTTTTCATCTTTTGGCCTCAGTGAGTAGAGAGTCCAGCGTTGCAAACATCTCATCAATTTCGCCTTCTGTAATAGTCAGTGGAGGCAGAAAGCGTAAAACCTTCCCCGCCGCGCAGTTTAAGAGGAGCCCTCTTTTCAGGGCAGATTGGACTATATCCCCGCCTTCAAAGTCCAGCTCCATGCCGTATATCAATCCCTTGCCGCGAATCTCTTTGATAAAGGCATATTTCTTTTTCAGCGATTTAAGTCTCTTCTCCAGGGCTTTTCCCATTTCGGCACAGTTCTCAAGGATCTTTTCTTCATATATTGCCTTCATTACGGCAATCCCTGTAGCCGATGAAAGCGGGTTTCCACCGAATGTGCTGGCATGCGTTCCGGGGACAAAGCTGCTCATTACCTTATCTGTTGCCAACATGGCACCCATGGGCACGCCGCTGGCTATCCCCTTGGCAAGGGTCATGATGTCCGGCTTAATACCGTAATGCTCGTGGGCAAAGAGCTTACCTGTACGTCCCATGCCGACCTGCACTTCATCCAGTATAAGGAGGATATTGTTTCTATCGCAAAGTTCACGGACTCCCCTGAGGTAACCCTCGGAGGGGATGTTGACCCCGCCTTCACCCTGGATCGGTTCAAGCATGACGGCACAAGTGCGAGGATTAATAGCCTTTCTAAGTGCAGTAATGTCATCAAATGCTACATGCCTGAAGCCAGGAAGCAGAGGCTCAAAGCCTTTGCTGAACTTTTCCTGCCCCGTAGCTGTTATAGTAGCCATGGTCCTTCCGTGGAAGGACTGTTTCATGCATATTATCTCGTAGCGGTCTTTACCAAAATGGTCGAAGCTGTACCTTCTGGCAAGCTTTATTGCAGCTTCATTTGCCTCGGCCCCGCTGTTGCCAAAGAACACCTTATCGGCAAAGGAGTTTTCTACAAGTATCTTTGCCAGTTCTGACTGAGCTTCGATATGGTAGAGATTGGAGACATGGATTAGCTTCTCGGCCTGGTCTTTTATTGCTGTTACGACTGCCGGGTGGGAGTGTCCAAGGTTGCATACGGCAAGACCCGATACAAAATCGAGATATTCTTTGCCATCGGCGTCCCATACCTTCGCCCCCTCGCCCTTGACAAGTGCCACGGGGTAGCGTCCATAGGTGGATGCGACATATTTTTCAGTTTTATCTATTATCTCTTCTGTTTTCATTTTGTTTTGGCAGGTGATTTACGTCGCTCACTACTTAATTATGACTCAACAGAATACCTCAATAATAGTGTAAAATCAATGTAGATATAAGGAAAAGGGCTTTTTTGTTTTGAACCTGGGCTGGCGATTAAAACAGTCGCTATTATAACAATAAAAAGAGGAGGTGAATGCTCACCTCCTCTGAAATTGATTTTAAGTTAATAATTAAATAAATAGTTCCCTATTCGGCATCTGGCCTCGGAGTCTCATCAGTGGATTCAGGCAAAACAGGGTAAGTTATGCTCGGCTTTTTCCCTTTAAGGCTTCCGAGAAAGGCCACTATGTCGCTAGCTTCATTGTCTGACAGGTCAGCATCAAGCTGGGTCTTTCCCATGATCCGTACTGCTTCCTTCAGAGACCATACCGCACCGTTATGAAAGTATGGGGCCGTCTGTGTAATATTTCTCAACGTCGGGACCTTTACCAGGCCTTCTTTATTCCCCTTGAAATCCCCAATATTTGCATACTTGTAAGGATTGTCTGTCATTGGGAAGGGTTGCATGCTGCCTCCGCCTACGCCTATTCCGGTATGACAGCCAACACAGCCTTTAGCGATAAATACCTTGAGGCCGCTTCTCTGCTTCTTTGTGAGAGCCTTATCATCGCCATTAAGAAATTTGTCGAATCTTGACGGCGTCACCAGTGTCCTTTCAAAGGCTGCAATGGCCCTGGCTACGTTATCAAAGGTCGCAGGATCTTTATCTTTTGGAAAGGCCCTTTTGAACTCCTGAACATAGGCCGGGATCGATTTGATTCTTTCCACAACAAGTTCAGGAGGAGAAGCCATCTCGGGGCCGGCAGAGATTGGTCCTTTAGCCTGTTCTTCGAGATCAGGGAACCTGCCGTCCCACATTTGAACAGAGCTAAATACGGCATTATATACGGTAGGAGAACCAAGATTGTGCGGGTTGGATGTCCATTTGTGCCCAATGGCGGAAGCTACACCATCAACACCACCGGTAGCAAGATTATGGCAGGTGTTGCAACTTATAAGTCCGCTCTTTGAGAGCCTTGGATCAAAGAAGAGTTTCTTGCCCAGTTCAACCTGCTTTTTATCGGGATTACCAATCAACTTATTTAATATTGCCCGGTCCGAGGGGATAGGTCTTAAGTCTGACTCAAAGGCCTCTTTCCTCAAATCATCAGCTGCCACAGCATTTGAAGCCAAGGCTAAACTTACTATTAATAACAAGACTAGGTTTCTCATCTTTCCTCCTTTAGTTTGCAAAGTTTCCGGATTAGACGCATCAGTATACATAAAAGATTCAAAAAAGGGCGCATTAAGCGCCCTTTTAAAATTATTTGATGTCCTTTTTATCAGGCTGCTGCTGCTACCTTCGGAGCTGCCGCTTGGGCCGCCGCAAGGGCTGCATCAAAGTTCGGGTTATCAACCATTTCAGGAACGATCTCAACATAGGTGACCTTGTCTTCGGCATCGACGACAAAGATCGCCCTCGCATGAAGCCTCAGCTCCTTGATGAGCACACCGTATGCCTTGCCGAATGAAGCATCCCTGTGGTCCGACAAGGTTTCAACCTTATCTATCCCTGCAGCCGTGCAGAACCTGCCTATAGCAAAGGGGAGGTCCATGCTGATATTTATAAGAGCCACATTGCCCCCCAGTTTGGCAGCCTCCTCATTAAAGCGCCTTGCCTGAGCGTCGCAGACGGGTGTATCTAAAGATGGTGTAACACTAAGCAGCTTGACCTTACCTGCAAAGTCCGAAAGCTTCCTCTCCTGAAGACCCTTGTCAACAACTGTAAAATCAGGGGCCTTGTCGCCTGCCTTAAGTTCCGGTCCGATAAGCGTTACGCCATTTCCTTTTACTGTAATTACATTTGTTCTTTCCATTATATTTCTCCTTTAATTATCTGTTTAATGTTTAAATTTTAACTTTGGATGTCACAGGCCTGCAAGGGATTCAAAAAAAATCTGTCAGTTTGTTTTTTTAAATTATTATCCCCCTTGTCTCTTTTATTTAATGCGACCTATCAAAAATTCTAATATCAAAAAAGAGAAATATTTTTGCAACCCTTTAATCTATTGAACATCTATTTGGTAAGTGAAAAATTATCACAAATAATAATTTAAAAAGGAGCAAGTAAATGGATATGGACCTCACGTGGACCAAAGAAGCCGAAGAGCTTATCAACAGAGCGCCTGTTTTTGTAAGGCCGATGGCGAGGAGAAAAATCGAAAAAATGGCCCAGGAGAAAGGTTTTAAAACGATAGGTGCCAATTTAGTTAATGAAGTAAGAGCGGGTAGCATGGGGAAGGGATAAATCTCTATTCCTGTTAACACAATCAAATTGACAAAGGAGTTTGAAATGCGCATTTTATTGACACTTTTAATACTGTTATCGACTTCAATGCCGGCATTGGCCTCTGGCGACCTGAAGGGAAAGGTAAGCATCAGTCCTGCTCTTGGAAAAAAGGTTTCTCCCACAGACACTCTTTTCATCTTTGCCCAGGCTGCCAGTGGGCCGAGAATGCCTCTTGCCATTGTAAGCCTTCAGGCAAAGGACCTTCCCGCATCATTTAGTCTTAACGATTCAATGGCAATGACCCCGGCATTTAAACTCTCAAACTTTAAGGAAGTCAACCTCGTGGCAAGAGTATCCAAATCGGGCAAGGCTGTGCCTGCCAGTGGAGATCTGCAGGGGATTGTAAAAGGTGTTAAAGTAGGATCATCAAAGAGGATAGCTATTCAAATCAATGAAGTTATAAAGTAGGAAGGGATTCGTCATTTATGCTCATCCTCCTCTCTCCGGCGAAAACACTCAACTTTGACAAGGAAAGATCAGTAGAAAACTATACCTTGCCCCTCTTTCTTCAGGACTCGTCTCTTCTAATCGAGAGGCTAAGGCAAATGACACCTGATGACATATCCTCACTCATGGAGGTGGGCGAAAAACTTGCTCACCTCAATTATGAGCGGTTCCAGGACTGGCACAAGCCCTTTACTCCCGAAAATTCAAAGGCGGCCATTTTTGCCTTTACAGGCGATGTCTATGAAGGCCTGAATGCCAGGGAGTTTGATGACGAGGAACTTGACTTTGCACAAAAACATTTAAGGATTCTTTCCGGTCTTTATGGAATACTAAGGCCGCTCGACCTGATCCAGCCTTATCGCCTTGAAATGGGTTCTCCCCTTGATACACCGGCAGGCAAAGGCCTCTACTCCTTCTGGGGAGATAGCATCACTGAAACAATTAACGAAAACATGAAAGATGAGGAAGAGCCAATAGTCCTTAACCTCGCCTCTCAGGAGTATTTCAAAACGATAAACCTGAAATCGCTCAAGGCAGGGGTAATAACGCCGGTCTTTAAGGAACTTAAGGGAGGGAAATATAAAATCATCTCCTTTAGTGCCAAACGGGCGCGCGGCCTCATGAGCAATTACATCATCAAAAACAAGATAATAAGCCCTCATGCTATAAAATCATTCAATGCCCAGGGCTACTCATTCAACGAATCGCTGTCATCATCTGGTCAATGGACCTTTACACGCGAACAGTAAGTGAGTATATCATTAAGGCGAGAACCTCAAAGAGTCCGGAGCGGCAAAGCGCTTAGGGGCTTTTTTGTTTTGAGGCGGGGCTAAGGATCTATATCGTCGATTTACCCAGGGTATATGCCATCCAGAGCCATCCGATAATAAATGCTGTTCCACCAATCGGTGTGATTGCACCTAGCCATTTAATGCCGGTCAAAGACAAGGCATAGAGGCTCCCTGAAAAAATGAGAATTCCTAAAAAGAATCCCCATCCTGCGGGAGAGAAGGAGAGTTCTTTAAACTGGTACTGCAAAAGACCGACAGCAAATAAGGCGATGGTGTGAAACATCTGGTAGTGAATAGCTTTTTCATAGATCGATTTCCCATGGGCACTTAGAACATCTTTCAGGGCATGGGCCCCGAAGGCGCCGAGTGCAACGCTTAGAAATCCGAATATTGATGCTGAGACGAGCCAGAATTTAACCATTATTTCTCCTTTTCTTTTTTAAGGTCCGAAGTGGGTATTGATCGATCAGCTGTCCCTATTTAATTCGGATCGTCATGAAAGTCATGCAGGCTACAAAACTACTCGACAAGAGGTAGTCGCACCCTTGCGGGGTAGCCTTTTATAAGCCTTGAAAGTTCTTTCTTGATCCCTGCTATTTCATTAGAGGCTGTCATCTTTGCTCTTATGGTATTAATCTCATTTTGTAAACATTCTACCCTGGAAAAATCCCCGGACTTCAGCAGTTCTTCAAGCCTGACATAAGTTTCTGGTATGAAATTAGCGATAGAGCTGACAAAACCTTTCGCACCAGCCTTATAGGCCTCTAAAATACGGCTACTTGTACCTGCCAGGTAGCATGGAGTTGATCCTATGAGAGAAAAATCCCCTGAAGAGTCCTTTATAGCAAAGTGATCCACTGCCTTAAGCATTGTCCTTGTGATAGGGTTATTTGTATGCTTGGTGAAATTGTAAAAAATAACTGGAAGGTTTGTGGATTCCGAGAGGGTCTTTAAATAATCCAGCAAACCCTCCTCAGGTGCGTCTGCATAGTAATATGGCAACATAGCTACTATCGCATCAGCACCTTCTGCCTCTGCCCACTTAAGGGTATCAAGGGACTGAAGCAGGCTATCACTTGCTGTATTGTATAATATTAGACCATCAAAATTACGCCGTGCTACCTTGAGCAGGCTCCTTCTCTCTTCCGGCATAAGTGAGAAAAACTCAGCCGTTGTACCGTTAAGCAGAATGCGCTTAACGCCATGCTCTCCAAGAAAACCAAGGTGTGCAGCAAGAGCCCTTTCATCTACCAGCATAGACTCATCAAAGGGTGTCGTTGGTGGTACTATCAGACCCTCAACATCAGGCATTTCCATTTACTCTCCTTTCTTACACCAAAGATAACATAGCTGATTAAGATTCCTACAGGAGAATATGATGGCCCTGAAATTTATCTCTCAACAAGGAGGAGGGTCAACTTTCTTTGTCCACTATTGAAAGTGAATGAACCTTCCCCATCCTTGAATAAAATCAGAAAAACATCTATCATGTACCGCTATGAAACCTATCGTTGCAATTGTGGGTCGTCCCAATGTTGGGAAATCGACCCTTTTTAACAGGCTGACCGGAACCCGTGATGCCATCGTCCATAATATGCCCGGTGTAACTCGGGACAGGAATTACGGTGATGTTGACTGGTATGGGAAGGCATTTACTCTAATAGATACGGGTGGTTTTGAGCCTGACTCTGATGATATTATCCTGTCACAAATGCGGGAGCAGGCCCAACTGGCCATTGAGGAGGCCGATGTTATTATCTTTCTGATGGATGGGAGGGAGGGGCTGACCCCTGCCGATGAGACTGTATCGGACATGCTTCGTAAGACGAAAAAACCTGTGCACTACGCGGTGAACAAGATCGATGGGGAGAGTCATGAAGAGGCAGGCTATGATTTTTACCGCCTCGGCATTGAAAACCTCCATACCATCTCGGCAGAGCATAAGCGTGGAATAGATGGCCTCATGTCGGATATTGTCGCAGAATTTCCTGAAGCCGAGGATGTGCAGGAAGAAGGCCTGGTTCGGATATCTATCATAGGCAGACCCAACGTGGGAAAATCTTCACTCGTCAACAGGCTGCTTGGAGAAAAACGCCTCCTTGTGAGTGATGTTCCCGGTACGACACGGGACTCGGTCAATACTCTTCTTGAAAGGGATGATAAAAAATATCTACTGATTGATACGGCAGGTATCCGCCGGAAAAGCAAGGTAAGTGAGCGGCTGGAGAAGTATACAATAGTAAAGGCCCTTTGTTCTATTGACCGGACTGATGTTGTGATACTCGTTATAGACGCCCAGGAGGGAGTGACAGAGCAGGATGAGAAAGTTGCCGGTTTTGCACACGAGAAGGGGAAGGGCTGCGTTATAGTTGTCAACAAGTGGGATCTCATAGAAAAGGACGATACCACTATAGGCAAGTATGTAGACAGAATCAGGATAGACCTTAAGTATATGAGCTACGCGCCTATAATCTTCATCTCGGCACTGACCGGGCAGAGGGTCGTCAAAGTATTGGACATTGTCGATGAGGTAGTTGCGCAGGCGTCAAAACGCGTCTCGACTTCTGAACTGAACCGCGTGATAGAAGAGGCGGCACGGCGGCACCATCCTCCATCCTACCAGAACAAGTTTGTTAAACTCTACTTCGGCACACAGATAGCCTCAAAACCTCCCACCTTTGTTGTCTTCACTAACCACCCCGAGGGGATACACTTCTCCTATTCAAGGTATATAGAAAACAAGATAAGACAGGCCTTCGGTTTTGAAGGGACTCCCTTTCGCCTGCTTTTCAAGGAACGTTCAGGGCGAAAGAAAAAACGCTGAGTTTTTTTCTTTCTGTTTTTATATTTCCCTGATATTTAACACTTTCCCCTTTTTTAAAATATTCTTTTGTCTAAAAAAACTGATGAGGCCCTTAAGTTGCGCAAAGTTGTTTCTTGTCTCCATTTTGTTGTTTATCCGTTATTTGCCTGGAAAAGGCTTAGTGAAAGATATGTACTTTGTCGAGTTTGTAGTACAATGAACTTGAATTATATTATGAGAAGAGCAGGGTGAGGGGAAGCAGTGGTTAATATTCTTGATCAGAGTGAAGTAGACGCCCTTCTTAAGGGAGTTGTTAAGGGAGAAATAGAGACAGAAGCAGATGAACTCATTACTGAACTTAAGACGGAGAAAGTGAAACAAAAAGTATCCTCAATAAAAGGCAGCCCGTTTTCTGCTGCCTTTCACCCTGTTTATGATGAGATGAAAAGTGCCGGGGTATCACCTGTGCTTGCAAAAAATCTTATTGAAAAGTGCGCAGGTTATCTAAACAAAAAAGGTAGAAAGATTAAGACCGTATCGGAGGCCAAAGAGGTACTTGCTCTTGCAATTATTGATGTAGTCAAAGTCTCCGGGCCTGTCCTCATGGATCGTGAAGCGCCGGAAGTGCCACGGAAAATAGCCTTTGTCGGACCTACGGGAGTGGGTAAAACCACTACTATGGCAAAGCTTGCAGGAGAATACTCACTAAAGAGAAAAAAGATCGCCTTTATCACCATAGACACCTGCAGGATAGCTGCGGTGGAACAGCTAAAGATATATGCCAAAATACTCAAAGTGCCAGTCGAGGTGGCTACAAGTCCCCGTGAGCTTAAGGAAAAGCTAGATTTCTTCAATGATAAGGATTTAGTCTTTATAGATACAGGCGGCATAAGCCAGAAAGATTTTAGCCAGCTATCAGTTCTTAAACAGTTTTTTCAGCATGATGACAAAACTGTGGAGTTGCACCTTCTAATGAGTGCTACTACAAAAGGTTCTGATCTTGTTGATATTATAGAATGTTTCAGCGAGCTTCCCATTAAGCGTTTTCTTTTTACAAAGCTCGACGAAAGCACAAATTATGGCTCTATACTGAATGTGGCTGTTAAATATAAGCTTCCATATTCCTATTTTGCCACGGGACAGAAGGTTCCGGAAGATATTGAAGTGGCCACCTCTGAGCGAGTAGCTGATATGATCCTGAGAATAAGTCAAACCGGGACTAGGGATTTAACGACCTGATAAATAAAGTTAAGACTACTTCTGCAATCAAAGTAGAGGATTTAGGCTGTGAAGAGTTAATTCCACAGCCGGGCATATTTCTAATATGCTGGCAAGATTCTGCCAGCCATTTTGAGCACCTGATTGGTAGTGAATTTGTGTCGGGCCTGGTGCTTAAAGATGTGGGCTGAGATTTTCATTTGATTGCAGATAAATGCTGTGCTAACCTTGTTTTTGTAGCTTGGATTGCACTTAATTAGAGGCTCTTCAATGTCCTCCTTTAAACCTTAACAGGGTAAGTTTAATGTCAAACTCCAGTGATGAAATGAAAAAATATTTGGATATGCTTGCAGATGAAGATGGTTCCGTCCGACGCGAGGCGCTACTTTTTCTTGGTAACTATAAGGATCCAGAAACAATAAGAGTAATTGCTGAAAAACTTAAAGACCCCAGCCCTGGCGTACAGCAGACTGCTGCAGATACTCTCATCAGGATTTCAGGCAAGGAGGCGGTTAAAAATACAATTCCCTTCCTGAAGGATGAGTCTCCATCTGTACGGAACCTTGCAGTAGAGGTGCTGGAGTCTATAGGCGGCTGTGCTGTTGATATGATTATGGCAATCACGACGGATGCTGATCCCGATGTAAGGAAGTTCGCTATAGATATACTTGGCGTAATCAAGGCCGACAATGCCCATAATACGCTTACTTCGCTTCTTTCCGATGAAAATCCTAATGTTCGAGCGGCGGCAGCAGAGGCCCTTGGAAAGGTGGGTGACAGGCGTGCAGTTGAACCTCTGGTAAACCTTCTTGCTGATGAAGAGTGGGTGCGTTTTTCCGCTATTGAGGCACTTTCAGACCTGGGTGATAAGGCAGTTGCCCCTGCTTTGATTAAGGCTCTGGATGATGGAGATGCTGTTCAGTGTGGTGCTATAGAGGCCTTAGGTAATCTAAGGGATGAAAGCGCCGTTGTTCCCTTGCTTAGCCTTGTTAGAAGTGAGGATAGTAAGGTCCGGAGCCTTGTTGTTGCTGCTCTTATGGAGATAACTGAGGGGAATGAGGGCGAAATCGCTGAAAAAGTGGGAAGGGGGCGTTTTCTTCAATATCTTACAGATGCTATGAGTGATACTGACGATACTGTCAGGATGAGTGCACTGAAGGGGATAGGGCAGGTCGCAGACCCTGCTTCTGTACCTGTTGTGGTTTCCTTTCTGAGGGATATATGCCCGGAAGATGAAGATTCTATCGAGGCGGTCAGGGAAGCGCTGGAAAGTATCAACTCTCCTGACGCTGTAGTAGAGGAACTCCGGAAAATGAAACTTTACCCTGTAACGGATGAAGACAGCAGGATTGCTGTCGAACTCGCAGGTGTTGCCGGGCGTATATGTGATTCCGGTATGGCTTCCTTTTTTGAGGACGAACTGTTCAATGTCGATATCTCGCTGAGGGCACCTTTTTTGAGAGCTCTTGGAGATCTGTCCAGTGGAGTGTGTTTGGACTCAGTAGTTGAGGCACTTCACGATTCTTCTGGAGATGTAAGGAAGGCTGCTGCTTATGCTTTGGGGAAAGTGAGGGATTCGTGTGCCGTAGCTCCTTTGCTTGATGCTATAAGGAGAGAAAAATTTCTTGATGTGAAAGAGGAAATTGCTCTGGCACTTGCGGCAACAGGCTGTGAAGAATCTCAGAAAGCCATAAAAAAGCTATATGAAAATGAAGATGCCACTTTGCGTGAAGTGGCTATTAAATCTGCTGCTCTTGCGTCGGGAGAGACGGATACGGCCCTTATTGAAGAGGCTCTTAAAGATGCTGATTGGGCGGTTCGGAGAACGGCTGTTAATTTAATGAATATGCTTGGCTTTGAGATGGATGTAGTTAAACTGATGCCTCTTCTTGATGATGAAAATGATCAGGTGCGCTCAGCAACAATAACGCTTGTAGCCAGCCTTGGGGGTGAAAGGTCGGTTGTCCCCCTGGTTAGGGCAATGAGCGATGATAATATGATGGTAAGGTTTAGGGCGGCAGAAGCACTTGGAGGTATAGGAGGCAGGAAGGTATATGACATTCTTGTCGATATTCTCGGTCATGAGAATGTCCTGGAAAAGATAGGGGCTGTAAAGGCGCTGGAGATCATGAAGGATGAAAGGGCCATTTTAGAGATAGAGAAACTGGTGGATAGTGAGGACACAATCCTGAGGGATGTTGCTAGGGAAGCATTGAACAGCCTGAAATCTGAGAGCATATAAATTTTACTGCTTAGGCAACTGGTGCAAAAATAGCGCTCAAAGAGGAACTTGATGCGGCTTTCCCCTGCATTATGGGGGAAGGCGTCCCGGAGGCTGTGGCCTTTGGGGTATATGAGACCAAGTAGTCTCAATTAATTGAAACGTGCTGAGCCGGACTTTATGTCGGAATCGGGTTTTGGAGAGTAGTTGTGAGTTTAGTAGGTAGTCCAAAATTAAGTAATGAGACTTTTACACAGCTCCGTGATCTTATTTACAGCAAGACAGGGATACTTTTTTCTGTGAATAAGTTGTACCTGCTTGAAAATCGCCTTAAGTGGAGGCTTGAGTATAGCGGCTGTGTGAACTATGAAGAGTACCTTTACTTGCTGAAATATGATCCCCGGCGTACCCAGGAATACCAGAGCCTCTTTAACTCAGTGACAACAAACGAGACATTTTTTTTCAGGGATGCTATACAGACAAAGGCCTTCTATGAGGATATACTTCCCAGTGTAGTTATGGAAAATGAAAAGGCGGGTAGACGGGAACTTAAGCTATGGTCTGCGGCTTCCTCTACAGGTGAAGAGGCTTATACTCTGGCTATGCAGGTGCTGCGCAGGGGCCTTAAGGCCAAGGGCTGGAAAATATCTGTATCGGCCAGTGATATAAACAGTAAGGTCCTTGCTACGGCACGGCAAGGTAAATACGGCCCCTATTCAATAAAACACGTACCGCCTGATTATATGGAAAAATATTTTAATAACAGTGCTGAAGCATACCAGGTCCTCCCGGAGGTGAAAAACCTTGTCAGTTTTAGCAACATGAATCTAATTGATGGTGCTGCCATGAGGGGCATGAGGGACTTTGACGTAATTTTTTGCAGGAATGTTCTCATCTATTTTGATCATGAGGCGAAAAAAAAGGTTATAGAGTCGCTTTATGACAGCTTGAGACCTGGGGGCTACCTGTTTATTGGTTATTCCGAATCTCTGCACAATATATCTAGAGCCTTTAAGCTGAAACACTTTAATAAGGCGCTGGTTTACCAGAAAGAACTTTAAAAGGGGTTTAAATATGAAAAATGTTCTTATTGTCGATGACTGTAGAACGACTCGGAAGCTGGTCTCGTACCTTTTAAAAGAAGGCAAGTTTAATATTCTTCAGGCGGAAAACGGCTTTGATGCCTTGGAAAAATTGGCAAGAAATGATATAGATATAGTCCTGACTGATTTGAATATGCCGCAAATGGATGGAATTGAGTTGATACGTTCCATGAAGGAGGATGATTCATATAAGGACATCCCCATTGTAATGCTTACTACTGAGGCAGATGAGGCAGAAAGAAGCAGGGGGCTTAAAGTGGGAGCATCGTGTTACCTGACGAAACCTGTGGGAAAAGACTTGTTGCTGACAGAGATTAAAAAATATATAAACTGAAAATAATGAAAAATGAGCAATCTGGAAAATCTGCTAAAGGTGAACTTCATCAGCTTGTCAGCTTCAGGCTAGGCGAAGAAGAATTTGCTGTCGATATTCTGAAAATACAGGAGATTATTCGAATGATGGAAATCACCTGTATACCAAAGTCACCTGATTTTGTGGAAGGTGTGATCAATCTTAGGGGCAATGTTGTGCCTATTATAGACCTTAGAAAGCGCTTCGCTCTTCCTTCGGAAAATATAGGCAAAAATACCAGGATAATTGTCATGGATGTGGGCGGTCGTATTGTCGGCTTTATCGTCGATGCTGTTTCCGAAGTGTTGCGCCTTCCGGCGTCGAGTATTGAGCCTGCACCTTCCATGATAGGCGGTATTGACTCTGACTATATCAGTGGTGTTGGAAAGCTTGAGAACAGGCTTTTAATACTTCTCAATGTTTGTCGTGTCTTTGATGCAGATGAGATAGAGATGATCGAAGGTCCAAGGGTGCCAGAACAGATAAAAAATGATGATTTTTCTAATGCTGTAGAGGATTTAAGAGTAGAGAAAACTCAAACGGAGAATGGCACAGTGCAAGAGGACGAACCTGGAGGCCCTGCTGTGGAAAAAGTAATGGAGCACCGAGGTCTGGCTGGGGTGGAAGAGGTTGAAAGAAAAAATAACTGCGCCACAGATGATACCTCAGGAAAGGTTGAGGTTCCAAGGGAAGACCTTCAGACACCTGTTGAGCACGTGAAGGGTACCTTTGAAGGCGCTACAGGTGGAGACCTCGAACTCTACGGTGAACTTGGTGAACTCGCAAAATATATTAACGATACGAAAAAGGGTCTCCGGTTGTTTGACGCCGCACAGATAAGTGAAGAGGACCTTCCTGAGGCATCAGGCCGGCTTGAGGCTATAGTGGCGTCTACGGAGGAAGCTACAGACAAGATGCTGGCAGCTACAGAGGAAATACTTGAAAAAGATGCCGCTATAGCTACGGCCATGGCGCTTTTGAAGGAAGCAAAGGAAGAGAGCGGTGCTTCGACAGGGGAAAAGATCGATGCTGCCATAAAGGAACTTGAAGATGTATCCAGCCACAATAACCAGAAACTGATGAGTATAATGGAGGCATGTAACTTCCTGGATCTCACGGGTCAGCGAATAGAGAAAATTATTGCCCTTGTGAATGGGATTGAGAACAAGCTTATGAAGATGATCCTGTCCTTTAATATCAAGAAATAGAAATCAGTTGCTGTGGATGATGAAAAGCTGGAGAAAGAAAAAGAGCTGCTGGCAAAGATAGAAAAGCTTGAACTCAAAGGTCCTCAGGAAAAAGGAGAGGCTGTGGGTCAATCAGAGGTGGATGACCTGCTGAATGACCTTTTTGCTTAATTGTATTTATAAATAGTGTAGCTATGGGAGAGTGTATTTATGGATGAAATGCAAGAGATCATCCAAGATTTTATTGTAGAAAGTAACGAGCTCATTGAAAGCCTCGATAAGGATCTTATTGAGCTGGAGAAATCAGGCTCTGAAGAGGAGACCAAGGAACTTCTTAACTCGATCTTCAGGGCTGTACATACCATAAAGGGGGCCTCCGGCTTCCTCGGTTTTGGACAGCTAATAGATGTATGTCATGTGATGGAGACCCTGTTTAATAAGCTGAGGCATGGCGAACAGGAACTAACTACCTACACTATGGACATATTTTTGGAGTCAATGGACATTGTCAAGCTGCTCATTGAGAAGGTGGATAGCGGTGATGAGGAGGAATATCCTATTGATGGTATCCTTGAAAAACTGAACGCTATAATAGATGCAGGAGGTGACCCGGCAGCAGATGTGCCGGCAGCTCATGCTCCGCAAGTTGAAATCTCCGCTCCGCAAGTTGAAACCTCCGCTCCGCAAGTTGAAACCTCTGCTCCGCAAGTTGAAACCTCTGCTCCGCAAGT
>JADFVX010000065.1 GCA_015222755.1 Pseudomonadota bacterium | reverse complement strand
GCGGCATGCCTTATCTTTACCTTGTTCTCCCTGGCAAGTGCCATGGCGCGCTTTTTTACAGCCCCGCATACTTCCTTAAAAAGCTTCGGCGTTACGGCCTTGTCAGCATGGATCAGCAATGCCGCCCGTTCGCTTCGCATATCGATTATCTCATCTGCGATCTTTTTTGCCTTTAGCTGTCTTGCATCTACAAGCTCCTGCGCAGCAAGCGGACTTGCGCAGATTGACATCAGAAGCGCTAGCAATAGAATATTTAGAACTTTCATTTTACCTCCAATAAATTTTTATTTTATGAAAACGTCAGCCCATACTGCTGACAAGCGATCTTGCCACTTTTTTGGCGAAGGGACTGCAAACTGAATAAAGCATTTTTTTCCCCTCTCTTTTTGCCTCAACAACTCCTCTACTCTTAAGGACTGCCAGATGCTGAGAAACTACCGGCTGTGGAAGGTCCATGCACTCCCATATATCTTTCACACAGCAGGCATTTGCCGTAAGGCCTACGACTATCTTAAGCCTTACAGGATGCCCCAGCACCTTGAGCATCTCTGCCTCAGTTGAAAAATCTGCTGCCCTTATCTCTTCCTTTTCCATAATCCCTCAAAAAAACATATTCAGATATTCATATTCTTGAATATAAGATAAGCTAATCTTAAAAAAGTTGCAAATAAAAAAATAGTGCTATACCGTAGAATATATGAAGGTCAAAGAATTGCACCGATGGGACATCGCACCGAAAGAGGCGGTAGCGCTCCAGCAAAGGCTGCGTGAGAGACTGGTATTTCGTGAACTTCAAAAAACACCTAAACTCATTGCCGGTGTAGACGTGTCTTACGAGAAACATGGCGACCTGTTTCATGCCGCCATTGTCATCCTTTCCTTTCCCGGACTTGAAGTCATAGAGGAGTCATGCGCCAGCGGCAGGGTAGACTTCCCCTATATCCCCGGCCTGCTCTCCTTCCGGGAAGGGCCTGTTGTTATTGAGGCCTTCAAAGAGCTGAAGACCGTCCCCGATCTTGCAATATTCGACGGACAGGGGATAGCCCACCCGAGGGGCATAGGTATCGCCTCTCACATCGGTCTTTTTCTGGATATCCCTACCATAGGCTGTGCGAAGACACGGCTCGTAGGTGAATACAATGAACCCGGCATCGACAAGGGAGAATTTGCAACTCTGGTTTATCATGGGCTTGAGGTCGGAACTGTACTTAGAACGAGGAAGGGTGTCAAACCTGTTTTTGTATCGTCGGGGCACTTGGTCACAATAGAAGAAAGTAGGGAGCTAGTCCTTGGGTGTAGCACAAAATACAGGTTGCCCGAAGCTACACGGCGGGCACATATTCTGTCAAACAAGATTCGAATTGAATCCCAAAGCCCTTAAACTATGAGGGGACTGAGCGACTTTTAAGTGTGCCACAAAGTTTTTATAGGTGCATCTAAGGGAAAGCTTTGTACTCATGGTTATTTACTTAAAACTCTGTGGAAGGCTTTTAGCATTAATTGATTACATATGCCATTTGAAAAAATGTAGTAGCTTAAGGCAAAATATGTTGTGCATTTTTGTTTCTCTTGTGATATATAGAGATTCATAAAAAATCATGCTGGGGGTGGGGTCGACTAGCTTGCTTTGTGGTAATTTATTAATGTATATTCCAATGTTTAAATTTAGAAGAAATCTATTAAAAGGAGAGGTTCAATGCAGAAAAATGTAAAGTATCGTGATCTGTCCAAGTTGAAAAGGTACGCAAAGTCACTGACATTTGCGGTGTTTTTATTTGTTACTGCTCTTCCAGCCTGTGCGCCAAAGGTTGACATGAGAACGCTCAACAGCCAGGTACAGTCAGCTGTTAAGGAAGGAGAGTTCCTCATTGAGGAGGGCAAGATGGAAGAAGGTGTCAAGATGATTCAAATGGCACAACAGTTCCATCCTGATGATCCTAGGATAAATACTATCCTTGAGAAAGTCCCTTCTGAAACCCTGAAGGGTCTTTCTGAAGACTCTATGCTGGGCTTCAACAAGAAAGGGTTGAGGGCTCCTCACAAAGCGTCTGTACTAGAGAAGGTCTTATGGTATATCCCCGATCGCATAAAGGATGCTGTTGATATGTTTACAGTGGAAGTCAACGTCGGGCCCCAGCTTGGTGCCGGTGCCTGGGTGACACGAGCCGCACAAGTTGTCGCCTATACGGGGAGTTCTGCCGGGCTTGGTTATTATCAGAAAGGCGGGCCTGGGGGGCGAGCGGAAAGCAGTTTTGATATTGCCGTTGGGCCTGTCGGTGGAACTGCAGTTGCTGGTGCGAAAGGAGGACTCTTCGGGCCAGGTGGTGTGACGGCAAGTGCAGTAGCCCTTCACAAACCGAGTAATAAACTCTACCAGGACTACCGAGACTATTGGGGCATAGGTGGCAAGGTTGGACTTTTTGTCGTCGGTGTTGAAGCTGAATACCATCCCCTTGAAATCGTCGATTTCCTTGCCGGTATCTTTTTAATAGATTGGCTTAACGATGATATGGCAACTACCCGCAGGCTGAAGTATAATCGTGTTCAAAAAGATCTTCTTAAGAGTTTTGGACAATCACTGCGGGGCATGAAAAAGGAGGACATAGAGGAGTACAAGTCTAAGTATCCTGTGGCAATTCCAGAGGCATAAAAAAACTTTTATAAATCAGGACTTCATGGCCCCCAATTTTTGGGGGCTTTTTTATTAAAGCTGCAGCTCAGCCTTGATCTCAATCCCTTTTTCTTTCAGTAGGCTCTTTGCAGTGCCCAAATCACTATCCAAGACTTTCATTATAAGCCCGCATTCACTTATAATCTTCCTCGGCTTGGGGAAAAGCCTAACTGGGATGTCTGCTTCTTTCAAGGTGCTTTCCGCCTTCATAGTCAGGTGGGTTGTCTCAAAGACCAGAAAAGTTCCTTCCATCGTCTTCAGAGACTCTCTACTATCTTTAACTGGCATAGGTCAGCGCTCTTTGGCTATCCGGTGGATGGCGGCGATAGTTTTATCTATATCTCCAGGGATGTTGTAAAAGCCGGGGCTGAGCCGAACTGCTCCCTCGGGAAATGTGCCTACCGTCTTGTGCGCATCAGGTGCACAGTGGAGACCGCTTCGAGATAGAATGTCAAATTCCTCGTCCAGGCGGAAGGAGACCAGTGAAGGGTCGAGACCTTCAATGTTGAAACTCAGAAGGGAAACTTTTTTTCCAGGGTCACTGCTGCCGTATGTGGTGACTCCTTCGATGGCAATCAGTCCTTCCAAGAGTTGTTTGTATAAAAGCATCTCTTTTTGTCTTACCGCTTCCACGGTCTGTTCCAGCAGAAAGGCAGCAGCTGCGCCAAGTCCGGCGATACCGGGGGTGTTCATTGTGCCTGCCTCGAAACGATCAGGCAATGCTTCTGGTTGTTTATCATCAGATGGGCCTCGTCCTGTCCCACCCTCTTTGAGGGGAGACAGGTTTATCCCCGGCCGGATATAGAGGATGCCTGTCCCCTGGGGGCCAAGGAGTCCCTTATGTCCCGATGCTGCCAGCATATCAACGGGGATCGATTCCAGGTCTATTGGGAAGACTCCTGCCGTCTGGCAGGCATCAACGAGAAATGTAATGCCTCTTTCGCGTGCGATTTTACCCACTTCACAGACGGGCTGAATGGTACCGGTTACATTAGAGGCATGGGTCAGTACGATGAGACGGGTATTTTTTTTGATGGCCTTAGTGATATCGTCAGGGGCAAGCAGACCTTTTTTGTCACATTTGACCTTTGTTACCTCCACAGCTTTTTGTGACAGTGAATGAAGAGGTCTTGTGACGGAGCTGTGCTCCATAGATGATATGACGACGTGATCTCCACTTTCAAGAATACCTTTTATTGCAAGGTTAAGAGATTCCGTCGCGCCTGAGGTAAAGATGAGACGTGAACTGTCAGCTATACCCAAAAGACGACATATGTTTTCACGTGCTTCAAATATGATCTTGTCAGCATTTATGGCAAGGCGGTGGCCTGAACGCCCGGGGCTTCCACCGACAACGCGTAGTGCATGATCGACAGCTTTAAGTACGGCTTCCGGTTTCGGGAAGGAGGTGGCGGCGTTATCAAGGTAGATAAAGGGTCTGTCCATCCGTTTCAGTTAGCAGTTTGTTTCATCCCAAGCTAAAAATGTGGCTATTTTTCTGCCGGGGGCAGGGGGGGGAGTTTTATCTCGTGGTCGGTGCTGAACTGGTAGTCTTTAAAAACATGTGCCGTTGTAAGCAGCTGATATGTCCCGTCCGGCAGCAGGTTGGTGGTGTCTTTCAGCCTGTAGACATAGTGGCCGCATGTCCAGCATTTATAGTTTCTCATGTGGGTACATAGACAGGTCTTTTCATCAACAGAGATCCTGCCCTTTTTGCCTTCTGAGGCGCGGCCATAGGCGGCTATGTATGAACAGTTGCCGTCCCTGTCGAGCAGGTATCCCAGAGACTCGCAGTTCGGCTTTACGCCGGAACCGGTGGAGGGACTTATTTTTAGCATACGCATCGGATAGCCCGTGGGAGATGTCATATTTACTTCAACGTCGGATTCCGTCGCCTTCAGGTACTCCTGTTTTGCATCAGCAAGAAGGCCGCTTTCTTCTGTGATGGTAAAACGGTTTGCAACCTGTATGGCAGAAGCGCCCATCTCCAGAAACTCCACCCCGTCTGTTCCTGTAAAAATACCTCCTGCGGGGATGACAGGGATCGCAAGGCCCTTTTCCTCCAGATGGTTCAGGACCTCTGTTGTTATGTCTTTAAGGTTATATTTTTTCCAGTCTTCCAGTCCGAAGCCAAGGTGGCCGCCGGCAAGAGGGCCTTCTACTACGACAAAGTCAGGGAGTCTGTCCACGCGGGCAGCGCGTTTTAGGAAAAGTGTCAATGCCCTTAGGGAGGAGACGATAATTCCAAGTTTTACATCCCTGAAACGTGGGTGGTCTTTAATCAGTTCAAAGCTGCCCAGATGAAGACCGGCGCTCAATGTTATACCGTCTATACCTGCATCCATTGCAGCTGAAAGTCTGACTTGAAGCGTTTCTTTCGGATTGTTCATCGTCAGCTTTTCCATGCAGTTGATGTATATTCCGCCATCACCACGCTTTTCATTCATCGTTTTTTCCACATGGAGAGTGGCGGCTTTTCGCAGTAGTTCCAGGTCAAACTGGACCTCGGCCTTGTTGGGGCTGGAAGCAAGGCGCTTATAAAGCTGGTACTTGTCCTTGACAAAGTGGGTGCCAAAACGCCTGTCCGATACAGCTTCTACCATTGCGTCTGATATGTGACCTATGCCGCCCAGACGACTGAACTCTATAGCCATCTCGGCAGTAGATATGTCCATACCCATGCCCCCAAGCATTATGGGAACAAATTCCTGTTTTCCTAGCCTAAGGCGAAATTTATCCAGTTTTTTCATGGTCTTTCTTTTCCTGTATAAAATTCAGTGAAAGGTCTAATCGTTTGGAATATAGATATATTTGAAACAAAGGGGGAATTGCTGAAAGATCAGCATTCTCTCTCTATGACGTAGTCTGCAAGTTCCAAAAGTGCGTTTTTTTCATTAGAATCTTCGAAGATGGCTATGCTGTTTTTTGCCTTGGAAATATAGTCTTTTGCCTTGTCAAGCGTGTACTCTATTCCACCATATCTGTTTATAATGACAAGGGCTTCCTGAAACTCTTTGTCAGTAATGTTTTCTGACTCGACAAGGCCAGCTATATACTCACGTTCTGCTCCGCTACATTCCTCTAATGCATTAATAAGGGGAAGAGTTATTTTTCCTTCCTGAAGGTCTGTGCCTATTGTTTTTCCAAAAGCCTCTTCATTGGATATGTAATCCATTCTGTCATCCATAAGTTGAAAGGCTATTCCAATGTTCATACCAAATTCCCTGAGGGCTTTTTCCTTGCTTTCATCAACTCCGGCAATAATTCCACCCACCTGGCAGGCAGCAGCTATCAGTACGGCAGTTTTATCTATGATCACACGTATGTAATCTTCCTCTGTCGTTTCCATATCGCTGGTCTTGATTAGTTCAAACACCATGCCCTGAGCCATGTCTGTTGTAGCATCAGACAGAGTTCTCAGTATTTTTATGTTGTCGCACTTTACGGCCATAGAGAATGACTTTGAGTACAAAAAATCACCTATGAGGACAGAGGCCTCATTGCCCCAAATGGAGTTCGAAGATTCCTGGCCCCGGCGGAGTTCGGCACTATCGACTACATCGTCGTGGAGCAATGTTGCTGTGTGTATAAATTCTACAACACTTGCAAGGAGGATATGTTTGTCTCCGCCGTAGCCTGAAAGCCTTGCGGCAAGGAGGAGAAGGATGGGGCGAATTCTCTTTCCACCGCTTAAGAGGAGGTATTCACCAACCGTTGAAATCAGCTGCACCTCTGATTTCAGGTTGTGCTTGAACTCCTCTTCAACTCTGGTGAGATCGTCGGAAATGAACTCTAATGTTTTTTGAATATCCATAATAAAAGAAGCGTGTATGATAGCCAAATGAGCAATTCATGTCAAAGGAAAACTGCATGAAACAAGGGCAGAATCTGTGCTTCAATATGCTATTTTTTATATGGTCTGTCTAGTGATCGAAAGCTTTGCTGTCTTCCACAAATGCCTTCATGCCTTCATCGGTCAGAGGATGGTCGGCCACAGCCATAAGGATAGGTGCCGGCACGGTGAGGATGTCTGCCCCGCAGAGTAGTGATTCCGGAACCTGCACATCGTTCCTGTAGGAGGCGGCAAGCACCTCCGTTTTTATGCGGTAGTTGGCAAAGATAACGGCTATCTCGTGGATCAGCCTTATGCCGGCATCCTTTCTATCGCCGCCCGCAGCGACGTAGGAGGTATTGAAGAGGCGGCTGTTTTCCTTGCCTCCACGGTGGTCTTCCATGTGGTACAGGGAATTTCCAAGAGGCATCTCTACGGCATCATGTTTGTACATATAATCTGCCACACGCCCCAAAAAAGGAGAAACATATGTGGCCCCTGCACGAGCTGCCCAGAGGGCCTGGGTGCTGTTAAAGATGAGGGTGGCATTTGTTTTTATATCTCTTGACCATAGTTCGTGCAGGACCTTGAGGCCTGTATTTCTATCTATGGAGCTGTCTACCGCTTCATAACCGCCAATAGGCACCTTGATGACTACGTTATGACCGTAGGAGGCAAGTTTTTCTGCCTGCGGGATCATCTTTTCTTTTGTGATCTCTGTCAGTTCAAGTGAAACAGGGTGAGGGTCCAGGAGCTTGACGATTTCCTTCATCATATTTTTGGCGCTTTCCCAGGAGTCGGCACCTGCCTTTTTCATAAGTGTAGGATTAGTTGTTACACCCGATATGATACCTGCATCATGAAGCGGCCTGATCTCCTTAATGTCTCCAGTGTCAGCAAATATTCTGGGGGCTTTTTCCGCCGGGTGTGGAAGCAGTTTTCCTTCCGGTGTGGGAAGAGTATCATCCATGATCTTTCTGCGCATGCCAATATGGGCAGGTATCTCATCTGGTCGTAACATAGGTCTCCTCTTTGATGTATAAAAGAAAAATTAAAAGTCCATAGATAGTTACCATAAATGGAAGTGAAAGTCGAGCACTGAGTAGAGGCCAAGAGAGGCTTTCTTTATACAATAAAAAATCAGAAACAGGCTGAAGTTTTATCCACCTCTGCCGGTAATAAAGGAACGGGAGACAGGCAATTAGATAATGGCTGTTCTTTCATTCAGTGGGTTTGCGCCCACAGATAGTTTTTTTCTGCCCTCCAAGAAAAAAACCGGCCCCGGTGAAGCTTACAACTTCGCTCTTAAGCTGCCTGATGCAGAGGTGAATATATTTAATTTCCCCACTTTCCCTAGTTGCATTTTTTGCTTGATCTCAGGCAAGTCCGTTGACTTTTAGCCGCCCCCTGTGCCATATTTATCCGAATCAAAATCATCTTCAGGAGACCGCCTTGAACAAAGAAGAAATGGTCAAAGAGATAAGGTGCCTGCTAAAGGAGCGTAACGCCCTTTTACTGGCCCATAACTACCAGCGTGACGAAATACAGGAAATTGCCGATATTACCGGTGACTCACTTGGTCTTAGTATAGAGGCGGCAAATACGGATAAAGATGTGGTTGTTTTCTGCGGAGTGCATTTTATGGCGGAAAGCGCCTCCATCCTTTCACCGGACAAGACGGTCATACTCCCACGGATGGATGCCGGCTGCCCTATGGCGGATATGGTAGATGCCGAGGCATTGGCGGAGAAGAAAAAAGAGATTCCCGGTGTGCCAATTGTAACCTATGTCAACTCTACCGCGGATGTTAAGGCCATAAGCGATATCTGTTGCACTTCGGCCAATGCAGTCAAGGTAGTTCGCTCAGTTGATGGCGACACCGTACTTATGACCCCCGATAAAAACCTTGCCCAGTATGTGGCCAAACAGGTACCTGAAAAAAATGTGACCTGGTGGGAGGGCTTCTGCCCAACACATCATTTGCTGATGCCTGAAGAGGTGATAAAGGCGAAGGAGGACAATCCCGGTGCTCTTTTTATGGCGCATCCGGAATGTGCCCCTGAAATACTGGAACATGCCGATCACATATGCAGTACTTCAGGTATGTATGAATTTGCGAAGAAGACAGATGCGAAAAAGATAATCATAGGAACTGAGATGGGTATACTCTACCGTCTTCGCAAGGAAAACCCTGACAAAGAGTTTATTTTGCCCTCGGATTGTCTTATCTGCCCCAATATGAAACTGACCACACTGGAAGACCTTCTTGAATCACTGCAGACGATGGAGAATGTGGTAAAGGTGCCGGAAGAGATACGCCTGCCTGCAAAGGCCGCCCTTGACAGGATGCTGGCAGTGCCAAGAGATTAGTTTTTACCTTTTTCGGAGGACAAACTGTTCGCCTCTTCCTCTATCACTGTCTGAGGTCTTGCTACCACCACATAGGTTCCAGCTATCCTGTCATGCAGGGCCTGTCCGTTTTTGTCCTTTAAGGCCATAAGAAACCCGCCCATGAGCGGAAGAGCAGATACTATATAGCCGAACCAGCGAAGAAAGGCCTTGTCCATCCCAACTGCCCCATTGTCCTGCCCAACTACCTTAAGATCAAAGAGCATCTTGCCGGGCGTCTGTCCCGTTGTTCCATGAAAGAAACTGAAATATGCGGCGCTGACAACAAGTGAGAGAAAGATTATTGGAACTAGAAGTTTTGTCGTTATAATGCCCATCGTCAAGGCGGCAGTACTTATAAGTGCCTTGCTTTTCAGTATGAATAAACCAAGGTAAAGGAAAAGGCACAGGGTCCCCAAAAGTATCGCACAATCCAGCCCGAAGGCCAGCCCCCTTTTTAAAAATACTGTTTTGCTGACAAGAGGTACTATGCCTTCCTGTCCGGTCTTGCCACTAAGGGTTTCTTCTATTATAGGGTTTTTACTTCTTTCGGTGAATACAAGCGGCATCTGCAAGCTGTCCCCGATTGCAGCACCTTCCTCTTTGTCTTCAAATATATAATCAAGCTTGGCCGATAATGTGTCATCGCTAGTGTCTACAGGCAGGTCGTCAGGGAAAAAGGGATCTTCTTCGGGATCTGGAACATCCATTTCATCATCATCTTCAATGCTTGAAATGCCAGTTTCTATCTCCGGGCCTTCATCGCTTTCAGTTTCAGTGCCGGTGGATTCTGTCTCTATTGCGGTTTCATTGTGCCTTGGCGGAAGAAGCTCTTGTGGATTTTCCAGAACCAGGGGCAATTCTGAGGCTTCATTTTTTTTGAATGACTTGATTCCCAGCCTGGCCTTGTGCTCCAACAGGTCTTGGCCGCAGTTCTTGCATTCATCGAGATGGTCAAAACTAACATATCCGCATTTTGGGCAGTTCATTGATTCTCCAAAAGATTTGTCATGTTTATTTCAGGAGCGGAATTTAGCATAGCCCCTTGTGGAGCGTCAAGTTGTCTCCGGAGGCAAGCTCAGTAGTTCTATAGCAGCTGTAATCTCGGCGTGACTGCCAAGAAGTACAAGTATGTCATCGTGCTCTATCAGATAGTCCGGGGAAGGGTTGCTTTTCGTCTGCCCCTTGCTGGCAATAGCGATGATGCTGGCTCCGCTTTCCTTTCTAAGGTTCAGCTCCCTTATAGTCTTCCCATCGGCAGGGCTCCCGGGCCTGACAAAAAAAGTCTCGCTTACGCTTGCTGCAAGGAAGGACGTAAGCTCTGTTATCTTTTCCATTTTCAGCGAGCTGCCTCTCAGCATGGCATAGCCCTCCAAGCGTATCATGTCTATCTGGTTCTGGATTATATTTACAGGCGTTTTATACTCCTTGAGCACCCTGGAAAAGATCTCTATGGATGTCTCGAACTCCTCAGGGATAACCTGATCGGCGCCGAGTTCTGAAAGGGCATTTATCTCACCCATAAACTGCGTACGCACTATGATATGAAGTTTCGGGTTGACTGCCCTGGCTATCTTTATAGCGCGCCGGGTCACTGCCGGGTCTGATATGGCCAGAACAAGTACCTTTGCCACAGAGCCGCCTATGCTTTTCAATACCTCAGAGTAGCTGGCATCGCCATAGTGTGCGTCGTGCCCGTCATTTGATGCCATCTTGATATTTTCATGGTTTATATCGATGACGACATAGGGAATGCCTGTCTTTTTCAGGACGTTAGCCAGGTGCTGTCCTGCAATACCATATCCCGCAATGATAACGTGGTTGATGGCGCTTGCAGATTTGCCTCCCAGCATTTCTTCTGTTTCTTCGATCTTCGGCCCCAAGTCGCGTACCTTTTCGGCAATAATCGGCGCTAGCTTGATAAGCAGGGGGGTCAGTATCATTGAGAATACTATCGATGATAGAAAGAGCTGGTAGAGTCCCTGATCTATAAGTTGCTGCCCTTCGCCTATCTTTAAGAGAACGAAAGAAAATTCCCCCACCTGTGCCAGCCCCATAGCCGTCACAAATCCTATCCGCAAGGGGTAGCGCAGCACCGTAGTCACTGCGGTGATTATCGCAGATTTAAGGACTATAATGGCGATGGTCATAATAAGTACAGGCAGCCACTGCTCAAACAGGACCTCTACCTTTATCAGCATGCCTATGGAGATGAAGAATATGCAGTTGAAGATGTCCCGGAAGGGAAGGATCGACGCGGTAGTCTGGTGATTATACTCCGATTCAGATATAACGATACCTGCGATAAATGCGCCCAGCGCAAGAGAAAGTCCGAAGTGTGCCGATAGCCATGCCGTTCCCAGGCATACGAACATCCCCGCCATGGTAAAGACCTCGCTGCTGTTAAGCTTGACCACATTGCGAAGGAGCAGTGGAAATATGTAGTAGGCCGCTGCAATGATGCCGAAAACGGCAATAATAGCCAGACCGAGTGTCTTGCTCACCTCAATAAAGGATGGCGTTCCTCCTGCACCGAATATCTGGACAAAAAGCACCATCGGTACTATTGCCATGTCCTGGGTCAGCAGTGTCCCCAGTGCAAGCCTGCCATGGGGCGCCTCGATTTCGCCGTTGCCCATGTAGATTTTCAGGACTATTGCGGTGCTGCTCAGGGTGATGACAAAACCGATGAAGAAGGCGACGATAATAGGTATGCCAAAGAGTGTGGCCACCCCGGCTACGACAAAGGTAGTCAGCAGCACCTGTGCCAGCGCGACTGTCAGCCCCCTGATTCCTATCGCCTTGATCTCTGAAAGAGAAAACTCTATACCGATGGTAAAAAGAAGGAGGACGATGCCGATCTCGGCCATAACATCGACGAGTTCTTTTTCATGGATCAACCCCGCACCGTAGGGGCCGATGATGATGCCGCCCAGTATAAAGCCTATAATCGTGGGTATCTTCAGACGGTAAAAGACCAGTGATGTGACGATAGAGGCAAAGAGCAGTATGACAATATCTTTAAGAAGGGGGAGCTCGTGCAAGACAGACCTCGTTTAAGCTTTGAGCTCAAGTCTAGCAGATTTTATACCCATATACTACTAGTG